>NZ_SOGS01000026.1:0-287052 GCF_004403505.1 Cryobacterium sp. TMT1-2-2 | reverse complement strand
GCCGGCACTCCTCGATCGGAGATGTCAGCCCCGTCGCCTTCGAACTGCAATACTCATCACAGACCGCGGAAGTTCAACTCGCCGCTTAACCCGTGTCCACTAACCGGGGGCAAGGCCACATCGGCCCGCCGCCACAACGACCACCGGGTGTCGTCGCGGGCCTGCTTCTCCCGCGCGAGGATGCCCGCAGCATCCAACTCATCCCGCATCCGCCGCGCCCGCTTGAACGCCTGCTCCGTATTCAGGCCCGGAGCCTCCACCAGCAACACACGCAACGCGGCGCCAAGCTTCTCCCCGGTGATCGCCTGATCCAGACTGCCCAAGCCTCGCAGCAGGGCATCGCCGACGCCGGGCGAGAACGTGCCGGCCGCGACGGCGCGCACGATCGGCGCCTGCCACGGCACGATCACCGGCGGCACCAGGGGCAGAGACGGCACCGGTGTGGGCGGGACGACCGGCGCCACGGCGACCACCGGCCCCGGGGCGGGGTGCACCCTCCGGCAGCGGTAGCCCCGGATACAACTCGGCCCACGCCGCGGCCCGATCGGCCTCCCGCGCCTCCCACTGCGCCGCCTCCCAGTCAAATGCCCGCTGCGCCTCTGCCACCGCCTCGACAGCGGCAGCAGCGGCGGCCGTGGCCGTGGCCGTGGCCGTGGCCGTGGCCGCAGCATCCGCCCGGGCCTGCGCGACCCGCGCCGCCCCCTCGCGCTCTGCTGTCTCGGTCTCACTCATCAGCACCCCGACCGCCAGCAGCCGACCGGCCTCAATGCGGCTGAGGCCGGTGGCGTGCTGCACCATCAGCGTCGGGTTGCCAAACCCGTGGCGTGCCGCCAACCCGGACTGGCCCAACTGCGGCCGCGACCGCTCCGCAATCGTACCCGCCAGCAACGCCGCCACCGTGTTACTCAGCCGCAGCAACGCGGCAATCGGGGCGCGCGCCGCCAGCACCTCCGCATCGGAGAGACCGGCGAACTCAGCACTGGACCCGCCCAGCGCTACGACAGCGGCCGCTGCCCGGGTGAGCTCCATCGCCATGCTGGTCATGATCTAAGACAACACCCGACCACCGACACGAGGAAATGTCACGCATATAAGCACTAAATCAGTAGACCCCGCTAAAGAATACCCAATAGGGATGTGTGACTCTTGGCGCACTTTGGCGGCGTTCTATGAACGATATTTGACGCAGAGGGATTGGGCTGATTGCCGCGCTGCTCCAGAGCCAGTGTCAGTTTCTTGTATACGAAGGATTGCGAGAGCCGTGCTAGCGGAAGGATTACTTTTCAGGATCTCCATGCCGCCTCTAAGTTCAATCTGCCGAAACCTTCACGGCCTCATCTTTGAACTCAGGAGTGAATTCCCGGCGTGTTTCCCGTGATAAATATTCTCTCTGTTGAGGTTTCCACCATGCGAGGTCAAGGCCACTACCTCTTCACACCACTCAATGCTAAGACAAGCTAACGGTCTATTGGGTGCGGCCACCGACGCCGTGACCGCACCCGACCGCTGTCACTGACGAGTCGCGATGGCTTCTTTTTCGACCACCGGCGCGCGGGTGGGGGCACGGAGCGTAATTGCAGCAAGCAGGGCGCCGGCCAGGGCAATTGAGGCTGCACCGATGAATGCCAAAGAGAATCCAGTGGTCAGCGCCGGAAGGTTCCCACTTTCCGTCGCACCGTTCGCGGCTGCAAAGGCTGTCATCGCCGCTAGCCCGAGAGCGGATCCGACCTGGTAGCTGGTGTTGACGAGGCCGGAAGCGAGGCCGCCCTCCTGCGGCGGAGCGCTGGAGATCGCCGTGCCGAGGGTCGGGATGAACGCCAGGGACATCCCGAGTGCGGCCAGAAGCGACGCCGGGAGGACATCCACCCAGAAGTTTCCGTCCACGCGAACGAAGGACAACCACATCAGCGCGCCTGCGAGCACGACGAGACCGCTCACCGTCATCACTTTCGGACCGAATCGCGCAGCGAGTCTCGGTGCAAGCAGGATCATGGTGATCATGGTGAATGCGGTCATTGGTAGGAGCGCGGCACCGCTGGGGAACGCCGAGTAACCCAGGACTTGTTGCAGGTAGAGATTCAAGAAGAACCACATTGGGATCCACGCGGCGGCGAGCAATAACTGGGCGAGGTTGGCCGCGGCTAAATTCGGGATCCGGAAAATCGACAATCGCATTAGCGGCTGCTTCCGGCGAGCCTGAACGAGCACAAACAATCCGAGCAAGGCGACCGCTCCGGCGGGAGTTCCCCACGTTTCTAGACTGGCCCATCCAGACTCAGGTGCTCGGACGATCGCGAAGACACCGAGGGCAAGTCCAGCGGTGACCAATAGGGCGCCGGCGGTGTCGATGGAGCCGCGAATCCGCGGTCCGTCTGCCGGGAGCGCCGTGGCGACGAGGGCGATGACCACGAGGGCGAGCGGGATATTAATGAAGAAGACCCAGGGCCACGACATGTACTCGGTGATGACCCCGCCGAGGAACACGCCTGCCGTTCCCCCTGCCGGTGCGGCCGCACCATAGAGGGCCAGCGCGCCACCGAGCTCCTTCGGGCTCGACCCGAACGTCTTCATCAGCAGCGTGAGTGCCGCGGGTGCGATGAGTGCCGCACCGGCTCCCTGTACGCCGCGTCCAATCAACTCCAACACGACGTTTCCGGCAAGCCCCGCGACGGCGGAGCCGACGAGCAGTACGACCCAGCCCGTGGTGAACATTCGTCGGGCGCCGAAGACATCCCCAAGACGCCCGCCGAGCAAGAGGAGCCCCCCGAATGTGATGACGTAGGCGTTGAAAACCCAGGAGAGATTCTCCGGGCTGAAGCCCAGTTCCTCCTGCATGCGGGGCAACGCCACGCCCACGATTGAGGTATCCATGATCACGACGAACTGCGCGAGTGCGATGAGGAAAAGCGCGAGCCTCTTCTTTCCCCGTCCCGGTATTGATTGAGACATTCCAGTTTCCCTTCGTTTTCGCCGTAGCCGGCGATTCCACAATTCAGATTTATACCCTACGGGGGTATGGTAACAGGAATACCCCCAGTGGGTATATCGTTGTGCATGTTAGTACCCCCTAGGGGTATGTGTTCGATTCAGCAGAGGAGAGTTCTATGACAATGCGCGAATATCAGGTGACCGGGATGACCTGCGGTCATTGCGAGACGACGATCCGGGAAGAGGTCAGCCAGATAGTAGGCATCCAGTCGATCGACGTGAGCGCGAAGACCGGAAAGCTTGTCGTGACCAGCCAGGCCGAGCTAGACGACACAGCCGTCCTCGCAGCGGTCGCGGAAGCCGGCTACGGGGCGGTGCGCGTCCCATGAAGGTTCCCCTAAAGCTCGGACTCTTTGGAGTGGGACTCGCGGCCCTATTTACCGCTTCATTTGCTACCGCAGGCGCAGTGGTTCCCTCCCAAACCACGGCGGCCTGGACGCAGCCAACGGAAGAACATGTCATGGACAGCAACGACACACAGCTGGCCGCATCAGTGAAGGGCCTGTCGATGGAACAGGACGGGTTCCTCCTGGGGGAGATCTCGTCCCCCGGCCTGGCAGATCAGGAGGGAACACTCGCGTTCACGATCTCCAACGCCACAGGAACGCCGGTCACCGACTTCGAGGCCTCCCATGACAAGAAACTCCATCTGATCATCGTGCGCACGGACGGGACCCAGTTCCGCCACGTGCACCCAACCATGGATGCCCATGGCTTATGGTCACTGCCCTGGAAGTGGAACGCCGCCGGCAGCTACCGGGTCTACGCGGACATCGTCCCGACAGCAACGGGACAGAACATCACTCTGACCCGAACGGTCCAGGCGGCCGGAGAATTCACCCCCGCCACGCCGGCTCCACTTTCGGCCGCGGATACGGTCGATGGCTACGACGTGGACCTGGTCGGTACGCTGAGCACCAGCGAACAGGCCATGCTCACTGTCTCGGTTTCCCGTGATGGAGAACCGGTCACAACACTGCAGCCGTACCTGGGTTCTTACGGACACCTTGTCGCCCTGCGCGAAGGGGACCTGGCTTACCTCCACGTCCACCCCGAGGGCGAAGCACCCCGGCCCGGCGCCGTCTCCGGCCCGGACGTGACATTCATGACCGAGGCCCCGACCCCGGGACGCTACCTGCTCTACCTGGACTTCCAAGTCGACGAACAGGTCCACACGGCCCAATTTGTCCTAACCGCCACCGGGCCCGCCCAGTCCGCGGATCCGGGCGAACCTGCCGAACATTCCGGGCACTGACCACCATAGACACCGCGCGCCTGGCCCATCCCGTGATCAGGAAGCGCACCACCGAGGAGGACCCATGTCCGAAACATCGACCCAGCCGCAAACGCTGGGCAACACCATCGAGCTAGAGATCGGGGGGATGACCTGCGCCTCTTGCGCGATGCGAATCGAGAAGAAACTGAACAAGCTCGACGGCGTGATCGCGACCGTCAACTACGCCACCGAAAAGGCGAAGGTCACCGCCCCCGCCGGCCTGGACCCATTGGCGCTGATCGCCGAGGTCGAAAAGACCGGCTATACGGCGGCGCTCCGCACACCGACAACGGCCCACCGGGCGAGCGACGATGCGGAGCAGCCCGACCCTGAGCTGACATCGCTGCGGAACAGGCTGATCGCGTCGATAGTGCTGTCGTTGCCGGTCATCATGATGGCCATGGTTCCGGCGCTGCAGTTCAATTACTGGCAGTGGGCGTCCCTGACGCTGGCCGCTCCCGTGATCGTGTGGGCGGCCTGGCCCTTTCACAAGGCAGCGTGGACCAACCTGCGCCACGGCGCGGCCACGATGGACACGCTGGTCTCGGTCGGCACGTCCGCTGCGTTGCTGTGGTCACTCTTCGCACTGTTCTTCGGAACAGCCGGACTGCCGGGCATGACCCATGGGTTCTCGTTCACGATCAACCCCTCCGACGGCGCCGGGAACATCTACCTGGAGGTCGGTGCCGGAGTGACCATGTTCATCCTGGCCGGGCGATACTTCGAGAAGAGGTCCAAGCGCCAGGCGGGGGCTGCCCTGCGCACGCTGCTCGGGCTGGGGGCCAAGGATGTCGCGGTTGTTCGGGACGGGGTCGAAACACGGATCCCCGTCGAGCAGTTGTCGGTGGGCGATGAGTTCGTCATACGACCGGGTGAAAAGATCGCCACGGACGGGGTGATAGTCGCGGGTACCTCGGCGGTGGATGCGAGCATGCTCACCGGCGAGTCGATCCCAGTCGAAGTCGGTGTGGGCGACGCCGTGACCGGCTCAACCGTCAACTTCGGCGGCCGTCTGGTCGTGAGTGCCACCAGGATTGGCTCGGACACCCAGCTGGCACAGATGGCCAGGCTCGTCGAGGACGCCCAGTCGGGCAAAGCCGAGGTCCAACGCCTCGCTGATAAGGTCTCCGGAATCGTCGTACCGATCGTCATCGCCGTGGCCATCGGGGTGCTCGGCGCTTGGATCGGTGCCGGCTTCCCGCTCAGCGCCGCCTTCACGGCCGCCGTCGCGGTCCTGATTATCGCCTGCCCCTGTGCCCTCGGACTCGCAACCCCAACCGCGCTACTAGTCGGCACCGGACGGGGCGCCCAGCTGGGCATCCTCATCAAAGGCCCGGAAGTACTCGAGTCCACCCACAAGGTCGACACGATCGTCCTCGACAAGACAGGAACGGTCACTACGGGCAAGATGACGCTGATTGACGTGTTCACCATCGACGGAACCACCCGGGAGGACGTTCTGAGGCTGGCTGGCGCATTGGAGGACGCCTCCGAACACCCGATCGCCCAGGCCATCGCCAAAAGCGCAACCCAGCAGATCGGCTCACTTCCGGTACCGGAATCGTTTACGAACGTCGAAGGCAAGGGCGTGCAGGGCACTGTGAATGGCCATGCCGTGCTCGTCGGGCGCGAGAGCCTACTGGCGGACTGGTCCCTTCACCTTCCCACGACGCTCGCCCTCGCAAAGGCCACCGCGGAATCTCAGGGCAAGACCGCGGTCGCTGTCGCCTGGGACGGTCAGGCCCGTGCGGTTTTGGTCGTCGCCGATGCCGTCAAGGCCACCAGCGCCGAGGCGATCGCCCAGTTCAAAGCACTCGGGCTGAACCCCGTGCTCCTGACCGGAGACAATAAGGTGGTCGCCGAGCACGTCGCAGCGGAGGTCGGAATAACCGAGGTCATTGCCGAGGTGATGCCCCAAGACAAGGTCGACGTCATCACCCGCTTGCAGTCCGAAGGGAAAGTCGTGGCGATGGTCGGCGACGGCGTGAACGACGCCGCGGCCCTAGCCCAGGCCGACCTGGGCCTGGCGATGGGAACCGGGTCGGACGTCTCGATTGAAGCCGCGGACATCACACTGGTGCGCGGGGACCTCCGCTCCGCCGCCGATGCCATCCGCCTGTCCCGCAAGACCCTGGGCACCATCAAGACAAACCTGTTCTGGGCCTTCGCCTACAACGTCGCGGCCATTCCGCTGGCCGCGTTCGGACTGCTGAACCCGATGCTCGCCGGCGCCGCTATGGCGCTCTCGAGCGTATTCGTGGTCAGCAACAGCCTTCGCCTCCGGTCCTTCAAGTCCAAGGCGAACACCACGGCGTCCACCTCAGCACTGCACACTCCCGTGCGGCAACTGCAGGGCGTCTGACTGTCCCCGCCCAAAAGGAAACACTCCCCGTTCCATCGAAAGGAAACCCTTCAATGAGTAACAGCTGTTGCAGTGCCACCGCCGACAACAATGCCCTCGCCGAGTGCCCCGTCATGACCGGAAGCCAGGTCGTGAAGGCAAACGCGGAATCCACAGGTCTCTTCCGCGACTACGAGGGTATCCGCTATTGGTTTTGCTGCGCAGGCTGCGGCCCCCTGTTCGACGCCACTCCCGCAAAATACGCCACGGCGACTTGAGTATCTTGGGGTGGTGCCGGCCGGACCCGGCACCACCCCAACCATTTTTGTCAGAGATCCATACCGACCCGAACCCAGGCCACCCAGAGGGTAGAGACTATGAGCGAGTACCCGGAACACGGGGACCACGGATGACCCTGGGCCCCGCGGGTCCGGGCCCGCATACCCATCACCATGACGGTACCGTCGCGAAGAACGAAGAACGAAGAACGAAGAACAAAGAACAAAGAACAAAGGACAACGACATGGAAAAAATCACTCCCACCGGGGCCACCACAGAGCCGTGCCACACCACGCACGGCTACATCGGTGACAAAAGCCAATACCTCGCTCGCCTAAAACGCATCGAAGGCCAGGCCCGTGGCATCCACCGCATGGTCGACGAGGAAACATACTGCATCGACATCCTCACCCAGATCTCGGCCCTCACCAAAGCACTGGAAGGCGTTGCACTCGGACTCCTCGATGACCACCTCAAGCACTGCGTCGTCGACGCCGCCAAGCTCGGCGGCGAGCAGGCAGACATCAAGATCAAGGAAGCCTCCGACGCCATAGCCCGCCTCGTTCGCTCTTGACGGCTGCCAGCTGAATTCACGCAGGAACGCGCAGACCCGTGGACGGGCGCAGCCCCTCGTGCGGAGAGACACCCCAGGACTGATGAGTCAGCCCCAGCACGGGGTGGCCACCCTGTTGGCTGGTGGAACTACTCATCATCGACGGCAGCTCTAAATCGAGTCCCACCAGCCACATATACACATTCAAGGGCGCCTACACGGTCACCCTCACCGTCGATTGCCGAGCCGACTACAGCTTCGGCGACCAAGGCTGGCGACCCATCGAGGGAATCGTCTCCGTGCCGTCAGCTCCGTTCACCGTCGTCGCCAAAGAATCCACGGTGCTCGTCGCCCAAGACTGCAACGCCGAGCCCACGTCCCCGGCTGCTGACGTCGCTGCGCACTTCGAGGAGCCGGTTAGAGATGAGGGCACCCCTACCCCTCATCTGTAATGGGTGCCGCGACTAACGAGCCTGTCTACCGGCGCGGGTAGTCGCGGGCCGCGGAGCCCACATAGAGCTGCTGCGGGCGGCCGATCTTGGTGGCCGGATCCTCGTTCATCTCACGCCAGTGAGCGACCCAGCCGGGCAGACGGCCGATCGCGAAGAGCACGGTAAACATACGCGTCGGAAAGCCCATGGCCTTATAGATGACGCCGGTGTAGAAGTCGACGTTGGGGTACAGACGACGTTCCTTGAAGTAGTCGTCGCTCAGCGCGATGTGCTCGAGTTCCTGCGCGATGTCGAGCAGGTCGTCCTTCACTCCGAGAGCGGCGAGCACCTCGTGGGCGCTCTCCTTGACCAGGGTAGCCCGCGGGTCGTAGTTCTTGTAGACCCGGTGGCCGAAGCCCATGAGCTTCACGCCCTGCTCTTTGTTCTTCACACGTTCGACGTACTTTTCGACGCCCTGACCGGATGCTTGGATCTCCCCGAGCATCGACAGCACAGCTTCGTTGGCACCGCCGTGCAGCGGGCCGAACAGAGCGTTGATGCCCGAGGACACCGATGCGAACAGATTGGCCTCGGTCGAACCGACCAGTCGAACCGTGGAGGTGGACGCGTTCTGCTCGTGGTCTTCGTGCAGCATAAGCAGGCGTTCGAGCGCCTTGCTGACGACCGGGTTGATCTCGTACGGCTCGGCCATGTTGCCGAAGTTGAGCTTGAGAAAGTTGTCAACGAAGCTCAGCGAATTGTCGGGGTAGAGAAAAGCCTGGCCGACGCTCTTCTTGTGGGCGTAGGCGGCCATGACCGGCAGCTTCGCGAGCAGGCGGATGGTCGAAATCTCGACCTGCTCCGGGTCCTTCGGGTCGAGCGAGTCCTGATAGAAGGTCGACAGGGCCGATACGCCGGAGGCGAGCACGCTCATCGGGTGCGCCTTGTGCGGCAGGGAGTCGAAGAAGCGGCGCATGTCTTCGTGCAGAAGCGTGTGGTGACGGATGCGATCGTCAAAGTTGGCCAGTTCGCTTGCGCTGGGAAGCTCGCCGTAGATCAACAGCCAGGCCGTCTCGAGAAAGTTCGAGTTCTGGGCGATCTGTTCGATCGGATACCCGCGATAGCGCAGGATGCCCGCGTCGCCGTCGATGTAGGTGATCGCGGAGCGGGTGGCCGCGGTGTTGACGAAACCGTAGTCCAGCGTGGTGAGGCCGGTCTTCTTGGTCAGGGTGGAGATGTCGATGCTCGACACACCGTCCACGCTGGTCAGGATCGGGAATTCTGCGCTCCCGCCGGGGAAAGTGAGGGTGACCTTGTTGGGGTCAGCGCTCATCGGTTCGCCGGATGTTGTCTGCTGCGCGACGTTGGTCACGGAGCCTCCTCGGGTATCACTGCCGGATGAAATGTGGCGACGCGTCACTGAATCGGCCAGTGGTGAAACTGCTGTGGTCGATTCTGTCGCGATTACAGCCTAATCGGCCTGACCGCCTACTGTTGCATCAGCTAAGAGTTCGGGCGGTTCGTTGGTGATAGTCCACAGAGGTCCTCCCCAGATGGGGGCTTTTTCAGGCCAGAAGGCGCGATGCGGCAGCAGCGATGCGCTCATCCGTCGCGGTCAGCGAGAACCGCACGTGTTCCGGGTAAACATCGCCGTAGAACGGCCCCGGGCCGGCCAGAATGCCGAGTGCCGCCAGCCGTTCAATGGATTCCCACGCGGGTCGTCCCTCGGTTGCCCAGAGGTAGAGCCCGGCTTCGCTCCGATCGATGCGAAAGCCGGCCTGTTCGAGGGCGGGGCGCAGCACAGCGCGGCGCGCACGATAGCGCTCCTTCTGCACGGCGACATGCTCGTCGTCACCGAGGGCGGCGATCATGGCCGCCTGCAGCGGCGCCGGGAGCATGAGTCCGGCGTGCTTGCGCACGGTGAGCAGCCGCCCGAGCACGCCGCCACAGCCCGCCGCGAAGGCCGCGCGATATCCGGCCATGTTGGACTGCTTGCTGAGCGAATAGATCGCCACGATGTTGCGGCGGTCTCCCTCGATCACTCGCGGGTCGAGGATGCTCGGGATCGGCTCGGAATCCCAGGGGGCGTCCCAGCCGAGCTCGGCATAACACTCGTCACTCACGATGACGGCATCGAGTTCTCGGGCGCGGGCAACGGCGGCCCGCAGGTCGTCGACGGACAGCACCCGGCCGTCCGGATTGCCGGGGCTGTTCAGCCAGATCAGCTGGGTCGACTCCGGCCACTCGGCGGGATCGTCGGAGGCCAGGGCAGTGGCGCCGGCAATGGCGGCGCCGATCGCATAGGTCGGGTAGGCGGCTCGCGGGTGCACGATCGTGTCGCCCTCGCCGAGGCCGAGCATGAACGGCATGAGCGCAACGAGTTCCTTGGAACCGATCGTGGGCAGCACGTTCTTCGGCTGAAGCCCGGTGACGCCGCGGCGCCGGGCATACCAGGCGATGATCGCCTGCTGCAGAGCGGGCGTACCGACGGTTTGCGGGTAGGCGTGCGCATCCGTTGCCACCCGAAGCGCCTGCTGCACCACGTCGGGCGTGGCGTCGACCGGCGAACCGATCGACAGGTCGACAATTTCGCCCTGGTGCTGCCGGGCCTGAGCGGCAAAAGGGACCATCTGATCCCAGGGGTAATCCGGCAGCGGCTTCAGCACGAAGATCGCTTAGTGCTGAACTTGCGGCGGCAGTGCGGAGATTACCGGGTGGTCCTTGGCGAGCACGCCGACCTTGGCGGCGCCGCCCGGGGAGCCGAGGTCGTCGAAGAATTCGACGTTGGCCTTGTAGTAGTCGGCCCACTGTTCGGGCAGGTCGTCTTCGTAGTAGATGGCCTCGACCGGGCAGACCGGTTCGCAGGCTCCGCAGTCGACGCACTCGTCTGGATGGATATAAAGGGAGCGTTCGCCCTCATAAATGCAGTCCACCGGGCATTCGTCGATGCAGGCACGATCTTTCACATCGACGCACGGAAGAGCGATCACATACGTCACAGGCTGGGGATTCCCTTCGAGAGCGGACTCCTGATTCTACGCCCCTCGGTCGGCGCCCCTTATCGGCGGCGCGGTGGCAGTTTCGGCCAGGCCAGCACGAACGCCGCGATGAGCGCCGGAACGACAGTCCACAGGGTTCCCGGCAGGCCAGCCGGCACGAGCACCGATCCGCCTGAGCCGCGAAGGGACAGCACGAAAATGGTCAGGAGCAGCCCAGCCGCGGCCAGTCCGACCACGAAGCGGTCCCCCACCACGAGGCGCAGCCCGAGCAGCAGCGCGCCGATGCCGACGAACGCGATGGCCAGGCCGATCGGCAGCTCCGCGCCGAACACTGTCAGGGTGGCCTGGTGCGCGATGGTACCCAGCACGCCAAAGAGGATGCCCGCAGCCAAGCCCCCGAGACCGGCCAGCGACCGGTTCGCGATGGTGAGGCGAGCGGGGCGGGGCGGGGGCGGCGGCAGGGCGCGGCGCGGGGCATCCGTTCTGAGGAAGGTTTCCGTGTCGGTGATCAGGTCGGTGCTGCCGTCGGCGAGGGTGCGCGTGCGCTCGGTCACGCCCCAGCGCGCGGAAAAGTGGGCGAGCGCGCGCAGCTTCTGGTCGAGGTGGTCTCCCACGTCGATCGCGATGAGGCGCTGGCCGGGCGCCTGCCGCACCGTGCGGGCAAGGAACACCGGCAGCCCGGCCTCGTGTGCGGCGGTCGTCGCCATCTCGCGCAGTGCATCCGTGACAGTTCCTACGACCACGGCCGTCGCACCGAGCTCGTCAATCGCAGTGTGCAACGCCTCGGTGAGGTCGGGCTCTGGCGGCAGGCGGTGCCAGCTACGCGCTCCCAGTTCGGCCAGCGCGCCGGAGACAGCGGCATCATCGGTTGCGACCCACGCGGCGGTCGGGGCAGCGGCCAGCGCGGCGGCATCCGTTTCGGCCGGCGCGGCGGCGTAGAGCACGACCACCCGCGCCCCCTCGGCGCGGAGCCGTGCGATCGTGCCGCCGGTCAGGGCGGATTCATCGCCAGGCCGGGCATGCACGAACAGGATTCGCTCGCCGCTGCCGGACATGACCATGGGCGTACGCACCGTTTCTGCTCTGCGGGCTGTTCGTTGCTGGGTAATAGCTGTGCCCGAATCAAATCATAACTAGACACGATCGCGCGGTTCGGACTAGAGTCATCTTCGGTAAGGTTAGCCTTACCAAATTTTTTCGCCCAAAACCATTGCCCGAATTGTTCGAGGGACCCTGTGCTCGCAAACTATCTGATCGGCCTGCGCGAAGGCCTTGAGGCCGCACTGATCGTGACGATTCTTATCGCCTACGTCGTGAAAATCGGTCGACGTGACGTGCTGCCGCGCATCTGGCTCGGTGTGGCCCTGGCCGTGCTGCTCGCCCTCGGCATCGGCGCGCTGCTCACCTTCGGCACCTATGGGCTGTCGTTCACCGCCCAGGAGACCATCGGCGGCGTGCTGTCGATCGTTGCGACCGGCCTGGTGACCTGGATGGTGTTCTGGATGCTGCGCACCGCACGCGACCTCAAAGGCCACCTGCAGGGCAACATCGACAAGCACCTCGTCGGTGCCGGCCTAGGGCTCGTACTCGTGGCCTTCCTCGCCGTCGGCCGGGAGGGCATTGAAACGGCCCTGTTCATCTGGGCCGCAGTGCAGGCGACCGGCGCAACGACCATGCCGCTGCTCGGCGCTGCCCTCGGCATCCTGACGGCGATCGGCTTGGGCGTTCTGATCTACGCCGGCATGCTCAAGATCAACCTGTCGAAGTTCTTCACCTACACGGGTGCCATCCTCATCGTTGTGGCCGCTGGCGTGCTCTCCTACGGTGTGCACGACCTGCAGGAGGCCGGTCTCCTGCCCGGGCTGAACGCCCTCGCCTTCAACGTGAGCGCCGCCGTGCCGCCGGACAGCTGGTACGGCACCCTCCTCAAGGGCACCCTGAACTTCTCCCCCGCCACCACCTGGCTGGAGATGTTCGCCTGGCTGGCCTATGCCGTGCCCACCCTGACGGTCTTCATCAGAAAGAGCCGTCACGGCCGCACGAGCGCCCGCCCAGCCCCGGCAGCACCAACCGCGCCGGCGCCCACGCCCGTCGCCGCGCACTGACTTTTCTCGCCCAGTTCAAAGGATCTCCATGCCCCGTGTCTTACGTTCCGCCAGCCTGCTCGGCCTCGGTGTTCTCGGAATCGGCCTCCTGAGCGGCTGTGTCGCCAACAACCCGGCAGCCACCCACACGGCCCTCACCGTGGACAGCAGCGCGACCGACTGCGCGGTGAGCGCGAACGAGGCGCCGGCCGGCAGCATCCGTTTTTCGGTCACCAATTCCGGTGACCAGGTGACCGAGTTCTACCTGCTGGCCGAGGACGGCCTGCGCATCGTCGGTGAGGCCGAGAATATCGGCCCCGGCCTCAGCCGCGACCTGGTGGTACAGCTCGATGCCGGCAGCTACTTCACCGCGTGCAAGCCGGGCATGACCGGCGACGGTGTCGGCAAGGCCGAGTTCACCGCCACCAAAACGGATGCCGCCGCCACCGTCGACGTTGACCTCGCCGCCCAGATCGTCACCGCCAACACCAACTACGGCTCCTACGTGAGCGACCAGATCGACCAGCTCGTCACCGGCACCGACGCGTTCGCCGCAGCCTATTCCGCCGGGGACGATGGCACCGCACGCAGCCTGTACGCCTCCACCCGGGTGCACTGGGAGCGCGTGGAGACCATCGCAGAATCGTTCGGCGACCTCGACCCCAAGCTCGACCTGCGCGAGGCCGACCTCGAAGAAGGCCAAAACTGGACCGGCTGGCACGCCATCGAGAAGGACCTCTGGCCGCAGGACGCTGAGGCCGGCTTCGTTGCCTACACCGCCGACCAGCGTGCGGCACTCACCGAACAACTCGTCGCTGACACCGCGACCCTGCACGAGAAGATCGAGGGACTCACCTTCACCCTGTCGCAGCAGACCAACGGGGCCATCGGCCTACTCGACGAGGTCGCCACCGGAAAGGTCACCGGCGAGGAAGAAATCTGGTCGCACACCGACCTCTGGGACTTCCAGGCCAACGTTGACGGCGCCAAAGTTCTCTACGACGGGGTGCGTCCCATTTTGCTGAAAACGGATGCCGACCTGGCCGCGTCGCTCGACACCGAGTTCGGCTCGCTGCAGGCACTGCTCGACGCCCAGCGGGTCGGCGACGGCTTCACGCTCTACACCGACCTCACTCCGGCCGAGATTCGCGCCCTCGCCGACCAGGTCAACGCGCTTGGCGAGCCGCTGAACCAGCTCACCGCAGCGCTCGTGTTGTGAGTCGCTCCGCGAAGCGCTCCGTGAAGCGCGATAAGCGCACCGGGTCCACCGATCTGGCCGTGCCAGCCCGCGGCCTGTCCCGGCGCGGTCTGCTCGGCCTCGCCGGGGCCAGCGTGGCCGGCATCGGGCTGGGGGTAGCCGGGGACCGGGTGGCGCTGGCGGCGTCTGCGTCGCCGGGGGCGGCATCCGCTTCGGCGGTCTACCCGTTTTACGGCAGCCATCAGGCCGGCATCGTCACGCCCGCGCAGGATCGCCTGCACTTCGCCGCGTTCGACGTCTCGGCCGGCACGACGCGGGCGGAGCTGATCGAGCTGCTGCAGGACTGGACCATCGCCGCCGCCGCCATGACCGCCGGCCAGGATATCGGTGAGTACGGCGCCGTCAGCGGCCCCTACGACGCCCCGCCCGAAGACACCGGCGAGGCCCAGGGACTGCCCACGGCTGGCCTCACCATCACGTTCGGCTTCGGCCCGACCCTGTTTGAAACAGCGGATGGCGTCGATCGCTTCGGCATTGCCGCCCGCCGCCCCGCAGACCTCACGTCGCTGCCGCACTTTCCCGGCGACGACCTCGATACCGGCCGCAGTGATGGTGACCTGTGCATCCAGGCCTGCTCCAATGACCCGCAGGTGGCCGTGCACGCCATTCGCAACCTGTCCCGCATCGCCTTCGGGCGGGCAGCCCTGCGCTGGTCGCAGCTCGGCTTCGGGCGCACCTCGTCGACCTCGACGACCCAGGCCACCCCGCGCAACCTGTTCGGATTCAAGGACGGCACCGCCAACATCAAGGCCGAGCAGCCCGACGTGGTCAACGGCCAGGTCTGGGTGTCGTCCTCCGATGGGCCGGCCTGGCTGGCCGGCGGCTCCTACCTGGTGGCGCGGCGCATCCGCATGACCATTGAAACCTGGGATCGCACCATTCTCAGTGAGCAGGAAACGGTGTTCGGCCGCACCAAAGGTGCCGGCGCACCGCTCTCCGGTGGAACCGAGTTCAGCGAGCCCGATTTCACGATCGCCGGTCGGGAAAACCAGCCACTCATCGGCGCCGCTGCCCACATGCGGCTCGCGCATCCCACGCAGAACAAGGGTATGAAGCTGCTGCGCCGGGGCTACAACTTCGTCGACGGCAACGATGACCTCGGCCGCCTCGAGGCCGGGCTGTTCTTCATCAGCTTCCAGCGTTCGCCGGCCCAGTTCACGACCGTGCAGCTGAACCTCGCCAAGCACGATGCGCTCAACGAGTACATTCGCCACGTCGGGAGTGCGTTGTTCGTGGTTCCGGCCGGAGCCGCCGACGGAGCCTACGTCGGGTCCGCCCTCTTCGCGTAACGCGCGATTACTTCAGCGCGTCAGGCAGCGGCGTCACCGTGTACAAAATGCCATCGGCGTTCCCCGCGACCACGACGCCGTAGGTCGCGTTCGTCACGGTCACCACTTCGGAGTCGGCACCCGGAACACCTACAGCCACGCTGAACCCGGCAGCGAGAAGCTGCGCCCGGGCATCCTCGATCGGCGTGGCCGACGTTGCCTTGATCGTGACGACCCAACCACCGACCTCGCCCTCGCCGATGCCGCCGGTGGCGAACAGAACCTCGCCGTCGATGAGCGGCACTTCGGCCGGCCAGTCTTTCGGGAGCGAGCCATCGAGGCTGACGTCGCCCCCGGTCGCATCCTGCACGACCCCGTTCACGGTCTGCTGCACGGTGTCGCCGATCGAACAGGCCGCCAGCGCGGGCAGAGTGGCGGCGATCATGAGCGCAAGCACGAGGCGGCGGCTACGGGAGGAAATAGTCATGTCAAGTCCTTCAGGTTCGTCTGAATTCTAATGCGGCCTCCGCACGCAACAATGCCCCCTCGGCGAACCGAGAGGGCATCGTGGTGCGAAGGGCTAGTTCGCGTCCATCTTCTTCACGCGCGAAACCTGACGCGAGCGAGCGGATGCCGTCAGCTCTACCTTGCGAATACGCACGGCGGCCGGGGTGACCTCGACGCACTCGTCTTCACGGGCGAATTCGAGGCACTGCTCGAGCGACAGCTGCTTGGGCGGTGTCATCGACTCGAACGTGTCGGAGCTGGACTGACGCATGTTGGTCAGTTTCTTTTCCTTGGTGATGTTCACGTCCATGTCGTCGGCGCGCGAGTTCTCGCCGATGACCATGCCTTCGTACACCTCGCTGGTCGGCTGCACGAAGAACGACATGCGCTCCTGCAGGTTGATGATCGCGAACGGGGTGACCGCGCCGCTTCGGTCGGCCACGATGGAACCGTTCGTACGGGTGTTGATGGTGCCGGCCCAGGGCTCGTAGCCGTGCAGGATCGCGTTGGCGATACCGGTACCGCGCGTGTCGGTGAGGAACTGCGTGCGGAAGCCGATCAGGCCGCGCGACGGAACGATGAATTCCATGCGAACCCAGCCGGTGCCGTGGTTGGCCATGTTCTCCATGCGACCCTTGCGAGCGGCGAGCAGCTGCGTGATGGCGCCGAGGTATTCCTCGGGCGCGTCAATGGTGAGGTGCTCGAACGGCTCGTGCACCTTGCCGTCAATGCGCTTCACAACTACCTGCGGCTTGCCGACGGTGAGTTCGAAGCCTTCGCGGCGCATCTGCTCGACCAGGATGGCGAGGGCCAGTTCTCCACGACCCTGCACCTCCCAAGCATCCGGGCGTCCGATGTCGACGACCTTGAGCGAGACGTTACCGACCAGCTCACGGTCGAGGCGGTCCTTGACCATGCGGGCGGTGAGCTTGTGGCCCTTGACCTTGCCCATGAGCGGCGAGGTGTTGGTGCCGATGGTCATCGAGATGGCCGGGTCGTCGACCGTGATGGTCGGCAACGGGCGAACGTCGTCGGGGTCGGCGAGGGTCTCACCGATGGTGATGTTCTCGATACCGGCAACGGCAACGATGTCGCCGGGGCCGGCGCTCTCGGTCGGGTAGCGGTCCAGCGCCTTGGTGATCAGCAGCTCGGTGATCTTCACGTTGCTGACGGTGCCGTCCTGCTGCACCCAGGCCACGGTCTGGCCCTTCTTGATGGTGCCCTGGAAGATGCGCAGCAGCGCGAGGCGGCCGAGGAACGGCGAGGCGTCGAGGTTGGTGACGTGCGCCTGAAGCGGGTGCGTGTCATCGTAGGTCGGTGCCGGGATGTGCTTGAGGATGGCGTCGAACAGCGGCTCGAGGTCGTCGTTGTCGGGCAGCGTGCCGTCTTCGGGCTTGTTCCAGCTGGCGGCACCGTTACGGCCGGACGCGTAGACGACGGGCACGTCGAGCACGGCGTCGAGGTCGAGGTCGGGAAAGTCGTCGGCCATGTCGCTCGCGAGGCCGATGAGCAGGTCCTGGCTCTCGGCCACAACCTCGTCGATGCGCGCGTCGGGACGGTCGGTCTTGTTGACCAGCAGGATGACGGGGAGCTTGGCTTCGAGCGCCTTGCGGAGCACGAAACGGGTCTGCGGCAGCGGGCCCTCTGATGCGTCAACGAGGAGAACAACGCCGTCAACCATGGACAGTCCGCGCTCGACCTCGCCACCGAAGTCAGCGTGGCCCGGGGTGTCGATCACGTTGATGGTGATGGGACCGTCGGTGGCGTGGATGCCCTTGTACGAAACCGCCGTGTTCTTGGCGAGAATCGTGATGCCTTTTTCGCGCTCGAGTTCGTTCGAGTCCATCGCGCGCTCTTCAACGTGAGAGTGGTCAGCGAAGGAGTCGGTCTGCTTGAGCATCGCGTCAACCAGCGTCGTCTTACCGTGGTCAACGTGAGCAACGATTGCAACATTTCGGAGGTTATTGCGTGTAGCAATCGCCATAAAAATAGATCCTTACGAAGAATGAGTGCCGCAGAGTCTCGCGCGCGACGAAGAATGGATACCAGGGGTCATAATGTGACCCAAAGTACTATCCTACCGTATCCACGCCACCGGATCGGTGGGAGTGGCGCGCGTCCCGTTCCTCTTACCCCTTGGCGGCCTGACGAGCCTCCCGGCGGATGCGCTGTTCCACCGGGTCCGGCACCGGAACCGCGCTGATCAGTCGCTGCGTGTACGGATCCTTCGGCGCACGCAGGATCTCATCGCTCGTGCCCTGCTCCACCAGCTTGCCGGTGTGCATCACCGCAATCCGGTGGGCGAGCGCGTCGACCACCGCGAGGTCGTGACTGATGAACAGGCAGGCGAAGCCGAGCCGTTCCTGAAGCTCGTGCAACAGATCGAGAAAACGAGCCTGCACCGAGACGTCCAGCGCACTGGTCGGTTCGTCGGCAACCAACAGGTCCGGATGCAGGGCGAGCGCGCGCGCAATGCCGACCCGCTGTTTCTGCCCCCCGGACAACTCGTGCGGAAAGCGGTTGCGGTAGCTCGTCGGGAGTTCCACCTGTTCCAGGAGCGTTTGAACACGCTTGTCGAGGTCGAGGCCACGCGCCTCGCCGGACAGATAGAGGGGTTCCCCGATCGATTCTCCAATCGGCATCCGCGGGTTCAGCGATGACGCCGGGTCCTGAAAGACGATGCCCGCCTTGCGGCGCAGGGGTCGCAGGTCGCGCATTTTCGCGTGCGAGATGTCGATCCCGCAGGAGATGAGCGTGCCGTCGGCGATTGGGAGCAGTCCGACGGCGGCGCGTCCGAGCGTTGTCTTGCCCGAACCAGACTCGCCGACCAGGCCGACGATCTCCCCGGGGAAAATTTGAAAGTCGATGGAATCGGCGGCCCGGAACGCGGGAATACGCCCACGCTTTGGATAGTCGATGGAGACATTCTGAAAATCGAGGACCGGTTTGACCCCGACCGGGTGAGCCACCTGTTCCCGGGCGACCGTTTCTATGCCGCGACCGAGGTGCGGCACCGCGGCGAGCAATTGCTGCGTGTACGGATGCTGGGGACGATTGAAGATGTCGTCGATGGGCCCGGCCTCGACCGTGAGCCCGTTCTTCATGACCATGACCCAGTCGGCCAGATCGGCAACAACGCCCATGTCGTGGGTGATCAGGATGATGGCGCTGTCGAGCCGCGTATGCAGATTGCGCAGCAGGTCGAGAATTTCGGCCTGCACGGTGACGTCGAGCGCGGTCGTCGGCTCGTCGGCAACTAGTAAGACCGGGTCACACGAAATCGACTGGGCGATCATGGCCCGCTGCCGTTGTCCGCCCGACAGCTGGTGCGGATACTTGTCGAACGACAGTGTGGGGTTGGGCATTTCGACGAGCGTCAGCAGTTCGATGGCGCGAGCTTTGGCCTCGTGCGGAGAGAGGTCGAAGTGCGAACGCAGGGCTTCTACAATCTGGAAGCCCACCGTGTAGACCGGGTTGAGGGCCGTCATCGGCTCCTGAAAGATGGTTGCGACGTCGTTGCCGCGCACCTTGCGAATTTCCGACTCGGGGATGCCGCAGATCTCTTTACCGAGGAGTTTGATCGACCCGGTCGTGCGTGCGTTTTGCGGCAGGAGTCCGAGCAGCGCCATGGTCCCGGTGCTCTTGCCCGAGCCCGACTCCCCCACGATGGCGAGCACCTCGCCGCGGCGCACCTGGTAATTCATGTTGATGGCCGCCGGGTAGAGCTCCCCCTCGACCCAGAAATCCACATTGAGGTCGGCGACCTCGAGTACGGCCTCGGTGACGGGCCGAGAAGTAGAGCCGTCGCCGGTTGAAATGGTTGCTTCGTTACTCATGAAAGGGGGGTCCTGTCTGTGTCGAGCGCGTCGTCTGTGAAAATGGACCTATGTCGATCTTCACATTTCGTCCTGTTTTTGGCCGCGTTCTGGCCGGCGTTGTTGCCGTGCTGTGCCTGGCGGGGTGCATCGGCCTGGTGTTGGCGAACGACCTGGAGAATCTGGTACGCACCGTGCCGCTGCTGCTGTTCTTCGCCGCAGCAGCCGGAGCTTTGTTCTGGCAGCCGCACATTGTGATTGCGCAACACGGCATCACGGTCGTCAACGTGTTCCGCACATTTTTCGTGCCGTGGCCGCACGTGCAGCGAATCGACACCCGCTACACCCTGACCCTGTTCACCGCCGAGCGGCGAATTCCGGTCTGGGCGGCGCCGAGCCCCGGCATCCGCGGTGCGATCGCGATCGAGCGCTCCGATGTGAAGAACCTCGGCGATTCCGCCTATGGGGCCGGCCGAAGTGTTCGGCCGGGAGACTCTGTGACGACCGCATCCGGGCAGGTCGCGTTTGTGTTGCGGCAACGATGGGAACAGCTGCGGGACGCCGGACACCTGGATGGAACCGCCATCGATCCGGATGCCCTCCGCGTGACCACCCACCGGGTCACCATCGCGGTACTCACCGTACTGCTCGCCGCCTCGGTGCTCGGTCTCGTTCTGTAGAACCCGAAACATGAGCGCTAGACCGTGCTGGAGGCGCGCGCGGCGCGCGCCCGACGGGCATCCGCTTTCAGCAGCGCCTTCGCGGACGGCATCTTCTTCTGACGCGGGTCGAAGGCGTCGCGCAGACCGTCACCGATGAAGTTCACGGTGAGGGCGATGACGATGATGAACACACCCGGCCACCAGAACAGCCAGGGGCGGGTCGCGAACGCGGCCACGTTCTGGGCCACGATCAGGCCGAGCGACGTGTCGGGATTACGCACGCCGTAGCCCAGAAAGCTCAGCGCGGTTTCAGCGAGGATGGCTCCGGCCATGAGCAGGGTGGCGCTCACGATGATCACACCGACCGCGTTGGGCAGGATGTGCTTGAAGATGATGCGGGCGTCACTCGCCCCGGAGACCCTGGCCGCGTCGATGAACTCGCGTTCGCGCAGGGACAAGAATTCCCCACGCACCAGCCGGGCGAGCCCGGTCCAGGCGAAGAGGCCCAGGGCAAGGCCCAGAATGGCAGCGCCGAGACCGGCAGCTCCGACCGAGCGGCCGATCACCGCACCCACCACGATGAACGGGATGGTGATGATCACGTCGGTGAAGCGCATGAGGAGGGCATCGCCGATTCCGCGGTAGAAGCCGGCCAGGGAGCCGATCAGAACGCCCATTCCGGTTCCGACCAGTCCGACCAGCACCATGATCATGATGGATTGCTGCGTGCCGCGCATGACGAGGGCAAAGATATCCTTGCCGATCTCGTCCTGGCCGAAGGGGTGCGGCCCGATGCCGAAACCGGGACCCGGGATCAGGTTCAGGGTCGGAAATCCACGGTTGACCAGCGGCGGCGTGGCGTTCCAGTGCCAGGGCCACCAGCCGGCCGTGTTCAGACCCCAGACGTGGAGGCCGACCGAGCTGAACGCGAGCACGATCACAAAGGCGAGAACGAAGATCGAGACAACGGCACCCTTGTGGTGAAAGAAGCGTTTGCGAACGATCTGGCCCTGGCTGAGCCCGACCGTTTCGCGTTGCTCAATCGAGGTCTCGTCGGGCGGGCCTGGCTGCACGTGCAGGGAGGGCGTGGAATCGGTCATTAGGACACCCTGATTCTCGGGTCGAGGGACGCATACAGCAGGTCGGCGAGCAGGTTGAAGATCACGGCGAGGAGACCGGTCACGACGAAGAACGCCATCACCGGGTTCGGATCAACGTGGTCGATACCGTTTTGGAACAGTCGGCCCATGCCGCTCCATCCGAACACGGACTCGGTGATCACCGCTCCGCCGATGAGTGCTCCGATATCAAGTGCGATCACCGTCGCGATCGGAATGAGGGCGTTGCGCAGGGCGTGGCGCACCACGACGGTGCGCTGGGTGAGTCCCTTGGACCTGGCCGTGCGGATATAGTCCTGGTTCATCACCTCGAGCATGCTCGCCCGCGTGTAGCGGGTAAGGCTGGCGAAGGAGATCAGAATAATCGCGATGGTCGGCAACAGCAAGTGGGTGAAGGTGTCGATGCCCTGAATCCAGAAATTTCCGCCGAGGTTCGGCGTGACGGAGCCGATGGTCGCCACCGGCCGGCCGTTGACCCGGCTGGAATTGATGTAGTCGTTCCAATACAGCAGATGGCCGTCGATGGCGATCACCGCACCGATGATTACGGCGACGATGGCCGAGGTGCGCGCGGACTGCCAGCGATCGCGGCCGCCAAGGAAGTAGCCAATGGCACCGCCGGCAACGACCGCGCCGAGAGCGAGGGCGAAGAACAGCGGAAGTGACATGCTCCTGAAAACGAAATAGGTCATCGGGTAGTACAGGGCGATTCCCAGGGCGGCGGTGACGAGAGCGCCACGCAGGGCATTCTTGTCTTTGAGGCCGACCGAGACGGCCGTGACGCCGAGGGCTGCGGCGATGGCGGTAACCGAAACACCGACGATGCCCACGCTCGGCGTCGTGAACCAGTCGGACATCTCGAAGTAGGCCAGCAATGCCAGGGTCGAGGCGGTCGCTACCCCGAGGGTGATCCAGCGGCGCCGCGCGGCACCGCCGAGGAGCGACATCCAGAGCAGTCCCGACACGATCGACATGCCGATCATGACCGGTATTCCGATGAGGGGATCGGCCAACCAGTTATTGAACCCGATGGCGATGTATTGCTTGAGCAGCACTGCCACCCAAAAGATGGGCAGGGAGAAGAACAGGAACGAAGCAAAGGTGATGGTGTAGTCGTAGCCGCTGTACTGGCGGAGCGCCGTGGTGATACCAACGATCAGACCGACGATGATGGCGATGATCTGGGCGCCGGTGACCAACTGCAGTGTTGATCCCATGGCCTGCTGAAGCAGGACTACGACGGGAAGGCCTTGAACGTTGACGCCGAAATCACAGGCACCGACAAAACATTGACCAACGCCGCCGAGCCACAAGAAGTAGCGAAAGAAGGGGGGGACGTCGAGGTTGAGCCTCTGGCTCAACGACGCCATCAGTTCGAGCTTGTTGGGTGCGCTGCTCTCGCGGAGTTCCTTGAGCGGGTCGCCAGAGAGGGCGACCAACATGTACATCAAAAAAGTGGCTGCGAGAAGAACGATGACGGCGGCAATGAGGCGCCGGAATACAAATGAAGCCATGAGCGGTGGCTACCTGCCTATAGTCGGGTGGAAGGCGCTGGGACCGAGTGGTCCCAGCGCCTCAAAAGCACGTCAAACCAACGAGAAATTCTCGTGGTTAGGCGAGCTTCCAATCCCAGATGTTCCAGAAGATAGTCGGCGCCAGAATCGACGGGTCGATGCCCGTGACGCTGTCATTGAATGCCGTCACTCCGGGGAACTGGAAGATGGTCACACCGTAGAAATTCTCCCAGAGGATCTTGTCGATCTCCTGCTGCAGCTCGATCTGCGTTGCGGGGTCGAACTCAACGTTGAGCTTCTTGATCACAGCGTCGGCTTCGGCGTTGGAGAAGAAGTTGTGGTTGTTGATGCCACCGGTTTCGAAGTTCGGTCCGGCGCTCGAGACGCCGAGACTGGTCGACTGCCATCCGAACAGGGAAGCATCGTAGGCACCGGGGGTGCCAAGAATTCCGCCCCACTCGGCGCTGCCGCCGTCGAGCACATTGAAGCCAGCCAGGGCCGCACTGGCCTGAATCAGCGCGAACTCATTGACACGACGCGGGTTGGTCGATGCGTAGAGCAGCGTCACGTCGAGGTTGGTCGCACCGGACTGGGCGATCAGTGCCTTGGCACCCTCCACATCGACGTCGGCGTAGTCGTCCGAGCTGTTGCCGGCGATGGAATCGTCGTAGCCTTCGGCACCGGGAACGATCATCTGTGAACCGCGCAGGGTTGCGTCGTCACCGACGATGGGCTTGATCAGCTTGTCGAGGATCTCCTGCCGGGGAACGACCTTCATGAACGCTTCGCGCACCAGCGGGTCATTGAAGACGCCGCTCTTGCCCTGGTCGAACTGCAGGTCGATGTGCTCGTACGTGCCTTCTGCACCCTTGAGCACGGTGACCTTGTCAAGCGCGTCGAGCGCGGTGACGAGGTCAGAGGTGGACTGGGGAGAGATGACATCGACGTCACCGTTTTCGAGAGCCTGAACGGATGCGAGCGGGTCCGTGATGAAGCGCACGGTGACCTCTTCGATCGACGGCTTGTTCTCGCCGGTGTATTCCGGGTTGGCCTTCATAGTGATGTACTGATCGGCCACGAAAGCTGAGATCGTGTACGGGCCGGTCCCCACATACAGTTCGGGGTCGTCCGGCAGCGAGGTGAAGTTGAAGCCGGAGTTCCAGAAGGAAGAGATCTTGGCGAGCGACGCGGTGTCGTTGTCCTGAATGGCAGTGACGAGAGCGGTCTTGGCTTTCTCATTGTCGTCGAGGCCGAGGGCGTTCTTCGCGACCACGTGCGCCGGGAGCGGGGCGTAGAGGGCGAGTTCCCAGTCGACGTAGGGCGCCGAGTAGACCATGGTCATCGAGCGGTTGTCGTCGCTGATCTCTGGCACGTCGTGCACGAGTCCGAGGCCGGAGTCGGCCTGGGCACCGGAGTCGAAGTAGACGACGTCGTCCGGGAACGCGTCGGTGAACTCACCGGTGTCTGGGTCGACGAAATCATTGGAGTCGAAGTTTGGGGTGTCGAGCGCGCGTGAGTTGGCGGCCCAGCTCAGGAGAAGGTCGGACGCATCCACTGCGGTTCCATCTGACCACTTAACGTCGTCAGCGAGGGTGTACTTGACAGTGAGAGGGTCTTCCGACACCAGCTCATAGCTGCCGTACGACTCGTTCTGCTTCAACTCCGGCGTGTTGTCGTAGTAGTTGAACCAGTCGTTCGTCATGTACGTGATGTTGTTGTTCGCTGTGGCGTTGCCGAACGACGTCAAGCCGTTGTACGAGAAGAACGGCTGGTTCCACGCGACGTCGACACTCGTTCCCTCATCGAGCCCGGACTCGGCCGTGGGGGCCGAGCAGCCGGATAAGACGAGCGTTGCGGCGCCAACCGCGGCAATTACTGCCCCGATACGTCTGAATCTCATTGTTCCTCCTGTGCGATCGTGTGCAAATGGCGACGGCGTAATTTCTTGTCACGCCGCCGCCATGGTGGTGATTCGACCCTAGGTCGGGGGAAGGACGCCTGACGGTAAAGTCGCCAAACGTTACACACTGGTAACGCAATTGCCCAAATAGCATGAGTATTGCTCAATATAGGGGTTAATTAGCCGCATATTGCTCAAAAGTGCAGCCCGAAATTAGACGTGCTCAGCTATGATGGGCGCACGTTTAGCGCGCAGCTCGTCGACATCGACGAGCGGCACGCGCTATGTTGCAGGCTCTGCAACAAGACGGGAATCTGTCGCAGAATCTGGGATGGCTCGGTAATTCGCCTATTCGTCGATACCGGCGGCCAACAATTCGCGGCGCAGCTCGCGGCGGGCACGCTGTTCGGTGGGGTCGGGGATCGGCACGGCGGCCAGCAGACGCTGGGTATAGGGGTCTTTCGGATAGCGAAGAATCTCATCCCGCGTGCCGGTTTCCACGATGCGACCGTGGTGCATGACCGCGATGCGGTCGGCGAGCACATCGATGACGGCGAGGTCGTGGGTGATGAACAGGCAGGCGAAGTTCATCTGCTTCTGCAGCGACTGAATCAGCTCCAGAACTCGGGCCTGCACCGAGACGTCGAGCGCACTGGTGGGCTCGTCGGCGATGAGCACCTTCGGTTCGAGCGAGAGAGCGCGGGCGATCCCGACGCGCTGTTTCTGCCCGCCGGACAGTTCGTGCGGAAAGCGGCTGCGGTAGGCGCGTGGCAGCTCGACGCTGTCGAGCAACCGTTCCACTTCGGCGCTGAGTCCGGCCCCCTTCAGCCCCTTCGCGAGCTTGAGGGGTTCCCCGATACTCTCACCGATGGGCATCCGTGGGTTGAGCGAGGAGGACGGGTCTTGGAAGACGATGCCGACGCTCTTGTGCAGCCGGTGGATCTCCTCCCGGCTGGCCTTGGAGATGTCATGGCCGGCCACGTGTAATGAGCCCTCGGTGATCGGCAGCAGTGCGATGGCGGCGCGTCCGAGGGTGGTCTTGCCGGAGCCGGACTCCCCCACGAGCCCGAGTACCTCGCCCTGCCGTACGTAGAGGTTGACCTTGTCGACGGCGCGGAATGCCGCGACGCGACCGTGTTTGGGGTAATCGATGACCACATCGTCGAATTTGACGACCACTTCGCGGCTGTCGTTGCGGGCAGCACTGGCCGCCTCATTCGCCAGTCGCTCGTTGACCTCGATACGGGCGGCGAGCACGGCATCCACCACGATGTCGGTGCCGATGGCGAGCGCCGCGGTCATGTCGATCGCTTCGTCACCACGCTGGCCCAGGTGCGGAACCGCCTGCAGCAGGGCGATCGTGTAGGGGTGAGTGGGTTCGTTGAAGATCTGGTCGACCGCGCCGCGCTCCACGATGACACCGCGGCGCATGACGGCGATGTCATCGGCGAGGTCGGCGACCACGCCCATATCGTGGGTGATCAAGAGGATGGCGCTGTCGAGTCGGTCGCGCAGGCTCCGCAGCAGGTCGAGGATCTCGGCCTGCACCGTCACGTCGAGGGCGGTGGTTGGTTCGTCGGCGATGAGCAGCTGCGGGTCGCAGGAGATGGATTGCGCGATCATGGCGCGCTGGCGTTGGCCGCCGCTCAGCTGGTGCGGGTAGGAGTTGAAGGCCTTGAGCGGATCGGGCAGCTCGACCATGTCGAGCAGTTCGAGGGCGCGCGTCTTGGCCTGCGAGGGTGACATGCCGAAGTGGGCGCGCAGGGTCTCGATGATCTGGAACCCGATCGTGTAGACCGGGTTGAGTGCCGTCATCGGCTCCTGGAAGATCATGGCGATCTGGCCGCCGCGCACCTTGTGCATCTGCGCCGGCTTCAGGCCCATGAGTTCCCGGCCGCTGAGCTTGACGCTTCCGGAAATGCGGCTGTTGTCGGGGAGCAGATCGAGGATGGCCATGGAGCTCGCGCTCTTGCCAGAGCCGGACTCGCCGACGATGGCGAGCACCTTGCCCCGCTCGATCGAATAGTTCAGTTTGAGGGCGGCCGGTACCCAGACGTTATCGACGCCGAAGTGCACGGTGAGGTCGGTGACCTGCAGTACGGGGCCGGAGAATGTGGTCGTCACCTGGTCGGTCATGAAGTCCTGCTTTCGCTGTGGGTGAGTTCAATTTCTGGCAGCATGGCTGCATGCCCGTCGCTGCCGACCCGAATCTCTTCTACTCGCGGTTCAACCGCATCATCGCCGCCGTGTTCGCGAGCGTTGCCGCCGCTAGCGCGGTGAGCGTGTTTCTGCTCCCGACTTTGTCGAACCGGTGGCTGGTCGTTCCGGCACTGTTCGTGGTTCTGTTCGTCTGGGAGGTACTGTGGCGCCCCGACCTGCGCGTCAGCGACACGGCCGTGACCATTCGCAATCCGCTGCGCACCATCGTGGTGCCGTGGGCGGCGCTCGTGCACGTCGACACCAAGTTCGCGCTCACGCTCTACACGCCGGGGCGCAAGTTCGCGGTGTACTGCGCTCCGGCCCCCGGCCGCAGCCTGACCAGCTCCGGGCGCCGCAAGAGCACAGACCCGGTGCCCTACGTCAGCGGCTCCCCACGCCCCGGCGACCTGCCGGGGAGTGAGTCCGGCGAGGCGGCGCAACTGGTGCGCGCACGCTGGGACGCCCTGCAGCGAAGCGGTCTGATCGACGGCGGGCTCGCCGCGCAGACGCCCGTTGTGGTCGTGTGGGCCTGGAGTCGCGCTGGCGTGCTGGCGGCGGGCGCCGTGGCATCCGTTGTCGCAATTCTGCTGGCCTAAGGCCTGCTGGCCTAGCGGGGTCACGGCTGCGCCTCCAGCTCCGGTTCGGGCCGGGTTTCGCGCATTTTGCTGAGCTTGAACCGGCGGTGACGCGGGTCGAAGGCGTCGCGCAGGCCGTCGCCGACGAAGTTCACCAGCAGCGCGAGCGACACGATGAACGCGCCGGGCCACCAGAACAGCCACGGCCGGGTCTGGAACGCCGACTGATTCGAGCTGATCAGCAGACCCAGCGACACATCGGGAGAGCGAATGCCGTAGCCGAGATAACTCAGCGCCGTCTCGAGCAGAATGGCCGAGGCCATGATGAGCGTCGCCGACACGATGACGACACCCATGGCGTTGGGCAGGATGTGCTTGAAGATGATGCGCATGTCGCTCGCCCCGGCGACCCGGGCGGCCTCGACGAACTCGCGTTCCCGCAGCGACAGGAATTCGCCGCGCACCAGGCGGGCGATGCCCATCCAGGAGAAGAAGCCGAGCATGATCGCCAGTACCGGGGCGCCGAGAGCGCCGAACCAGTGGCCCACGACGGAGCCGATCACGAGGGCGGGAATCACGATGAAGACGTCGGTGACCCGCATGAGAATGGCGTCGACGGTGCCGCGGTAGTAGCCGGCGATGGCCCCGACCACCACGCCCACGACGGTCGCGATGAGGCCGAGAACCACCATGACCAGCGCGGAGTTCTGAATGCCGCGCATGGTCATGGCGAAGTAGTCCTTGCCGATACGGTCCTGGCCGAACGGATGCTCGCCCAGCGAGATACCGTTGCCGCCGAGAAACTGTGGCACCAGCGAGAGGGTGGGGTTGCCGCCGTTCACCTGCGGGTTGAGCGCTTTGTACCCGTACTGCCACCAGCCGGGGATCGGGCCGATGCCGATGGCGGAGAAGGAAAACAGGATGATGAGCAGGAGGATGATGACGGAGGCGACGGCCACCTTGTTGCCGACGAAGCGACGCCAGATCAGGCGTCCCTGACTTTCGGGGATCGCGCTCGCGACGGCGAGTTCGTCGGCGGGGATCTCGGGCGGGGTCGGCCCCAAGCCAATTGGTGTGGACATCTAGCGGATCCTCACTCTGGGGTCGAGCCCGGCATAGGCCATGTCGGCCAGAAAATTGAAGGTGATCGCCATGGCGGCCACGATCAGGAAATAGCCCATTACCGGGTTGAGGTCACCGCGCTGGAGTCCCGCATTGAACAGGCTGCCCATCCCGGGGATGGCGAAGACCTTCTCGGTGATGATCGCGCCACCGAGCAGGGCGCCGACGTCGAAGGCCACCAGGGTGGTGAGCGGAATGAGCATGTTGCGAAAGGCGTGGCGCACGATCACGGTGCGCTCGGGCAGCCCCTTGGCGCGGGCGGTGCGAATGTAATCGAGGCTGAGCACCTCGAGCATGCCGGCGCGGGAATACCGGGTGTACCCGGCGAAGGAGATCAGCAGCAGCGCGATGGTCGGCAGGGTGAGGTGGGCGAAGGCGTCAAGCCCGCCCAGCCAGACATCGCCGCTCAACCCCGGGGTCTTCGAGCCCACCGTCGCGATCGGGCGTCCGTTGGTGGCGGTGAGCAGATCGCCCCAGGACTGCATGAACCGGTCCATTAGCACGACGGCGCCCGAGAGCAGGGCCGTGATGAGGCCGACGCGCATGTTCTGGCCGCGGTCGTAGCCGCCGGCGAGGAAACCACTGACCAGGCCCACGGCAGCGGTGGCGAGCGCGAGGATGAACAGCGTGCCGGCGCTCGAGATGTCGAACAGGGGCTGCAGGGTGAAGTACGCCACAATGGCGATCGCGGCGTTGATCCCCGCCGTGATGAGGGCCCGACGGTTACGCAGCCCGGCCAGCAGAGTGGCCGAGCCGAGGGCGATCGCGGCGACCAGCACAATGATCGGGATCGCTCCGAGCCCGGGGTGCATGAACCACCCGGTCGCACTCATCAGCAGCAGAACACCGCTGGTCGCCAGACCTGACACGAGGAACACCACGAGGCGACGCCGCCCGTCACCGCCGAGGAGCGACTGCCAGATGGCGCCGATGACGAGGCCGATGACCACGAGCGCGACGCTACCGATCACCGGGTCGCGCAGAAAGTCATTGAAGCCGATGGCGACGAATTCTTTTAGGAGCACGGCCACCAGAAAGGCGGGTAGCGAGTACAGAAAGAAGCTGACGAAGGTGACCGTATTGTCGAGGCCGCTGTATTGGCGGAGGGCGGTGATGATGCCGATCGTGACGCCGAGCAGAATGGCCAGCACGAGCGCGAACGTCACGAGCTGCACCGTTGCGGCCAGGGCGTTGGGCAGAATATCGACGACCTGCGCCTTGGAGACGGTCGAGCCGAGGTCGCAGGCGTTGGCGAAGGGAATGGCACACTTGGCCACGCCCCCGAGCCAGAGCACCCAGCGCAGGGGCGGCGGAACGTCAAGGTCGAGGAGCGAGACGCGGGCATTGATGAGTTGCTGCTTATTGGGCGAATTACTGCTCGTGAGGTCCTGAAGCGGATCGGCCGAGTAGCCCACCATGACGTACATCAGAAACGATGCGGCGATCAGGATGAGTATGGAAACGAGAATTCGTCTCAGGATGAAGCTCACCATGCCGTGGCTACCTCACTGTAGGAGTTGGTTCGTACCTCGGGTACGACAAGAAAACGGATGCCGCCCGACCCGCCAGTTGGGCTCCTGGGCGAACCCAGGAGCCCAACGGCGCGATCGAACGAGCTATCTCGGTCGTGCTACTTACTGACGGACCACTGCCAGAAGTTCCAGAACGGACCGGTCTGGTTACCCATGTACTCCACACCGCTCACGCGCTTGGCGACACCGAACACACCGGGCAGCTGGAAGAGCGGCAGGCCGTAAGCGTCCGCGAACATCTGCTTGTCCATCTTCTTTTCCAGGGTGATCAACTTGTCGGGATCCAGAGTGGTCTGGGTCGCAATCGCGTCGTCATTCGTTCCCGTGTAGTGGTTGTAGTTTCCACCACCGTCGGTCGAGAAGATCTGCGAGATGCCGGCCGAGCCGACACCGGGGCTGATCCAGCCGAATAGTGAAGCGTCATAGTCGCCGCCCGAGAGCAGGCTGCTCCAGTCCGGAGACCCAGCGTCAACGACGGTGATGCCGGCCTTGGCGGCCGATTCCTGGATGGCCTGGAACTCATCGACCCGGTTCGGGTTGTTGGTGTTGTACAAAATACGCACCGAGGGGGTGGCGCCGGCCAGCAGGGCCTTGGCACCCTCGATGTCCACATCGGCATAGTCCTTCGAGCCGTTGTTGGCGACGGAATCTGCGTACGGTTCGTTGGCGGGAACCCAGATCTGCGAGTTGAGCACCTTGGCGTCGGGGTTGACCGGCGTCACAATGGAATCGAGGATCTGCTGACGCGGGATGGTCTTCAGGAACGCCTGGCGCACCTTGATGTCGGCGAAGACCGGCTGGTCGAAGCGCAGGTCGAGGTGGTCATACGACACCTGGTCTCCGGTCAGTACGTCGGCTCCGGTATTCTCCAGAGCGGTGAGCGTATCAGCGGATGCCTGCGGGTTGATGATGTCGACCTCGCCGTTTTGCAGGGCGGTGACCTGGGCGTTGGCGTCCGGAATGACGCGAAGGATCATCTTGTCGATCTTGGGAATCATGCCACCCACGTAGTACTTGTTGCGCTCCATGGTGAAGGACTGGCCGGGGGTCCAGCCGGTCGGCACCATCGGGCCGCTCGAGACGAGCAGGTCGGGGTCGGTCGGGAACGCGGTCACGTCGTAGCCGGTGTTCACGAAGTCGGCGGCGGCCTTCAGCGTGGGGTCGACCGCAGCAGGGTTGGCCGGGTCGCCCTTGGGCAGGCTCTTCATCAGGGCGGTCAGGTCGGCGGCGGAGCTGAGTCCGGCCTTCTTGGCCACGATGTGGGCCGGCTGGCCGATCGGGTTGACCAGCTCCCAGTCCACGTAGGGGGTGCCGTAGACCAGGGTCATCGACAGGTTGTCATCGCTCACCGTGGGGAAGGCGGTCGTGTCGAGGCCCGCGGTGCTCGCGGCGATCTCGAAGTATTGGGTGCCAGAGACCACGTCGCCGCTGTCGGGGTCGGTGGTTGAGCTGTTGTAATAGCCGGCACCGGTCGCCCAGGCCAGAACCATGTCGTCGGCCGTGACGGGCTCACCGTCCGACCACTTGTTGCCGGGATTCAGCGTATAGGTGACCGTCTGCGGGTCGTCGCTGGTTTTTTCGAAGGTGCCGAACTTGTCTTCGTGCACGATCTTGAAGTCTTTATCGATGTAGGAGAAGGCGGAGCCGTAGTTACCCATGAGGTAACCGACCTGGCCGTTGGTGTCGAGGTTCGACTGGGGGGTCTGGTTATTGAACGACGTGAAGTCGTTGACCACCGCGACCGTGACCGTGCCGCCGGTGGCCGCGGTATCCGTATTCGTGCCGGTGCTGCCGGATGTGGTGCATGCGGTCAGGGCAAGGGCGGCGACGCCAAGAACGGCGACCCCACTGAGACTCTTCCTGAACAGTTTTCCTCTGATGGACAAGATTCCTCCTGGGCGAATGTTCGTCGACTCCCGGCGTGAGGCCGCGGGTCGAGCGTGGTTAGCTATGACAATAGAGAGAAGTCCTCAGCAGTGACAAGCAAATGCTGGAACTGTTATCAAATAGGTCCATTTTTTCGTCAGAGACCGGCATTCTGCACAAAACCTGCGTCTGCGCGGCACGCGCGCGGCAGGGGAGCCGTTTGACCGAGCCCAGCCACAAATATCACCACCTGTCAGCCCAACCACGTGCGGCTCCGGGCGCTGGGCACGACAATGAAGGCCCGACCGGTCATGCCGGTCGGGCCTTCAGGAGATGGATCCTACGGTTAGCGACCGAACTCGAAGTCGCCACCGGGAATGGCAGCAAGCAACTCCTGCGTGTACAGCTCGCGGGGGCTGTCGAACACGTCATCGGTCGACGCCGCCTCAACGATGCGCCCCTTCTGCATGACGCAGACGTTGTCGGCAACGAGACGCACCACCGCGAGGTCGTGGGTGATGAACAGGTAGGTCAGCCCCAGCTCGGTCTGCAGTTCGGTGAGCAGGTTCAGGATCTGCCCCTGCACGAGCACGTCAAGCGCGGAGACGGCCTCGTCGAGCACGAGTACATCGGGCTTGAGCGCCAGGGCCCGCGCAATGGCAATGCGCTGGCGTTGGCCGCCGGAGAGCTCGCTCGGGTAGCGAAACTGGGTCGAGGCCGGCAGCGAGACCTGGTCGAGCAGCTCCAGCACGCGCTTCTGGCGTTCCTTTTTGGTGCCGACCTTGTGCGCCAGCAGCGGCTCCGCAATGGTGTTCCCCACGTTGTGCTGCGGGTCGAGTGAGCCGTACGGATCCTGGAACACCGGCTGTACCCGGCGGCGAAAGTTCAGCAACCGGCGGCCCTTGAGCCCGGCAACGTCGCGTCCATCGAATTCAATCCGCCCGCTGGTGAGGCTTTCCAGCTGCAGAATGAGCTTGGCCACGGTGGACTTGCCCGACCCGGACTCCCCCACGATCGCCGTGGTGGTGCCCTTCTTGACCCCGAACGACACGTCGTTCACGGCGAGGAGTTCGTCATATTTCAGCCCCGACTTACGGATGCGGTACATCTTGGTGATGCCCTCGACCGAGATGAGGTCCTTGCCGGTCGCCGCCAGCTCCCGTTCGGTGGCGCGGGCGATCAGCGCCGTATCGGTACCGCCGGCCGAGAAGATTTCGGACGTCGGGGCATCCTGATTCTTCTTGGCCTGAATGCGTCGTGAGGCGAGGCTGGGAGCCGCAGCGACGAGGCGTTGGGTGTACGGGTGCTGCGGGTTGGCCAGAATCTCTTGCGACGGCCCCGATTCGACGACCTTGCCCTTGTACATCACCACGAGCTGTTCGGCCCGCTCGGCGGCGAGACCGAGGTCGTGCGTAATGAACAGCACGCTCGTGCCGTAATCCCGGGTGAGGGTCGCGAGGTGATCGAGAATCTGACGCTGCACGGTGACATCGAGCGCGCTCGTGGGCTCGTCGGCGATGAGCAGCTTCGGCCGGGCCGAGAGCCCAATGCCGATGAGCACGCGCTGACGCATGCCGCCGGAGAACTGGTGCGGGTACTGCTTGAGCCGGTCGGCGGCATCCGCCAGGCCGGCCTCCTGCAACACTTCGATGGTGCGCGCCTTCAGTGGCTTGCCACGGAGGCCGCTATTAGCCTTGATGGCTTCGGACACCTGAAACCCAATGTTCCAGACCGGGTTGAGGTTGCTCATCGGGTCCTGCGGAACGTAACCGATTTGACGACCGCGCACGGCCTGCATCTCGGCGGCGTTCAGGGTGGTCAGGTCCCGGCCCTCAAACAAAATCTGTCCGCCGGTCACCTGGCCGGTGCCGGCCAGCAGCTTGATGATGGCTTGGGCGGTAGTGGTCTTGCCCGAGCCGGACTCCCCCACGATCGCGAGGGTCTGGCCGGGGAAGAGAGTGAGGCTCACGCCGCGCACGGCGGGCACGATGCCGCGCTGGGTACGGAACCCGACCTCGAGGTTCTTGATCTCCAGGAGGGGTGCTGAGTCGGTGGACGGAATCTGGTTCACGGTTTCGGTCGCTAACTGAGTCATCGGCGTGCCCTCGCCTGGGGGTCGAGCGCGTCGCGCAGCACGTCACCGAGCATGAGAAAAGCCAGCACGGTTAGAGACAGCGCGATCGAGGGGTACAGCAGAACCTGCGGGCTCGTGCGGATGGTCGTCTGTGCTTCGCCGATATCGCGGCCCCACGACATGGTGCCGGGGCCGAGGCCGATGCCCAGGAACGAAAGCGTGGCCTCCGCAACGATGAACGTGCCGAGGGAGACCGTCGCGATGACGATCACGGGGGCGATGGCGTTGGGAACGACGTGGCGCAGCAAAATCTTGAACTTCGAGACACCGAGCGCGACCGAGGCCACGACATAGTCCGAGTTTCGCGCGGTCAACACGGCGCCGCGCATGATGCGGGCGACCTGCGGCCAGGCGAAGATCGAGATGACGAGGGCGATCACGACCGGGGTGCGGTCTGGCAATACCGAGAGCAGCACGATGGCGCCGAGCACGGTCGGAACGGCGAAGAAAATGTCGCCGATGCGCGAGACGACGGCGTCGAGGAAACCGCCGTAGTAGCCAGCGAGGGCACCGACGATGAGACCGAACAGTGTAACGATGGCGGCAGCCAGCATGCCGACGGTCACCGAGGCACTCGTGCCGAAAATAATCCGCGCGTAGACATCGCAGCCCTGAAAGGTAAATCCGAGCGGATGCCCAGACTGCGGCACCCCGTTACTGTCCGACAACTGGCACTGCGTCGGCGATACCGAGGCGAACCAGGTGGGAAACAGCGCCACCAGAACGATCAGGAGGATGAGGCCGGAGGAGATCCAGAAGCTGGGCCGGCGTCGCATCGCGTCCCAGGCATCCGCCCAAGTACTGCGCGCTTTCGCGGTCTCATCGAGGCGGTCGATGGCCACGAGGGGGGTGTCTTCGAGCGCTGCAACAAAGTGCGGCTGCGCGCCCTGATTCTTACTTGGCATAACGGATCCTTGGGTCCAGAGCTGCGTACAGCAGATCGACGAGCAGGTTGGCGAGTACGAAGATCACGACCATCACGGCGATGAACGACACCACTGTCGGTCCTTCGCCGAGGCGAATGGCCTTAAAGACGGTGCCACCGACCCCGTTGATATTGAAGATGCCCTCTGTGACGATGGCACCGACCATGAGCGAGCCGATGTCAACGCCGAGAAAGGTCACCACGGGAACCAGCGAGTTGCGTAGCACATGCACGGTAACGACGCGGGGTCGGGAGAGGCCCTTGGCCGTAGCGGTGCGCACAAAGTCGGCGTTGAGGTTGTCCGACACGCTCGCCCGGGTGAGCCGCACAATATAGGCAAACGAAACGGATGCCAGCACCAGCGCTGGCAAAATCAGTTCGTCGAGCGGTGCCGCCCCACTCACCGTGGTGCGAGCCCAGCCGAGCTGAACACCGAACACGAATTGCAGCACGAAGCCGATCACAAAGGTCGGCACGCTGATCAGCAGCAGGCTCACCACGAGGGCGCTCGCGTCAAACAGTTTGCCCTTGCGGAGACCTGCCACGAGGCCGACCAGGATGCCGAAGAAGGCTTCGAAGGCGAGGGCGAGCATGGCCAGTCGTGCCGTGATCGGAAAGGCAGAAGCCATGACGTCCGAGACGGAGCGACCGGAGTACGTGGTGCCGAGGTCACCCTGAAAGAAGTTACCGATGTAGAGCAGGTACTGCATGATGAACGGCTTGTCGAGGTTGTATTCGGAACGAATCTGTGCAATGACGGCGGGCGACGGGGGCCGCTCGCCATAGAGGGCAGCGATGGGGTCTCCGGGCAGGGAGAACACCATGAAGTAGATCAAGAAAGTGGCGCCGAAGAACACGGGGATCATCTGGAGCAGGCGCTTGCCGGTATACCAGAGCATCAGCTACCCGTCGGCGCAGTTGACACGGTGCTGGTCGGCACGGGAGAAGTCGAGTGCATGAAAAAGTCGCAATCATTAAGTGGAACTCGAGAGGCCCGGGCATGACCCCGGGCCTCTCGTAACGACGTACTAGGAACGAATGGTTAGTTCTTGGTGATCTCGTGGTAGAGCGGCACAGAATCCCAACCGAACTCAACGTTGCTCACCGTGTCAGACCAAACGCCGGAGGTGTTCTGGTACCACAGCGGGATGGTCGGGAGGTCCTGCAGCAGAACTTCCTGTGCTTCGACGTACTTGGCCGTGGCCTCTTCAACACTCGACGCCGCGGCGCCCTCGGTGAGGAGCGTGTCGAATGCCTCGCTGCTGTAGCCCTCGTAGTTCGAGCCGGCACCGGTCTTGTACAGCGGCGCGAGGAAGTTGTACAGCGACGGGTAGTCGGCCTGCCAGCCGGCGCGGGTGCCGCCGGTCAACGCCTGGGTGTCGCGGTCATCGATTGCGGCCGCGAAGGTCGGGTAGGGCTTGCCAACCGCGTCGATGCCGAGCGTGTTCTTGACGCTGTTCACGACTGCGTCGACCCAGGCCTGGTGCGGCCCGTCGGAATTGTAGGCGATGTCGAAGGTGCCGGTGTAGGGAGAGATCGCGTCGGCCTCAGCCCAGAGTGCGACGGCCTCTTCCGGGTTGTACTCGAGTACTTCGGAACCCTTGAGGGAGTCGGAGTAGCCGGCGATGACCGGGGAGGTGAAGTCGGTGGCCGGGGTGCGGGTGCCCTGGAAGACGACATCGGTGATCTCGGCGCGGTCAATTGCCATAGAGAGGGCTGCACGACGCAGCTTGCCCTCCTCGCCGGACCAGTGCTCGAGGTAGTACGGCATGTTGAACGCCTGGAAAACCGCGGCCGGCTCGTTTACGAACGTGTCCGGAAAATCGGATTCGTAGCTCGCCAGTGCGGATTCGGGGATCTGGTCGAGCACGTCGAGGTCGCCGCCCTGCACGGCAGCGTAGCCGGCGTCGAAAGAGGCGAAGAAGATGATGGTCAAACCGTCATTCTTCGGGGTGCGCACGCCCGCGTAATTCGGGTTGGTGACGAGGTCGATCTGCACGTCGTGCTGCCAGGCATCCGCGCTGGCGAGCATGTACGGGCCGTTACCGATCGGGTTCTGACCGAAGGCGTCCATATCCTCGAAGGCCACGGAGGGCAGCGGCGAGTAGGCGGAGTAGCCGAGGCGCAGCGGCCAGTCGGCCTCGGTGCCAGCGAGTTCCACGGTGAACGTGGTGTCGTCAACGACCTTCAAGCCGGACATGCCGTCGGTTAGCGGATCGCCAACCTGCAGCGGGGCTCCATCTTCGCCGACCGCGCCGGAGGGGTCGTCCATGGAGTTTTGCACGTCGGAGAAACCGACGATGTTGTCGAAGAAGTAAGAGGACCCCTGTGCGTTATCGAAGAGGGCACCATAGTTCCAGGCGTCGACGAACGACTGCGCGGTGACCGGCTCGTCGTTGGTGAAAGTCCAGTCATCGTTGAGCGTGACGGTCCAGTTGGTGGCGTCGTCGGACTCGATCGATTTGGCGACCTCATTTTGAATTTCACCGCTGGCCGAGTAGGAGACCAGGCCGGCAAAGATCGACGTGATGATCTTTCCGCCGCCGACCTCGGTGGTGTTGGTGGGGATCAGCGACATCTGCGGCTCGGTGCCGTTCGTGGTGATGATCGCGCTGCCTTCAGCGGAGGTCTCTGCGCCGCCCGCGCAGCCCGAGAGCATGAGAGCTCCGGTCGAGGCGAGAGCGATGGCGACAATGCCCATTCTCCTGATTTTCAATTTTTTGCTCCAATGCACAAAAGGGCGCCTGACACAGCTCTTGACCGTGTCACGCGCCAGTAGAGTCAACCCAATTTTGGCCGCAAAAAACCCGGCTCAACGTTGGGGGGTTGTTACGACCCTAGTTTGTTACTTACCCAGATTGGGCAATACAGCGAAAAATGTTACAGACGCGCGATCTATCTGACAACTATTGAGCGTCACACACTGTCATTTTGCACATATGTTGCGAGGCGGGTTTCGAACGGATGCTTCCCCCGCGATCGCGACGCGAGCGTCTGCGGATGCCGGGGTGGCAAGATAGGGCCATGCCGCCAGCATCCGCCCCGCACCGTTCCCGGCTCGGTAATTCACCGTTGTATTGGGAGATTGGCATCGTGCTCGGGCTCTCGCTCGGGGCATCCGCCGTGTACTCGATCGTGTCGATCGTGGCCCGCCTGACCGATACGACCCCCCTCGCCGACCAGTCGGCAACGCTCAACGGGTCGCAGTCGCCACGAGAGTGGCTCGACTTCACCTACCAATTTCTCGGCATTGCGTTCGGCCTCGCCGCTGTAGCGCTGGTGCTGTTTCTGCTGTGGCGGCCCGGCCAGAGCCCGTTCACCCGCCTCGGCTTCGACTTCACCCGACCGGGCAAGGATCTGCTCGGCGGGTTCGGGCTGCTGCTTGTTATCGGCATCCCGGGGCTCGCGCTCTACCTGGCCGGCCGCGCCTTCGGCTTTACAGTGGCCGTGGTGCCCTCGCCGCTCGATACCTTTTGGTGGACCATTCCGATTCTGGTGTTCGCCGCCCTCAAGGCAGCGCTGCTCGAGGAACTCATCGTGGTGGGCTACCTGTTCACGCGGCTGCGCGAGCTCGGCTGGTCGACCTGGACCATCATTGTGAGCTCGGCCGTGCTGCGCGGCAGCTACCACCTCTACCAGGGTGTCGGACCATTCTTTGGCAACGTGGCCATGGGCGTCGTGTTCGGCTGGTGCTACACCCGCTGGGGGCGCACCATGCCGCTCGTGGTGACACACTGGCTGCTCGACATTCTCTCCTTCGTCGGCTATCCGCTCGCGCTGGCCTGGTGGCCGGGGCTGCTCGCCCCGGCCAGCTGAGATACCCCCTACTCGAAGGCCTCGGGCGGCGGGCAGGCGCAGACCAGGTTGCGGTCCCCGTAGGCGTTGTCGATGCGGCGCACCGGCGACCAGTACTTGTTCCGCACCAGGGACGCGAGCGGGTAGACAGCGGTGGCCCGGTCATACGGATGCTCCCACTCCCCCTCGATCACGGACTGAGCGGTGTGCGGGGCGTTGTGCAGCGGATTGTCGTCGGCGGGCCAGCGGCCGGCGGCGACGGCATCCGCTTCGGCCTTGATCGCGATCATGGCGTCGATGAAGCGGTCAATCTCGCCGAGGTCTTCACTCTCGGTGGGTTCGACCATGAGCGTGCCGGCCACCGGAAAGCTCATGGTCGGCGAGTGGAAGCCGTAGTCGATGAGGCGTTTGGCCACGTCGTCGACGCTCACGCCGGTGGCCGCGGTGAGCGGCCGCAGGTCGAGAATGCACTCGTGCGCGACCAGGCCGTTTTCGCCCGAGTAGAGCAGCGGGTAGCTGTTCTCCAGGCGCTTGGCGACGTAGTTGGCGGCCAGCACGGCGGCGGCGGTGGCCTGTTTGAGGCCGTCGATTCCCATCATGCGCACGTAGGCCCAGGAGATGGGCAGAATGCTCGGGCTGCCGTAGGGCGCCGCCGAGACCGGCCCACCGCCGTGCACGACGGTGGCGGTGGCTCCAGCAGCACCGAGCAGGTAGTGCTCGTCGCTCTGGGCGAGCGGATGTCCCGGCAGGAACGCCGCGAGGTGCGCCTTGGCCGCGACCGGTCCGACACCGGGACCGCCGCCACCGTGCGGAATGCAGAACGTCTTGTGCAGGTTCAGGTGCGAGACGTCGCCGCCGAAATCGCCGTAGCGGGCGAAACCAAGCAGCGCATTGAGGTTGGCGCCGTCGACGTAGACCTGGCCGCCGGCGTCGTGCACTGCCTTGCAGATCGTCGCGACCTCGTGCTCGTAGACCCCGTGGGTCGACGGATAGGTGATCATGAGGGCAGCAAGGTTCTCGGCGTGCTCGGCGATCTTGGCGTGGAGGTCGTCGAGGTCGACGTTGCCGAGGTCGTCGCAGGCCACGACCACAACGCGCATGCCGGCCAGTGCAGCGGATGCCGCGTTGGTGCCGTGTGCGCTCGACGGGATCAGGCAGACCGTGCGACCGGTTTCACCGTTCGACTGGTGGAACCCGCGAATGGCGAGCAGGCCGGCCAGTTCGCCCTGGCTGCCGGCGTTCGGCTGCAGCGATACGGAGTCGTAGCCGGTGACATCGGTGAGCCAGGTTTCGAGTTGGCGCACGAGGTGAAGGTAACCCTCGACATCCGCTTTGGGAGCGAACGGGTGGATTCCGGCGAATTCGGGCCAGCTGACGGCTTCCATCTCGCTCGCCGCGTTGAGCTTCATGGTGCAGGATCCGAGCGGGATCATGCCGCGGTCGAGCGCGTAGTCGTAGTCGGCGAGGCGCTTGAGGTAGCGCATCATGCTGGTTTCCGACCGGTGCGTGTTGAACACCGGGTGGGTGAGAAAATCGCTCGTCCGATCAAGCTCCGCTGGCAGCCCGTGCTGCACGGCGTCGAAGTCCACGTGGCCGAACGCCGAGCGGCCACCGAACGCGCCGACGACATAAGACAGGTCGGCGAGAGTGGTGGTCTCGTCGACCGACACGCTGATCGTGTTCTCATCGACCTGGCGCAGGTTGTAGCCACTGGCGGCGGCTTTCGCGACGACCTCGGCGGCGCCGGCCGGCACGTTGACCTGGATGGTGTCGAAGAAGGCGTCGGTTAGTACGTCGACGTCGATGGCGCGCAGGGCGGCAACGAGGGCGCCGGCCCGCTCGTGCACCCGGGTGGCGATCGCTTTCAGGCCCTGGGGTCCGTGGTAGACCGCGTACATGCCGGCCATGACGGCGAGCAGCACCTGGGCGGTGCAGATGTTGGAGGTGGCCTTGTCGCGGCGAATGTGCTGTTCGCGCACCTGCAGGGCGAGGCGGTAGGCCGGGTGGCCGGCTGCGTCGACGCTCACCCCGACCAGGCGGCCAGGCAGTTGGCGTTCGAGTCCCTTGCGAACAGCCATGTAGCCGGCGTGCGGTCCGCCGAAGCCCATCGGCACGCCGAAACGCTGGCTGGTGCCGACGGCCACATCGGCGCCGAGGTCGCCGGGCGATTTCAGCAGGGTGAGAGCGAGCAGGTCCGCGGCCACAACGGCGAGCGCCTTATGTTCGTGGGCGAGGGCGATGACGGTGGATGGGTTCCAGACGCGACCGGAGGCCGCCGGGTACTGCACGAAGACACCGAAGTAGTCGCCGAGGTCCTCGGCGGTGGTCCGCTCTGTCAGTGCGACCTGAGCGAGTTCGATGCCGAGGGTGGCGGCGCGATTGACGAGCAGCGCGTGGGTCTGGGGAAAGGCATCCGTGTCGACGATAAATCGACGCGACCCGGATTTGGAGGCGCGCAGAGCGAGGAGCATGCCCTCGACGACCGCGGTGGACTCGTCGAGCATCGACGCATTGGCCGTGGTCAGCCCGGTGAGATCGGCGATCATGGTCTGAAAGTTGATGAGCGCTTCGAGCCGGCCCTGCGAGATCTCGGGCTGATAGGGCGTGTAGGCGGTGTACCAGCTGGGGTTCTCGAACACGTTGCGCTTGATCACGGCGGGCGTGAACGTGTCGTAATAGCCCTGGCCGATCATGGAGCGCTTGACCGTGTTGCGGCCGGCGAGGGCGCGCAGTTCGGCAACGGCCTCGTTCTCGGTCGCGGCGGGCGGCAGGGTGCTGTCGCCGTCCTGGCGGAACAGGTCGGCGTGGATCGACGCCGGCATGGCCGCGGAGACGAGGTCGTCGACCGAGGCGTAGCCGAGCGTGGCGAGCATGTGGGACTGGGCGTCAACATCCGTTCCGATGTGACGCTGCGCGAAAGCGTGGCTCATCTCTGATTACTCTCCGATCAGGGCTGAATACTCGGCAAAGGTGAGCAGGGTGGGAAGGGTCTCGAACTCCACCCTGATCAGCCAGCCCTCGCCGAACGGGTCGCTGTTGACGAGCTCGGGGCTATCCACCACGGCGTCGTTGGTGGCCGTGACGGTGCCGTTCACCGGTGCGAAGAGTTCCCCGACCGACTTGGTCGACTCGATCTCGCCGACGACCGTGCCGCCGGCGACGGTGCTGCCCACGTCGGGCAGTTCAACGAAGACGACGTCGCCGAGCTTCTCCGCGGCGTAGGCGGTGATGCCGACGGTCGCGACGTTTCCCTCGACCAGAACCCACTCGTGCTCGGCGGTGTACTGCAATTTCGATGTGTCTGTCATGGTGTTGCCTTTCGCAGGTTGCACGGATTTCAGAATTGGTTCAACAGGGAAGAGTTATTTGACGCGCTTATAGAAGGGAAGCGAGGTGACGGTTGCTGGGAGGCGGGTACCGCGCACGTCGACGTACACCTCGGTGCCGAGGCGGGCCAGGTCGGGGGTGACGTAGGCCATGGCGATCGGGTAGCCAAGTGTCGGCGAGAGCGCGCCGCTCGTGATGACGCCGTCGCTGTGCGCTGCATCGAGGCTGCGGAAGATCTCGTAGTCGGCGCGACCGGCGCGCTTGCCGGCGGCGATCAGGCCCACCAAAACGGATGCCCCACCCTCCGGCCCCGCAACGCTCGCGGCCCGGCCGACGAAATCGTTCTCTTTGTTCAGGTTGACGACGCGGCCGAGGCCGGCCTGGGCCGGGAAGGTCGTGAGCGTCAGCTCGTGACCGTACAGCGGCATGCCGGCCTCCAGCCGGAGGGTGTCGCGGCTGGCGAGCCCGGCCGGAACGAGTCCCTGGTCGGCGCCCGCTACGACCAGTGCGTCCCACAGTTCGCGGGCGTGCTCGGCAGCGAGGTAGAGCTCGAAGCCGTCTTCACCGGTGTAACCGGTGCGGGCGACCAGCAGGGGGTGGCCGCGGAAGAAGGCATCCGTGATGCGGTAATACTTCATGAAGTGCAGGTCGGTGCCCAGGTCGGTGACGCCCACGGTCGCGTCCAGAATGGCGAGGGCGTTCGGGCCCTGCACAGCGATGAGCGCGTAGTCATCGCTCTGGTCGACCACGGCGACGTCGAAGTCTGTGGCTCGCTCCGCGAGCGCCTCGAAGGCGGCGAACCGGTTGCCGGCGTTGGCTACGACCAAAAACTTGGTGTCGCCCAGACGATAGACGACCAGGTCGTCGATGATGCCGCCATTCTCGGCCAGGAGCAGACTGTATTTGGCCTGCCAGAGTTCGATCATCGAAAGCTTGCCCGCCAGCGCGTAGTCGAGGTAGGCGGCGGCATCCGGTCCTTCGATCAGAATCTCGGCCATGTGCGACAGGTCGAACAGGCCGGCCGCGGTGCGCACAGCGTGGTGCTCGGCAAGGTCGCTCGAGTAGCGCACCGGCATCTGCCAGCCGGCGAAGTCGGTGAAGCTGGCGCCGGCATCGACGTGCGCCTGGTGCAGGGGCGAGAACCGCTCGATCGGTGCGGGGGTGCTGGAATCGGCCGAGGTCATGAGTTCTCCGGGTGACAGGGCCGAGAGCCGGCCGCGGCGGTGTTCGCGACTCGATTGAGCCGCGTGGGAACTCCCCCTCTGTCGCTCGTGCCTGAGAGCTTCACCAGCGCGGACGCTGACTTTCACCGTGGGCGAGACCGGTAAGCGCCCGGTCTTCTTTTCAGAGTGGCCAGTTCGATGCGGTACGAGTACCTGAGAGATTGTCGGGGAGGATTGCTCCTTCGGTGTTCGTACGCGCTCGCGCCGAACTCTCCCGCATCGACCATTCGGCCCGATATTCAGTTGGTAGCGCCCAGCCTAGCCCCACACCCCGCTGCTGCCGCGACGGTGGCTGCCCTGCAGGTGGGTATCGATCATGCCGATCGCCTCCATCAGCGCAAACATGGTGGTCGGTCCGACGAAGACGAAGCCGACCTTCTTCAGGGCCTTCGACAGGGCAGCGGATGCCGCGGAGCGAGTCGGTACGTCGGCCTGCGTTGCCGGCTCGGGGATTTCGTCGGGTTGGAACGACCAGACGAAGTCGACCAGACCGCCCTGCTCACGGAGGGCGATGGTGGCCTGGGCGTTGGTGATGGTGGCGCGAATCTTCAGGCGGTTGCGCACGATCTTCTCGTCGTTCAGCAGCCGGGCCACGTCGTCGTCGTCGAAGGCGGCGATGCGATCGGGGTCGAAGTCGGCGAAGGCCGCGCGAAACCCGGGGCGCTTGCGCAGAATGATGGCCCAGGACAGCCCAGACTGGAACGCCTCAAGGCTGATGCGCTCGAACAGGGCGTGTTCGCTGCGTACCGGAACGCCCCACTCCGTGTCGTAGTAGTCGCGCAGCATCGGGTCGACCGCGGCCCAGGCCGGGCGTCTGAGGCCGTCGGGGCCGATGATCGCGCCGGAAGCGGACGGTGGGGCATCCGCTGGTGAAGTTTCTATCATCTAAACCATTAGACACTGCCCGCCTCACGGTCGAGGACTAAATTCGCAGCGAGAGCCAAGGAGTCTTCGTGAGCCACATTGCACTCGGTCGGTCCACGCACGTTCGCGATGGAGTCACCCCACCGGGCGCCGCAATCGACGTGGTCGACCTCGTCAAGCACTTCGGCCACAATCGGGCGCTAAACGGGGTGACCTTTCAGGTGCCGCGCGGCACGGTGTTCGGGGTGATCGGGCCCAACGGGGCCGGCAAGACCACGATCATGCGGGCGCTCCTCGACATTATTCGGCCGACGTCGGGGCAGGCGACCGTGCTCGGTACCCGCTCGCGCAATGCGGGGCCGGAACTGCGGCGCCGCATCGGGTATCTGCCGGGCGAGCTGATTCTGGAGGGGCGCACGAGCGGGCGCCGCCTGCTGGCGCACTACGCCGATATCTCGGGGCCAGTTGCCGCCGGTCACGTGCAGGAGCTGGCCGAACGGCTTCGGCTTGACCTGGACCGCCCGGTACGAAAGCTGTCGAAGGGCAACAAGCAGAAGCTCGGCATCGTGCAGGCGTTCATGCACCAGCCCGAGCTGCTCGTGCTCGACGAACCCACGAGCGGCCTCGACCCGCTGATGCAGCAGGAATTCCTTCGGCTGGTGCGCGAAGCCCGTGACCGCGGCCAGACCGTCTTTCTCTCCTCGCACGTGATCAGTGAAATTCAGCAGGCGGCCGACGAGGTCGCCATTCTGCGGGGCGGCAGCATCGTCACGATCAACAGTGTGGAGGAGTTGCGAGCCACGGCCATCCGCCACCTGCGCCTGGTCGCTGGCGGCATTCGCCCCACCGATTTGGCTGCCGTACTCGGCGGTTTGGACGGCGTCACCACGCTCGATTGCACCCTCACGCCAACCGGGGACGCCGAAGCCGTCGCCACCCTGAGCGGTGAGATCGCGCCGTTCGTGCAGGCGATCTCCACCCTGTACCTGCGGGACCTCGTACTCGAGGCACCCGATCTGGAGGAATCCGTGTTGAAGCTCTACTCAGCGCCTGCTGCGGTGGCGAAATGAGCATCGTGCAGGACCGCCCGCTGAACGTGCGCCGGGCGCCGCTGCCGCTGTTCGGCAAGGTGTTCACCGATTCGTGGCGTGGCCTGCTGGGCTGGGGTGCGGGCTTGGCTGCGGCCGCTTTTCTGTATCTTCCGCTCTACCCGAGCATGAGCGGTGCCTCCGGCATGCAGGCCCTCATCGACCAGCTGCCGCCGGAACTGGTGAAAACGCTCAACTATGACCAGATCGGCACCGGCGCCGGTTATACCCAGGCGACCCTGTTTGGGCTGATCGGGTTTCTGCTCCTGAGCATTGCGGCGACCAGCTGGGGCGCGGGCGCTCTCGGCGGCGACGAGGAATCCGGGCGGCTCGAGCTCACCCTCGCGCACGGGGTCACCCGGGTACGGGTAGCCGTGGCCCGGTTCTGCGCCATCGCGGTAAAGATCCTCGCGCTCTCCGCGCTGCTGTTCCTGGTCGTGCTGCTGCTCAACGATTCGTCGAAACTGCAGATTGAAGTGGGAAACCTGCTCGGCATGTGCCTATTGTTCGGCGGGGTGAATCTGCTGACGGCATCCGCCGCGCTGCTCGGCGGAGCGCTGACCGGGCGACGCATCGGCGGCATCGCTGCCGGTGCCGCTGTGGCCGTGCTCGGCTACGTATTCAACGCCCTCGGCAGCCAGAGCGCGAGCCTGGAATGGCTGCACAACCTGAGCCCGTACTACTGGGCGTTCGGCACCAGCCCGCTCAGTACGGGCGCGAGCGTCACGACGATTGTCGTGTTCTACGCGATCTCGCTCGTGCTGGCCGCTTCCGCCGCGCTAGCGCTGCGCCAGCGCGACATCGGCGTCTAGGTTCGCCGCCGAGGTGTGAGTTCGGGGCAAATTCCTCGACTTTTCGGCGCGAAACTCACACCTCGGTGACCGTCACCAGGCCAGGGATTCGGCCGCAGCCTCGGTCAGCTCGATGATGTTGTCGAGCAGGCTGGCCATGCTGTCAGAGCGCAGCAGAGCGATCTGGTCGAGCGGTCCCACCGGGGCGATCGCGGCGAGCTGCCAGGCGGCCGCGGTCGGATCGTGCGAGAGCTCCACCTCGGGCGACCACTCCTGGTCGGCGAATTCGCTCGCCAGCGAAAGGGTTCGGCGCACGAGTTGCTCCGCCTGTTCCCGCCGCGGCAACAAGGCATCGTCCCATTCCAGGTCGGGCAGCTCACGCACCGTGGCAAGCGGATGCGGGTCCTCCGGCATCCACTCGGTCACCTCGATTCGGCGCTCGCCCTGCACGACCAAGCCGAGGTACCCCTCCGGCGCCTCCAGCTGGGTGACGCGGGCTACGGTACCGATGCTGAAGCGACGTTCGCCGCCACCAACCTCCTGGCCGCGCTCGATCAGCACGATGCCGAACTCAGCCGGCGGGGAATCGAGCACGCGCGCGAGCATGACGAGGTAGCGTTCCTCGAACACCCGCAGTTGCAACGGCATATAAGGGAACAGCACGGATCCCAAGGGGAACATCGGCAGGGTCGTCATGCTCCCAGCGAACCACGTTGACGGCGCCGCGCCTAGCCCCCGGCCCGTGTTCGCGGTTACGAATCGCCGGATGCTGGCATCCGTGATTCCACCGGGTGCGGACATCCGTGGGGCAGCGGTGGGTTCGGCCGGTTTCGGCGCGTAGCCTAGAAGGGCTGCGCGCAACCCGCGCAACCGACGAGAGGCTTCACGTGGACATCACCCTGCTGGCACATGTCGTGGCGGCCGCTGAGGCGCCCGATTTCGCCCGCGCCGCGCAGACACTCGGTGTCTCCCGCGACACCCTCAGCGCCTCGGTGAAGCGGGTCGAGGCCGAACTCGGCTATGCCCTGTTCGACCGTGCCGCCGAGAGCACGACCCTCACCGAGATCGGGGTCGCCTTTCTGGACGACGCGCGGCTCGAGCTGGCGCAAGCTGCCGGTCGAGGCCCGCAGGCTGGCGGCGGTTCAGGTGGTTCAGGTGGCGGCGGCAAAGCCAAGGCCAACAAGGGCAAGGGCCGCGCCCCCGCGGTGAAGGGACAGCCGAAGCTCGGCAAGAAGCGCCAGTCGCGCTGATCAGAGACGATCGTTTGGCGATGCACGTGGCGCCCAAAAGGGGCCTGCAGGACCGATTACCGGTCTAGCAGGCCCCGTTCGTATCGAAGGGTTCGCGGCTATTTCCGCCGATTCTGAACGATAGGCTGCTTGAGGCTCGTCGCCTCCTCCAGAGTCAGTTCGACCTCGGCAAAGGCTTGGTCATCTGAGAAGGACTTCATCCGCGCGATCCGGAAGATGATCAGGCCGTAGATGCACTTGGCCAGGATATCTGCTACGGAGTAGCCGATCTGGAGGCCGACCCATGCGTCGGACCCGTCGATACCAAGTCCGGGCAGCAGGTAGGCAATCGGGTAGACGCCCCACGTTGCCAGCAAGAGCAGTCGCAGCAGGCTGATGGTCTTACGCACCGTGGCGGGTTGGCGGTCGAGCGACTTGGTCAGTTCAACGAAGAGCACGTAGAGGATATACGCGAAGGGAAGCGAAGAGAGCAGACCGAAGATGCCGCGGGTGAGGTTGTCCGACGCCATTTCGCCGGGGTAGCCGAGAGCGATCATAAGGGCAGCAGCAGGAATGAGTCGCGTGAGCAGGCTGCTCTGCACCTTGCGGGCCAGGGCCAGAACGGCCACGAGTTCAAGAAGAAGCAAGGGAACCGTCAGCAGCCAGTCGACGTAGCGGTATCCCTCGTTGAATGACGCTCCGGCGACCTGAACATAATCACCGCGGCCGCCGACGGCCTCGGTCACGAATGCTTCGGTGAAGGAATTGAAGATGCGGAAGTAGTGATATGCCGCGATACCACAAACGATCGCCGCGACAGTCAGTGCCTGACGGTATCGCGGCAATACGCGCGGCAGGCTGATGACCAGAAAGATGGAGGTGAAAAGCTGCGAGGCAATCACGAGGGAGAAGATGTTGTAGATGGTGTCGTACTGCACTTGGGTTAGTGAATCAGGTATCAAAATGGCCTCTGATGCTCGAGAATCGCTGATTGTAACGGAGATAAAGCACCTAATTAGGTAACCTAGCTAGGTATATTAGGAAACCTACTCCAAATCCTCCTCCATAGGTAGTAGCTATTCATCCGTAGATTTCTTCAGCTGTCGCAGCCGACTCGATCGTGCAACAGTTTCACCCCACCTCAGCATGTGGTTAAGAGAAATAGAGCACAAATGAACTCTGTCGAAGACGCTGACGTTGTGGTGCTCGGTGCGGGACTGGCGGGGCTCAGCTTGGCGGCCCGGCTGGCGCGCGCGCCATCCGGCCCGCGCGTGGTCGTCGTCGAACCGCGCACCGCGTACCAGGATGACCGCAGCTGGTGCTTTTGGCAGCCAGAACAACATGAACTCTCGCACCTGGTTTCACATCGCTGGACGACGTGGAGCTTTTCTGATGCCGCAGGTAGCGCGGTTCGGCACCAGGTTCCGGAATTGTTCTACCAGTACATTCGTGGCATCGACTTCTATGCCAGCGCGCAGGCCGACATCGCTCAGTCGCCGCGTGTAGACCTGCGTCTCGGCGTGCGCGCCGAAATGGTAAGTGCCGTGCCGGACGGTGTGCGGGTCGAAACCAGCGCCGGCACGCTGCTGGCCCGTCAGGTGATCGATACGCGACCACGGCCCGCTGCGGCGATGCTTTATCAGAGTTTTGTGGGCGTTGAATTCGAGTGTGGCGGGCAGCATCCGTTCGACCCGACCGAGGTGACGTTGATGGGGTCGCTTGCCACCGACGAGCAAGGCCTGAGCTTCGTGTACGCGCTGCCATTGGGTCCGAACCGGGCCATCGTGGAGTGGACCCGCTTCGGCACAGCGCCGATCAAACGGGAACTTCTGGCCGGTGAGTTGGACCACGTTTTATCGGGCTTGGGTCTAAATGACGTTCGTCGGGCGCGCACCGAGGGTGGGGTACTGGCCATGGGACTGGGCCGCCAGACCGTGCCGGAGATACCCGGGGTGGTGCTTGCCGGCAATGCGGGCGGCGCTTTGCGAGCCGCCTCAGGCTATGGATTCTTGCGTATTCAACGGTGGGCGCAAATGTGCACGGATCGTCTCCTGGCGGGGCAGGAAGCGGTGGGGCATCCCGAAGAACCATGGCTACGACGCACCTTCGACCGCATCTTTCTCCAGGCCGTTCGCGCGCACCCGGAACGCACTGCAGAGTATTTTCTCGCTCTGGCCCGCGGTGTGCCGCCGGCTACCCTGGTGCGTTTCCTCAGCGACGGCGCCCGGGCCAGTGACTATGCCAAAATCATATTAAGCCTGCCCTGGAGCCCGTTCATCGCCCAGGTTGCCGCACCCACAGTCTTCACCTCTGCATCGGCTGCACAGGCCATACCGGTCGCCACGCCCACTGCGACCACAGGCTCGGGCGAGACGCAATGATGGAGCAGGTCGCCGCGCCCCGAGTCGGTACCGCCCGCGCAACGGCCCGGCTCCGCCACGTCCCCATCGAAACGATGGTGTTCTCCGGTCTGGCACTGACCACGCTGGCCCTGCTCGCGTTCGGCCTGCCGATGCCCTCACCTATGCTTCAGGTCGTACTTCTCGGCGTGCTCGTCGCCGTGCTGGGTCTGCCGCACGGTGCCCTCGATCCACTGATCGCGCGTCGCGCCGGGCTCTGGCGAACCCCGCTGGGTTTTGCCGCGTTCAACACGGTATACATCGTGATTGTGGTCGGTGTCGTGCTGCTCTGGCTGGTCGCCCCGGTGCTGAGCTTGGTTGCGTTCCTGATCGTGTCGGCGCTGCATTTCGGGTCTGATTGGAACGCTGATCGTGGCGTGTGGCTACGCTTTCTCGCCGGATTCGGGCTGCTGAGCGTACCGGCCTTCTCACATCCGGATCAGGTGGGCGCTGCCTACGTGGTACTTGCCGGTGCTGGCGGCGCGATGGTGTCGGGCGTGCAGGCAGGGCTGGCACCGCTCGCTCTGGCCGGGCTGCTGGTGGCGGCCGTCGCCGCAGTGCGGCATCGGCCGCATGAGAGCGTGGAAATCGTGCTGGCATCGGTGCTCGCATTGGCCTGCGAACCGCTGGTGTTCTTTTTGGTGTATTTCTGTGCTCTGCACAGCTTTCGGCATTTGAGGGCGGGGTTTGCCGAGGAACGTGGCGGCGGGCGACTACCCACCCTGATCGTGGCGGTGTACACCGTGGTGCCAATCCTCGCGGTCGGTGCTTTGCTGTTCGTCATCGGCCCCAGCGGCGATATACCGGAACAGATTCTGCAGGTGCTGTTCATCGGCCTGGCCGGCCTCACAGTACCGCACATGATCGTGGTTACCCACGAAAAACGGCACCAAAAGAAGTTGATGGCCCTGCCCCGGTGAGCTGTCAGGACGTGACCGTCAGACTTCGAGAACCCGGCCCGCGTCGACATTCCAGTGCCGGTCGGTGCGCACGTTGGCCAGCATGCGCCGGTCGTGGGTGACCAGCAGCAGCGTGCCTTCATAGCGCTCGAGCGCCTGTTCCAGTTGCTCAATCGCCGCGAGGTCGAGGTGGTTGGTCGGTTCGTCGAGCACGAGCAGGTTCACACCACGCGCCTGCAGCAGCGCCAGTCCGGCCCGCGTGCGCTCCCCCGGCGACAGGTCGTCGACCGGGCGGTTCACATGGTCGGCTTTCAGGCCGAACTTGGCCAGCAGGGTGCGCACCTCCGCGGGCGAGAGCTCGGGCACAAGAACTTCAAAACTCGCGGCGAGGGGCCGTGTCCCGACCAGAAGCGCCCGGGCCTGGTCAATTTCTCCGATCGCAACGCTGGCACCGAGGAGGGCGCTGCCGGTATCCGCTTGTTGACGGCCGAGCAGGGCGCGCAGCAGGGTGGATTTGCCGGCGCCGTTGGGACCAGTGATGCCGATGCGTTCGCCGCCGTTGACCTGCAAGGAGACGGGGCCGAGCACGAAGTCGCCCTGCCGAAACTCGGCGTTGTTCAGGGTAGCCACGACCGCGCTCGAGCGCGGGGCTGAACCGATGGTGAACTCGAGCTGCCACTCCTTGCGGGGTTCCTCGACCTCGTCGAGGCGCGCGATGCGACTTTCCATCTGGCGCACCTTCTGCGCCTGCTTCTCGCTCGACTCGACGGAGGCTTTGCGCCGGATTTTGTCGTTGTCCGGCGCCTTCTTGATGGCGTTGCGCACGCCCTGGCTCGACCACTCGCGCTGGGTTCTGGCTCGTCCGACGAGGTCGGCCTTCTTGGCGGCGAACTCGTCGTAGTTCTCCCGGTTGTGCCGCCTGGCCGTTTCGCGTTCCTCGAGGTAGGAGTCGTAGCCGCCGCCGAACACCTTGTTCGCGCCCTGCGCGAGGTCGAGTTCGAGCACCCGTGTGACGCAGCGGGCGAGAAATTCGCGGTCGTGACTGACCAGCACGACGCCGCCGCGAAGGCCAGTGACGAAGGCTTCGAGGCGTTCGAGTCCGTCAAGATCGAGGTCGTTGGTGGGCTCGTCGAGCAGCACGATATCGAAACGGGAGAGCAGAAGGGCCGCGAGCCCGACGCGCGCGGCCTGTCCGCCAGAAAGCGCGGTCATCAGGCTGCCTGCGCTGAGGTTCTCGCCGAGGGCGAGACCGAGATCGGCGAGCATGATGGGCAGCCGCTCGTCGAGGTCGGCGGCGCCGCTGGCCAGCCAGCGCCCGAGCGCGGTCGAATAGGTGTCGGCCGGGTCGATTCCGTCAGCGCGCGGCTGCCCGTCTCCGAGAGCGGATGCCGCGGTATCCAGCTCAAGCGTCGCTTCGGCGCAGCCGGTGCGCCGGGCGATGTAGCCGGCGATCGTTTCGCCGAACACACGTTCGTGTTCCTGCGGGAGCGCGCCGACGAAGGCATCCGCTGGGCTGAGCGTGATGGTGCCGGCCTGCGGCTCGCCGAGCCCCGCCAGCAGGTTCAGCAGCGTGGACTTGCCGGCCCCGTTAGCACCGACCACGCCGATGACGTCGCCGGGGGCGACGGTGAGGTCGAGCGATTCAAAGAGGGTGCGGTGCGCGTAGCCGCCGGCCAGGCCCTTGGCCACGAGTGTTCCGGTCATTGCTCCATAGTCTCATTGACCGCAGGTTCCCATTGCCGAATGCGCGAGGCTAGCGGCAGGTGCGCTGCTCACCGGCCGGAATCGCTTATACCCTAGGAGGTATACTGCGATGATGCAAACCGGGCTACGCGGGCTGCTCGATAGAGTGAACCTCAGGTGCACGGCAACGCGGGCCTTCCGATGCCGTACCAGGGGGAGCAGACGATGACACAGGACACGACGCCCGCCGAATCGACGGCACCGCTACCGCTTCCAGTGGGGCACACCGCCCTGCAGAAGCGCGTCGTGCGGGTACTCATCACGGGCCAGATTCTCGGGGGCATCGGAATGGGAGCAACGCTGTCGCTCGGCGCGCTCCTCGCCGCGCAGTTGTCGGGATCGAGCGCCTGGTCGGGTATGGCTGCCACCATGAGCACCCTCGGCGCGGCCATCGTGGCCGTACCACTGGCCCGCCTGGCGCAAGCGCGCGGGCGCCGCGTGTCGCTCGCAACGGGTTCGCTCATTGCGGGAACCGGCGCGATACTCGCCATCCTCTCGGTGTCCATCGACATCTTTCCGCTGCTCCTGCTGGCTCTGATGCTGCTCGGCGCCGGCTCAGCCACCAACCTGCAGGCCCGCTTCGCCGCCACCGACCTCGCGACCTCGCGCTTTCGAGCGCGGGATCTCTCCGTCGTGGTCTGGTCCACGACGATCGGTGCCGTGCTCGGCCCCAACTTGTTCGGACCGGGCGAAGCGCTCGGCGCCGCCCTCGGTCTTCCGGCCATGACGGGCGCGTTCGCGTTTTCCCTCGCGGCCACGGTCGCCGCCGCCTTCGTCTACGCTCTCGGCCTGCGACCCGACCCCCTGCTGACGGCGCTGGCAGCGCGCACGACGAGCGCGGGAATCCGCCGGGCCAGTGGCGGCCTGGCTATTCTGCGGAGCAACGCGGCGGCCCGCTATGCGGTGCTGGTCATTGCCCTCAGTCACGCCACGATGGTGGCCCTGATGTCGATGGCGCCGGTGCACCTGCGTGACCACGGCGCCACCCTCACGATCGTGGGGCTGACCATCAGCCTGCACGTGGCCGGAATGTATGCCCTCTCCCCCGTATTCGGCGCGCTCTCCGACCGGCTCGGTCGCCTGCCGGTCATTCTCGCCGGACAAACCCTGCTGCTCGTGGCCCTCACTGTGGCCTGGCTCAGCGACGGATCGCAGAGCACCATGACCGTAAGCCTCATCTTTCTGGGACTGGGCTGGTCGGCATCCGTTGTGGCGGGTTCGGCGCTCGTGTCGGAGGCCGTCGACATTGAGGATCGCTCCTCGCTGCAGGGATTCTCCGACCTGTCCATGAACGCGGCCGGCGCGCTCGGCGGCGCGATCGCCGGGCCAATCTTGGCGCTGGCCGGGTATTCCACTCTCGGCCTCTTCGCGATGGCGCTCGTCGCCGTCGTGGTGGTCTGGTCGATCAAGCGGATGCGGCCAGCCGCGACTACGAGTCGGTGACCCTGATGCCGAAGCTTTTGAGCTTGCGGTAGAGGGACGACCGGGCGATTCCCAGTGACTCGGCGGCGCGCATCCGGTTGCCGTCGGCTTTGTGCAGAGCGCCGACGATCAGGTCGCGCTCCCCCGCTTCGAGCGCCGACAACAGCCGGGGTGCGCCGCCGTGGCAGTAGGCGGGCAGGTCTTCGGCCTGGATGGCACCTACCGGGCGTGTTCGCAGGGCGGTGTCGAGCGCCTCTTCGAGCTGACGAATGTTGCCCGGCCAGGGATAGCGGGAGATCACCCGCATCGCGCCCGCGCTCACGGTGGCGGGGCGAAGTCCGGCCCGCCGCGCGAGCACCCGGGTGACAATGTCGGGCAGGTCTTCGATGCGATGCCGAAGCGGCGCGACCGTGACGGAAGTCTCAAAATGGTGCAGCAGGGTCGTGTAGGGGCGGGCAGCAGCCAGATCTGCCTGCAGGTCTGGCTGGGACACCGTAGCGGCGATGCCGCCCGAGGCGGCCGTCGCCTCTCGAATGACCAGAAATGCGTCCAGTTCCGCAGCGACCGACTCGCTCAAGCGGTCGAAATTGCGAAAGATGTACAGCGTCGGCCGGGCGTCGCCAGTGGCCAGGTCGGTGTCCATGATCGAGTGCAGGCCGCGCTCGTTGAGCTCGTCAGCGCGGAACACGACTTTACGGCCCAGCGGAACGATCTGGCCGTAGAGTTCGGCGAGCAGCGATACCTTGCCGCCGCCAGCTTCACCCAGAACAAGCAGCGCGGCGCCAGCGGTGATCGCAGTAACTATGCTGCTCGAGGCGCGTTTGCCGAGCAAGGAAGCTACATCGCGGAGGATCGCCGATGACGCGGCAACGCCGCCAGGCGCCGGTTCGGTCACCCGCTGCTCACGCAGCTGCGGCAGCGTGAGCCTGGATGCGGGTACCGGCGCCGGCTCGGACAGGATGTCGACGACGACGACGACGCCGGCAACGTCAGGTCCCACCACGACGCGCTTGCCCCGAATCTGCACGACCTTGCCCGATGAGAGTTCGATCTGGTCGACCGGCTGCCCCGGGGCGATCATCAAGTACCGGGCATGCTCGTGAATGGTCCACTGTTCGTCGGGAGAGAATAGGCTCTGCGCTACGGCGTTGCCCATCACCACGGTTCCACCGATCGCCATGACGGCTCCGCGGGTGCGGGCATCGACTCGCACATATGCCTCGAACAGTGCCTGCTGCCGTTGGCTGCGGTCGACGAGCAGGTTGCGCTCGATCTCACGCGCGGCGGACCGTACCAGGGAATGCATGAGCGGACTGGAATCTTCGCTCAGACAGCTGATGTCAAGCACCCCCTCGACGCGGCCGGTGAGCGGGTCCCGAATGGGGCTGCCGGCGCACGCGAACGGCTGCAGGTGCTCCAGAAAATGTTCAGGTCCCACTATGTACAGCGACTGACCCGACTCGAGCACGGTGCCGATGCCGTTCGTGCCCACGCTGGCCTCGGCATAGTTGAAACCCGGCGCAAGCGACACCTCGTCGAGCAGGGTTCCGATGGTCTTGTCGGTTTCGGAACGACTCAGAATTCTCGCTTTGTAGTCTGTCAGCACGATCGACAGCGGCATCTCTGCCATCTCGTCACTCAGTCGCGCAATGACCGGGGCCGAGCAGCGCATGAGCCGACCGGTGAGATCGAGGTCGCTGTGAAACACCGCGTGCGACGAGGCAGCATCAACGCCGGCCGAGACGGATCGCTGCCAGGAAGCTGCCACCGGGCCGGGAACCGATTGGGTTTCGGCATGGCCGAAGCGCAGAAAATTGGCGCGAGCAGCGGCAATCTTGATTCGCCGATCGGCGACTCTATGCATATCTACTCCCTTGTGGACTCTGCAAGCATGCCCTCTGCGACCCCCCGAGCGCTAGCGGTGCGGTGTCCCAATGTGGGACACGCCACGTTGTGACTGCGGGGTCATTCTTGCTGGAGTGACTCCCCAGGGAGCATCGGACACTCACAACTGCATCGCAAAGGAGCGCTCATGGAACGATTGATCAACATCGACAACGGTGGAACCCTCACCGACATTGTCGTCGCCAGCGGCACGGATTTCACGTTCACCAAGACCCTCACCACCCCGGTCGACCTGTCGCAGTGTCTGTTCGACGCGATGACCAAGGCATCCGCTCAGCTGTTCGGCGACGCAAACCTGGCCGAACTGCTGCACTCGACCCAGCACATCCGCTATTCGTCGACACAGGGCACGAATGCGCTCGTGCAGCGCAAGGGCCCGATGATCGGGCTGATCACCGACGATCCTTCCCTGCCGGGCGCGCTCGGCACGTCGGTTGACACGGCGGGGCTGTTTCTGGATCTGATCGGCGCCCGCGTCGGTATTATCGCCGCCGAAGGCGCTCCGGAGGACCTCGCCCAGCAATTCGTCGCCGAGATCAACCGGCTGACCACTGCCGGCGCTGAGCGGCTCGTCGTCGCCGGCTTGAGCGCCGAGCGCGAGCACCTGTTCAAGCGCACCATGCTCAAGAATTTTCCCCGCCACCTGCTCGGTTCGGTGCCGATTCTGTTCTCGCGTGAGTTTGCTTCGGACACCTCCCGCCAGCGCCAGGTCTGGTCGGGCATTCTCAACTCCTTCTTGCACCCGACGGTCGAGCGTTTTCTGTACAGCGCCGAACACCGGCTGCGCGCCTACAAGGTGAAGAACCCGCTGCTGATCTACCGCAACGACGGTGCCTCCTCCCGCGTGGCCAAGTCGGTCGCCCTCAAGACCTATTCCTCCGGACCACGCGGCGGACTCGAGGGCACGCGCGCCCTCGCCGAGGCCTACGGGCTCGACAACGTGCTCATGATCGACGTCGGCGGGACCACAACGGATGTCGGCGCCGTCGCCAATTCCACTATCGCCGTCGACCGGCGCGGATCGATCCAGGGAGTCGACATCTCCTATGAGATGAGCGATGTGCGTTCAACCGGCGTCGGCGGCAGCTCGATCATCGCCGTGCACGACGGCGAGATCACCGTCGGACCGGAGAGTGTCGGCGCCGCGCCGGGGCCGGCCTGCTTCGGTTTCGGCGGAACGTCGGCCACGATCACCGATGTCAACCTGTTGCTCGGCGTGCTCGACCCGGCCACCTACCTGAATGGTGAGATGGCCCTCGACGCCGCACGATCGCGGGCGGTCATCGCGAAGACCGTTGCCGATCCGCTCGGAATCAGTCTCGAGGGAGCGCTGATTCGCATGGAGGCCAGCTACTCCAGCCATCTGGCCCGGTCCTTCGCCGACTTGGTCAGCCCAACCGGCGAGACGACCGTCGCCGCGTTCGGCGGTGGCGGACCGATGAACGCCTGCAGCGCCGCACGCATTGCCGGGGCACACCGGGTGCTTGTGCCGAGGCTCGCCGCGGTGTTTTCCGCCTACGGCATCAGCTTTTCCGACATCGCGCAGTCCTACGAAACCAGCGTGACGGGTTTCTCCGCTGCCGAGGTCGCTGCGGTGCGCATGTCAATGCAAGCGGATGCCGGAAAGGACATGTTCCAGGAGGGGCACGATTTGAGTGAGTGCGAACTCGACTGGTCGACGATCGTCGAAGATGAAGAAGAGATCCTGACGCTCAAGGCCACCTTCCGGCTGCCGCACCCGACGATCGCCAGCGGGGTGCCCGCTGCGGCGAGCGCCGCCGTCGCCGCCGGAACCCGGCAGGTGCGCTCGACTTCCACTCAGATCGACAGCGTTGCCGTCTACCAACTCGACGACCAGAAGCCCGGTGCCACGGCGGCCGGACCGGCCATTGTCGAGGGACCGTTCTTCACCGCGCGCGTGCCGCTCGGCTGGACTCTCACGGTCTCCACCGCCGGCGATCTGCAACTCGCCGACACGCTCTGACCCTCAACCCACTCGTGTTTCCCAAGGAAGGTACAAACACAATGCGCGTTCCCATGACCGAATACCTGCTCATCGACCTCGACACGGAGCGGTGGATCTGCCGCGTCTGCGCCCACGACTTCGGCGACGCCCGCGGCAACTACAAGGAAGGCACCCTCGTCTACGACCGGGACCCCCGGGAAATTCACCCCCCGGTGATTGACCCGGAAAAGTACGAGTTCACTTTCTCGCCCGACCCCACCTTCTGCCGCATTCTGGAGTTTTACTGCCCCACCTGCGGCACGCAGATCGAGGCGGAATACCTGCCGCCAGGGCACCCGCCGACCGTCGACATGCTCTGGGACATCGATTCGCTGCGTGAAAAGTGGGAGGCCCACGGTGGTAACCCCGAAGAGGTCGTCAACTATGGTCCGGGCGAAAACGCTGAGACCGACCTCAGCGCTCGGTTCGATTCCGTGTCCGCACACTCCCACTCGCACCGCACCGAAGGGCGCTGACCGTGAAACGCATATCCGTGGACATTGGCGGCACCTTCAGCGACTGTTTCTTCGTCTGGGATGACGTCTACATCGAGTCGAAGGCGCTGACCACCCACCACAACCTCGCTCTCGGCTTCAACGAAGCCCTCGACCGGGCCTGCGATCGGGCCGGCATCAGCCGCGAGACCGCGCTCAAAGAGGTCGACTCGGTGCGTTACGCCACTACCCTCGGCACCAACGCCCTGATCGAGGGCAAGGGGCCACGGGTCGCGGCCATCGTCACCCACGGCTTCGAAGACACCATCCCACTCTCCCGCGGCCGCGGCTACGGCGAGGGACTCGACGGGGTCAAGCAGGGCGATATGCCCGATGCCCAGAGGCCCGACCCGCTCGTGCCGCGCCGGCTCATCCGCTCTGTGAAAGAACGCATCGACTCGGTCGGTGAGGTGCTCGTGCCGCTGATGTACGACGACGTGCGCACCCAGGTACGCGAACTCGTCGACAACGGTGCCGAAGCCATCGTCATTGCGCTGACCAACGCCACCGAGAACTCGGTACACGAGGATCGCATTCTGGAGATCATCCTTGACGAGTACCCCACGCACGAGCTTGGGTCGATTCCCGTGCTGCTGAGCAGCCAGGTATCTGGCCGTAAGGGCGAATACGTGCGGGCCATGGCCACCATTGTCGATGCCTTTCTGCACCAGACCATGTTTCACGCGCTCAACCAACTCTCCAACAACCTGCGTGACTCCGGTTATGAGAAGCCGATGCTCGTCATCCACAATTCGGGCGGCATGGCGCAGCCCAATTCAACGGATGCCCTGCAGACGATTCACTCCGGACCGATCGCCGGCGTCGGCGCGGCCCAGCACCTGTCCGAATCGACCGGGCTCGGCGACGTCGTGTCGATGGACATGGGTGGTACCTCGTTCGACATCGGGCTGGTACCCGAGGGAGGGGTACGGCACTACGACTTCCAACCCACCATCGGGCGTTGGATGGTCTCGGCACCGATGATCCACCTCAACACCCTCGGTGCTGGTGGCGGCTCGATCGCCGCCTACAACCGCATTCACCACGCGATCCAGATCGGGCCCGAATCGGCCGGAAGCGACCCCGGACCGGCCTGCTACGACCGTGGCGGTTTGCGTCCAACGGTCACCGATGCCGACCTAGTGCTCGGCTACCTCGACCCCGACAACTACGCCAACGGGCACATCAAGCTCAACAAGAAGCGATCGATCTATGTGATCGACGAGACGCTCAGCGACGAGCTCGACCTCGACGCCGTCGAGGTGGCCAAGGTGATCAAGAAGACCGTCGACGAGCAGATGGCGATCGGTATCGAGAAAGAGCTGCGCTCGCGCGGCGGCCTCATCGAGGACTACACGATGCTGGCTTATGGCGGCAACGGCCCGCTGCACGCCTGCGGTATCGCGGCGAGCGCCGGTATCAGCCGCATCCTGTTTCCGCCCTTCGCGTCGGTGTTTTCGGCGCTCGGAGCCGGCAACATGCGACCGCTGCACATTCACGAGCGCAGCGCCTACGTCGTGCTCTACGAAGCCATTAAGCGCAGCCTGTACAACCAGTACGACGCGCTCAACGGGTACATCGAGGAGCTTGAGGCCAAGGGCGCCGAAGACCTCGTGCGCCAGGGCTACGATCGCGCCGACGTGCGCTACCGGCTCGAAATGGACATGCGATACGGCAACCAACTCGTCACAACGGCCGTAGCGTTCGACATCAACCGGGTCAACGGGGTCGCCGATGTGCTGCACCTGATCAAAACGTTCTCCGAGATCTTTGGCGAGCGTTATGGCGAGGGGACCCAGGCACCGGAGGCAGGCATCCGCGTACAGACGATTCGAGTGGCGTCGTTCATCGAGGGCGAAGTCATCAAGTTCGAGTCGATCAAGATCGGCGGCGAGAAGTCCAAGCCGGCGCCGGTCTCACACCGTACGGTGCACTTCACCAGCATTGCCGGCCCGGTCGACACCCCCGTTTACGATGCCGAGGCGCTCCACCACGAATACGTGATTCACGGTCCGGCGATCGTCACGACCGAGAACACCACCTATCTGGTGGAACCGGGCTGGCGCCTGGAGCCGACCGTGCAGGGAGCGGTATGGCTGCTCAGCGACTAAGCGTTCCCACCATCCCCGTCACATTTCGCATAAGCAAAGGAGCTTGAGCACCATGACACTGACAATTGACGAATTCGTACCAAGCAGTGGAAACGACGACGGCGCAGCCCAGCTGCTGACCGAGCAGGAACAGCAGTGGGTCGACAAGTTCATGGACGAGACCACTCTCTTTCTCGGACCTGACCCGGCCATCATGCGCCACCACGAAATCATGCCACGTACCGCCTACGAGGAGAAGTGCATCTCGCAAGGCATCGACCCGCTGGAGATCGACCGTATCCGCAAGCGCCTGGCCGGCGCCCTCGACGAAGCGTTCGAAATGTGCGAGAGCATGGGCGCCGCTCCCGGCGCCAAATGGGCGGACCTGTCCTGCGCGGTCTACACCGCCGAGGGTGACGTCACCTACCTCTCCAACCGTGGTGTGATCGCATTCTCCTCGGTGCTGCACCACCCCATCCGTTACATCATGAAGAACTGGAAGGATGAGCCCACCGTCGGTATCAACGAGGGTGACGGTTTCTTCCACAACGACTCCCGCTTCGGCATGGTGCACAACACCGACCAATCGATGCTCGTACCGGTCATTCGCGGCGGCATCATCATCGCCTGGGTCGGCGCGACCATTCACGAGGGTGAAAACGGCGCCTGCGAGCCGGGCGGTATGCCCAGCGGCTCGGAGACACCGTTCGACGACGGCTTGCGGGCCTCGCCGATCAAGATCGTGGAAAAGGGCCACCTGCGGCGCGACTTGCTGACTTTTCTGCAGCACTCGACCCGCGACCCGAAACTCATGCTCGCCGACATCAAGGTGAAAATGGGCGCCGTGCGCCGCATCATGGACACCGTCGACCGCCTCATCGACGAGGTCGGGCAGGAGACATTCGTTGCCTCTCTGCGCGTCACCGTGGAAGACGTTGAAACCGAGGTGCGTCGCCGCATCGGCGAACTACCCGACGGCACGGTTACTTTCAACCAGTTCGTCGATTCAACGCTGAAAGAAAATATTTTGATCAAGTTCGCCTGCAAGATCACCATCAAGGGCGAGCGTATGATCGTAGACCTCACCGGTACCGGCCCCGAAATTCTCAACCGTGCCATCAACTCGCCACTCGCCTCAACCAAGGCGTTCATGGTGCAGGCGATTCTGTCGTACTGGTGGCCCGACCTGCCCCGCTCCACCGGCGCCATGAGCCCGATTGAAGTCATCACCGAAGAGCACAGCTGGGCGGATGCCGGTTACGACGCCCCCGTAGGCCAGTCGCTGCAAGCCTCCTTCCGCGGCTTCTCCGCGCTGCAGAGTGCGTTTGCCAAAATGCAGTTCTCGGCACCGCAGAAATACTCCAACGTCGTCGCGCCCTGGTTCAACCAGATCAACGACTTTCTCTGGGGCGGCACCACCCAAAACGGCGAACAGGTCGGCAACCTCTGCGCCGACCTGAACGGCATGGGCGGCGGAGCGAAAGCGTTCCGTGATGGCGAGGATGCTGTTGCCCCGCTGTTCTGCGCGATGGCCGACATCGGCGAGCAGGAAGTGATGGAAGAGGAAGTCCCCTTTCTCCAGCTGGTCAGTAAGCGTCTCGTTCGTGACAATCAGGGCTTCGGCAAGTTTCGCGGCGGCATGGGTTACGAAATGATGGTCGCCTCGCGCGGCACACCCAGCTGGGGTTTCATGACCGTCACGAGCGGATCGAAGTTCTCCTCCGTGCCCGGCATGTTCGGTGGCTACGGTTGCCCCGTGTATCCCCTCGCGATGGTGAAAAATGTCAACATCTACGACATCATCAAAAAGGACCCGACGCAGTTCAACCTCTCGATGGAACGAGTGATGAACGAGCAGCCGTTTGAGGGCGGCGACTACCAGTCCTCGCACATGGGGTTGCAGTTCGACGTGGCGAAGGAGGGCGAGCTCTACATGATCGCCCAGGGAGCGGGCGGCGGCTACGGCGACGTGCTCGAGCGCGACCCTGAGCTCGTGGTGACCGACCTGGAACTCGACCGCATCAGCGCCCACACGGCGTCGACCATGTACGGCGTGGTCTGGGAGCCCGGCACCTACGTCGTGCACGAGCACCAGACGGCCGAGCTGCGGGCACAGATGCGGCGCGATCGTATTTCGCGCGGCACTCCCTACAAGGAGTTCGTGCAGAAGTTCGTGCAGGAAGAACCGCCGGCCGAGCTGCACTACTTCGGTTCCTGGGGCCAGGACGACGACGAAAATCTGATTGCCACCCACTGGGGTGGAGCCGAGCCGGAACGGGTCAAGGGCAAGCTCGCCGAACTCCCGCTGATCATGATTCCGGACCGTCGGGTTCTCAAGATCGGCAAGCTCGAAGCCCGCGTGCGGGAACTTGAGAAGAAGTACGGCGAAGTCGTCGCGCACAAGTCCTAATATCCACCTGCTGACCCGCGGCTGCGGGGCCGTCTCCTTACGGCCCCGCAGCCGCGGGTCGAACGTTTTGTTTGTTTGATTGATTGATGGGAGATACCGTGACGATTTCGCTGGATGAGTTTCTGGCCGCGCCCGCATCGGGCCGCCGTCGGGCAGTGGCGCTGGACAGCCACGACTATGCCCAATCCGTGTTCTTGCAGGGCAAGCCCGTGCCGTGGCAGGAACCGATGGCCTTCGCCAATTTTTTCGGCCAGGTCCAGGGCGTTCTCAAGTCTGACCTCGCGCTGCTGAGCCTCGACCGGTTCTACGAGCAACGTGTCGCCGCCGACCCGAAGCTGCAAGCGGCGATGGGTGCCAAATCCCGCACCGGCTTTGCCCTCCGCGCCCTGCTCAACGATGCCGAGACGACCGCGTTCGTCGTCGAACTAGCCACCGTTTTCAGTCAGACCCAGCGGGTACCGGTCGTGCTGCAGATTCCGTCGCCGATGCAGTGGCTGGCGCGCACGCATCCGTTTTCGGGGTCGGACGACGTCTCGGGGCTTGACGCCGACAATGCCGAGAACGCCTCCATGTATGTCGCCGACTGGCTGCGCGGATTCGCCGCCCTGCCGTTGATGGCGGTGCTGCTGGATGATCGTGGCCCCGCTCTCGAGCCGGTGCCGCTGTCGACCTATTCGCCGATCACGAACGTGACCGACCACTACCGCTGGGCGCTCGGCCAACGGCACGACGATCGCGTGGAACTGCACGGCAGCCCTCTGACCGGCGCGGTGATCGGCGCGGATTTCTGGTCGAGCGACGCCGGCACGCTGCCGGACGGCGATTTTCTGGTGGGCGAAGTGCCGCAGCACGCCGTTCCGGAGCGAGTGCTCAGTCGCATCACGGCGCTGGTCTAGCCGGCGCTGGCTTGCGGGCATCCGTTCGGTCGGTCGCGGTCAGGCGGAGCGACGCCGACCCACGGCCGCTTCCTGCTCGAGCGGGGTGGCCGTGGCCAGCGGAATGTTCAGAAAGTCAACGACCGGCTGGATTGCTCGAAAGCGTTCGATGACGAGGTCGGTAAAATTGTCATCGAGGGCCTTGTCGCCGGGCAAGTGTGAAAACACCGCCCAGCTGCGATTGAGCAGCAGGTCACCCGCTGGATGGTCGATCGGAAAGCTTCGCGGCGGGCGGGTGAGCTTGTTGCCGCCGAACGGCTCGGCCAGTTGGGCGAGCGCGGGCGCGGCGAGCAGAGAACGCAGCTTCAGGTGATGCTCGAGCACATAGTCGCGAATAGCCCGCAACTGCGGCGGCTGTGGGCTGTAGGCGCCTCCTGCCACCAGCACGCCGTGCACCCCGACCTGTAGAAAGAGTCCAGCCCCTCCGGCTTTCTCCAACCCCTGCCGTGGCCAGGAGGCGGCCAGATGCGTCTTGTACGGCGTCTTGTCGTGGGAAAAACGCACATCGCGATAGATGCGCAACATGGCCTTGTTCGGCGGGCGGATATAGTCACCGGCGAAGTCGCCCATCGCCCGGTTGAGGGACTCGATGACCGCGAGCATCCGCTCTTTCACCTCAACCTCGTAGATCGCTTTGTGTTCCTGAAACCACTCGCGTTCGTTGCGGTGCTCGAGTTCGTCAAGAAAATCGAAGGTCGCCGCGCTGAAGTGCGCACCCACCGCTACGCCTTCGCCGCCGCTTTGGCGGCCCGCTTGGTCTCGCGCACGCGAGTGAGTGATTCGGGGTCGACGATGTCGGCCACCGATCGGAACGACCCTTCTTCCCCATAGGGAGCGGATGCCTCGCGCCAGCCGTCCGCGTCGACCCCGAGCCGCTTGCCGAGAAGCGCGAGAAAGATCTTCGCCTTCTGCTCGCCGAACCCGGGCAGCGCCTTGAGCCGGCGCAGGATCTCCGGGCCGGCCGGGTCGTCAGCGGTCCAGATAGACGCCGTGTCGCCGTTCCAGTCGCGGACGATGACCGCGGCGACCTCCTGCACGCGTTTGGCCATCGAGCCCGGAAAACGGTGCACGGCCGGTGACTGGCGGAACACCTCCACAAAGGCCTCGGCGTCGTAGGCCGCGATCGTGGCCGGGTCGAGTGCGCCAATGCGGCCGTGAATCTTAGCCGGGCCAGCGAAGGCAGTCTCCATGGCAATCTGCTGGTCGAGGAGCATGCCCACAAGCAGGGCGAACGGGTTCTCGCTGAGCAGGGTGTCTGCTGCGGCATCGCCGGTGAGGTGCAGTGTCGTCATTCGCCCAGTCTGCCACTGCGCCACTGAACCGCTAAACCGCTGAGTCGCCGCGTCGCCGACAACGCGCGCGCCATCAACCACGCAGAGAAGCCGTCGGCCGTGCGTTGGGAAGACGGTCGTGTCGCCGACGCGCCTTATACGGTCGATGGCATCGGCCGCGAGGTAATCCAGATCGCGACCAAGGCGGCGCCGAACCCGACCATCAGCGCGGCGGCGTTCACTGAACCGGAAATGATACCGATCGTTTGCGCGTAGGTCACCAGCCGCACCAGACCCGCGACGATCAGAATCGCGCCGGCCACGAGAAGCAGCACGGGCATGCGCAGCGCGCAGCCCAGTGCGGCTAGAGCGGCCAAACCGACCAGCAGTAACCCTTGTATGAGGTTCACCGAAACAAAATGCAACGGTGTGTAGTCCACGAGGGAGAACAATGCGCTGAGCGCGGTGAACCCGGCGACGAGCAGACCGCGGGTACGCCAACTCAAGGCGCGGGGAACGCGTACCGGTGCGGTGCCGTCGGGAGCGTTCACGAGACCGCCATCGCCAGCCGGGCCACCGGGCCCGAGCGGAGGGACCAGCGGGGGCGAAGCAGTCCATCGACTCCCGTGACACGCCCGGCGGCGGTGGCGAGGATCACGAATTGGGCTGCAAACATCAGGTAATAGCTCCAGTGCCACTCCATCGGTGTGTTCAGCACCGAGAGCGTGATTGCGATCGTCTGCAGTATTCCAACGATCGCCCAGAAGCGAGTCAGGAGCCCGACCAGCAGGAACGCACCGAGGCAGAATTCTGCGAGGAGTACCGCCCAGCCGAACAGAGCGAAGTTCGGCAAGATGACGTTCTGCACCAGCCAGGTAAAGGGCGCCAGAACCGGGTTCTCCACGGCGTAATTCGTGTACTGATACAGCCCGTTGCCCGCTTCTTGACCGAAGTCGGGCGGTCTTTTCCAGTTCACGTTCTGCAGCCACATCAGCCCCACAGCGATCCGCACGGCCGCGAGCACCACGCGAGTTGGCCGGCCGGCAGCGATGGCGTTGACGTCCAGTGCCTTGGCGTTCACTGGCGTTCCGATACCCGTCATGGTGTTCCTATTCAGGCGCAGGCGAAGAGAGTTGACGCGGCCGTCATCGACGACCACTGCTCGGCGAAGAGGTCACTGACCCGGTCGAGAGAAGGAGCGAGCGGCAGAATCTGCCGGCTGACGAGGGCATCCTCATCGAGTGCAGCGACCGGATGCCAGTAGATGCCGTCGGCCGTCACAGTCACCTCGGGAATTAGCGACTCCCGCGAGAATGCGAACCCGTCATCGGCGACCCCTTGGAGGGCGATCGGACGGATCACCTGATCGGCCCGCGGAATCCCGAGCCCATCGAACAGCGCGTGCAGCTCATCCAATGCTGGGTCATCGTGCGCCGAGATGGTCGCGGCGACCCGCACGGTGAAGCCCTCGTCGAGTGCCACCCGAATGCCGGCTAGCGCCCGCTTCCAGCTCCCAACGCCGCGGTGCGAGTCGTGTACCTCCGCGGTCGGCGAGTCCACGCTGATCTGCAGAGCGAAGCCAGCGCGCGGCATCGCCTGCAGCTTGCGCAGTCCCTGACCACGAAACAGCATCCCGTTGGTTAACAGCGTGGTCGGCAGCCGGTCGACGCAGGACCGCACGATCGCATCGATATCGGGCAGCAGGAATGGCTCACCGCCGGTGAGGTAGAGCTCGCGCACGCCCCACGCTGCGGCTTCGGCAACGAGGGCTTCAATCGTCTCGATTCCCAGCAGCCGCGGATCGGCTCTCGGTGAAGACGCCACACAGCAGTAATCGCAGGCCAGGTTGCAATGAAAATTGGTATAGAGCCACAGCCGGGCTCCGGGCATCCGATCGGCGGGGATCATCGTCGCCGGGTTGCGCGGTCGTCCGCGACCGACGGTGACGTAACCGGCATCCTGCTCGACCATCATTGTGCTGACCACCGTGTTGCCGGTCTTCGCGCACCACCGGCGCACCAAGTCCAGTTCGCTCGCCGACGCCACCGGGAACTCGGCGGTGTCCCCCTCGGCCAACTGTTCGACGGTGCGCATGAGCGCCATGACTACCATCGGGAATCGACGCCCTGCTCAGCAATCGCCTCGAAGAGGCCGGCGTAGCCGTCAAGGTGTGGCTCGACCCACTGGGTGAGCCCTTCCAGTTCAAGGATGCGCCGGTGCGCGGGCACCTCCCAGTCCATAGCGAGCAACTTTGCCACCCACGGAGCACTCACCGCATCGGGAAGCGTGTCCATGGCGGTGAACATGCAGTGCGAGTAGGTCTCGGTCTGCCAGACCTGTTCCAGCATCCCGGGCATCAGCTCACCGCGGCCAATGTTCTCCCAGACCGTGATGCCGATAGCGGCGACGTCGGCGTCCCCGGCAAGAACCGCGTCGATCGCGTCCAGCTCGCTTCGCCCGGTGTCACCATGCTTGCCGATGTCACTATCGAAGCGTTTCAGCTGCATGTGGTCCACATTCACGCCGGCCGCGCGAAGGTAGTGCAGGGGCAAGATCGCGGCGTGCGCGGAGTCCGCCGAGCCGAGTGCCAGCCGCCGGGCGCCGATGTCGCCGGGACCCGACCATCCGCTGCCCGCCGCCGCCACGAACACCGTCGAGAACGCAGCGTCGGTGTCGCGCATCGCGAGCGCCCGCACGTGCCCATCGGTTTGCAGCACGGTGCGAGCATAAGCCAGGTTGGTATTCCACGCGATGTCAATCATTCCGGCCCGCAAAGCGTCGACCAGACGGCCGTAGTTGGAGAACAGCACGAAATCCATGGCCGTGTCGGGCTCGTCAAAGTAATCACGGATGCCCTCCCAGATGGGAACGACATTGGGCGTATACGCGACGGCTCCGACGAGCAGGGGCGCTCCGATTAGTTGTGACATCCGGCGCTCAGAACAGGGGAAGGCCGGTGAGGGCCTTGCCGTAGAAGTCGTAGAGCACGTCGGCCGTGGGGGCCATGACCGAGCCGGCCCGCGCATCCCGAAATGCTCGCTCGATGGGAAGATGTTTCGAGAATGCCGCACCGCCGCAGACCCGCATCGCCGATTCGGTAATCGTCAGCGCGGCGTCGTTCGTCGAGGCTTTCACCCCGAGCACGAACAATCCGGTGTCGTCAGCGGGACTCGCTACCCGTGCCGCCGCCAGAGCCAGGTAGGCACCCTGGGCCGCAAGCGCAATGCTCATCTTCGCCACCTGAGCGCGAATGGTCGGTAACGCCGACAGCGCCTGATCCAGATGCTCCAACCGGGTCCCAGTCACATGGGTCGTCGCCGCATCCACCGCGGTCCGCGAGAGCCCGAGCGACACTGCCGAGTTGCCCAGGTTGAACCACGGCAGCACGGTGGCCATCATGGTGCCGAACCCGCTCCCCGCCTCGCCGATGCGATAGCCGGATGGAATCTTCACCGACACCGACATCGGGCTCGACGCGTTGCCACGCAGCCCAAGCCCTCGCCAGGGGCCGGCGATCTCCAGACCGGGGGTGGCTGAGGGGATCGCGTACAGGTCGACGGTCTCTGGGTCGACAGCGCTCTTCGACGACATGACGTAGACGTCTGCGTGACCGGCCGAGGTTACCCAGCTCTTGTAGGCGGAAAAGCGCAGATCGTCGCCGTCGGTGACGGATTCCGACACGGGGGCCCAGAAGTGCGACCGCGATCCTTTTTCACTGAAGGCGAGCGTGCCGAGCACCTCGCCCGACGCCATTCGCGACAGGAGGTCCGGCATCGCGGTCGGAGGGGCGGATGCCACTGTCACCGCCGCCGCGACGTGCATCAGGTAGATCATCGCGGTCGAGCCGCAGGCCGCAGCGATGGAGCCGACCACCTGGATAAACTCGGTCGGACCGGCGCCCATGCCCCCGGCGTCCTCGCTGATCACCAGCCCGAGCAGCCCACTCCGGCGCAGCGCCTCGACCGCAGCGATCGGATACGTACCGTCTGTATCGACCTGTTCGGCGTGAGCGGCGGCCACTGCCGTCACCTCCGCAACGGTCTCGTCGAGAGTCGTCTGTGTCATGGTCATCCGGTCTCCTAGCATCGTCGCTGAAGTTTCTCGCCGCCACTACCGCGGTGCCGACCAGGTAAGTATTGCGTATCGAGATGCCAAATCAAAGAGAATGATTTTTGGCTCACCTGAAGTATCCGTGGGTTCGTTGGGAGCGCCTTAACGGCCGCACGCGGCTCTCCTCCTAGGTTTCTAACTGTCAAAGGTAAGAAACTCGGGAACGGAAAAAGCGGCATGCGAGCACGGAGAATATGGCGAACTCTCCTCGGTGTCGAGAACACGTTCGTCGAGGACGTCGATCTTGATCTGGAGGGCAGGATTTTGATCGCGTTGGTGCGTCCGATGGCGTCGAAACGGAACCGATGCGGGTCCTGTCAGAAGCGCAGCCCACGCTGCGACCTCGGTGACGGGCGGCGTCGCTGGCGGGGGTTGGACGTGTGCTCAATTCAAGTTCACCTTGAAGCTGACGCGCCGCGTGTGTCCTGCCGCGTCCACGATGTGACCGTCGCCGGCGTGCGGTGGGCCCGGCACCAGAGCGGTCAGACCCTATTTTTTGACGACCAAGTCCCATGGCTGGCCACACAAACGTCCAAGACCGCCCTCCCTGTGCTGATGCGCATCGCGGATCGGAATTGACAAGATCAGTTAAAAGCGCGGCCACAGGTATTTGACCTGCGTCGTCGACCACGATTCCGGCCGTCTTGTGTGGGCAGCACCGGGCCAGGACAAAGCCACCCTCGCGACATGTATCGACGCGTTAGGACCGGAGCGGTCGGCCCAGATCACGCATGTTTCTGCCGATGGTGCAGCCTGGATCGCCAGTGTTGTCGCGGACAAAGCCCCCAACGCCATCCGCTGCGCCGACCCGTTCCACGTCGTGAAATGGGCCGCCGAAACCCGCGATGACGTCCGCCGAACCGATCAACGTCAGAGAATTGACTTTGCTCTCGTCCTACAGTCCGATTGAGAATAGAGACAGCTACTGCCCTACTCCCGACCGTCCTCAAGCGGGATGAGCATGGTGCGGAACGGACCGGCAACGGCGTGGAGGTCCCAGATGCGATCGGCGACCCCATCGATGCCGTTGGCAAGCTGAAGCTGTGGGATGCCGCCGGGAATCACAAGTTGGTTGACACGGATCCCCTCACCCGCGAGGGCATCGTGGAGCATCTCGCCGTAGGCGCTCTCGGCCGGGAAGGCGACCGATGTGCCGGCGAAGTCGGCGCGGGCCTTCACGGAGGTTCCACCGTTGATCATGATGATGCTTCCGCTACCTGCCTGACGCATCGCCGGGAGCACTGCACGCACCGCGTGGATGAGCCCGAGGGCCGAGAACTGCAGGGCCTCTAACGCCAGCTCGGGAGTCATCTCAAGCACCGGCTTCAGGTAGTCGCGCGACGGGAGCGGGCTATATTGCAGCGCGGTGATGGGCCCGAGTTCTGCCGCCGCGTTCTCAAGGGCAGCTTCGAGTGACGCCGGCGTGCGGACATCCGCAGCGTAAGCACTCGCGGTGAAGCCGGCAGTGGTGAGCTCGGCTGCCATGGCGTCTAGTTTCGACGGGTTCCTGGCGATCAGGGCAATTGAGAAGCCTTCGCGCCCGAACCTTCGCGCAACTGCTGCGCCGAGTCCCAGTCCGGCTCCGATGATGGCGATGACAGGCACGATGGTCTCCTTCGATTGATGTTGCTGTGATAACGATCGCGAAAAGGTCGAGCTTAGACGTTGAAGCGGAACTCCACCACGTCGCCGTCCTGCATGACGTATTCCTTGCCCTCGATACGGGCCTTGCCCTTGGAACGGGCCTCGGCGATCGAACCGGCGGCCATGAGGTCTTCGAAGGAGAAGATCTCGGCCTTGATAAAGCCCTTCTGGAAGTCGGTGTGAATGACTCCGGCGGCCTGCGGCGCGGTCCAGCCCTTGTGGATGGTCCAGGCACGGCATTCTTTCGGACCTGCCGTGAGGTAGGTCTGCAGGCCGAGGGTGTCGAAGCCGATGCGGGCGAGCTGGTCGAGACCGCTCTCGGCCTGGCCGGTCGAGGCGAGCATCTCAGCGGCGTCTTCGGCGTCGAGTTCGCTCAGTTCGCTCTCGAGCTTGGCGTCGAGGAACACGGCGTTCGCCGGAGCGACGAGCGCGGCGAGGGTGTCGAGCTTGGCCGGGTCCTGCAGCACGGCCTCGTCCACGTTGAAGACATAGATGAAGGGCTTAGCGGTGAGCAGGCCGAGTTCACGGATCGGCTCGATGTCCAGTGTGGCGGAGGACAGCGGCTGGCCGCCGTCGAGGATGGCCTGCGCCTTGAGTGCGGTCTCCAGAACGAGCGGCGGCAGCTTCCGCCCCTTGACCTCTTTCTCGAAGCGCAGCACGGCCTTCTCGAGGGTCTGCAGGTCGGCGAGGATCAGCTCGGTATTGATGGTTTCCATGTCGCCGGCCGGGTTGACCTTGCCGTCGACGTGCACCACGTCGGGGTCGGCGAATCCGCGAATGACCTGGGCGATGGCATCCGCTTCGCGAATGTTGGCGAGGAACTTGTTACCGAGCCCCTCACCCTCGCTCGCGCCACGCACGATGCCGGCGATGTCGACGAACGACACCGGTGCCGGCAGCAGGGTCTTGCTGCCATAGATTGTCGCCAGGTCGGCCAGGCGCGAATCGGGAAGGTTCACGATTCCAACGTTTGGCTCGATCGTGGCGAATGGGTAGTTCGCTGCGAGCACGTTGTTCTTGGTCAGGGCGTTGAACAGGGTTGACTTGCCCACATTGGGGAGTCCGACGATTGCAATTGTAAGAGCCACGAGAGACTATTCTACCGGCCACGTCTGCGCGGGCTCTGTCGGTGGCCCGTGAGACCATGAGGCGTGCTGAATTTCACCGCGATCGATTTCGAAACCGCCAACTCCTCGGGCGCCTCGGCGTGCTCAGTGGGGATGGTGAAAGTGCGTGACGGCGTGGTCGTCGATTCGGCCTACTGGCTCATCGCACCCCCGCCCGGCCACGACGAATTCTCCGAGTGGAACACGCGCATCCACGGCATCACCGCAGCGGATGTCGTGGATGCCGCCAGCTGGGCCGAGCAGCTTCCGCAGCTGGTCGCCTTCGTCGGCGACGACTATCTCGTCGCCCACAACGCCGGTTTCGACCTCGGCGTGGTCAAGACAGCATCGCTCGTGACCGGCCAGCCAGTGCCCGATTTTCGTTACGTCTGCAGCCTGCAGGTTTCTCGCCGTACCTACCATCTGGACTCCTACCGCCTGCCGGTCGCGGCCATGGCGGCCGGGTTCGAGGACTTCTCGCACCACAACGCGCTGGCCGACGCCGAGGCGTGTGCGGCCATCATGATCCATGCGGCAGGGCGTCACGAGGTCGACACGATCGAGCAGCTGGCCCACGTGACCCGGGTCAAGATCGGCGTGATCGGGCCAGCGGCCACCAAGGAGCACGCGTCGACGCACGGGCCGATGGCGCTCAACTAGCGGCGCTCAGCCGGCTGGATTGGCTCGGGCATGTGGACCGGTCCGAGTGTCATTCCAGCGATGTCAGTGGTCGCTGGCAGACTTAAAGCATGGATCCACTGCTGAGTTTGATCATCGGTCTCGTCGTCGGTGCCGCGCTGGGCGCCCTGTTGACCGTGGTGGTGCTGCAACGCAACCGCGCGCGCCCCACCGCTACCGGGGGTGACGACCCGGCCGTGCTCGAAGCCCGTCATCAGGTAGCCCTCGCCGAGGTACGAGCGAGCGAGGCCACGGTTCGCGCTGCCCTGCAGAGTGAGCTGTCGGCCGCTCTCGCCACCGTCGACGGTCTCTCGGCGCAGATCGACCACGACCGGGCCACGTCACGTGAGGCCGTCGAGCGCCAGCGGTCAGATCAGCAGTTGCAGTCCGAGCGGGAGAAGCGCGAGCACCTCGTACTCGAGGCCCTCAGCCCCGTTCGTGAGACGCTGCGCACCATGCAGGAGAAAGTCACCGAGCTCGAGACGCAGCGCAGTGAACAGTACGGTTCGCTCTCGCAGCAGCTCAAGCAGGCGCAAATTTCGGATCAGCAATTACGGGTGACCACCGAGTCACTCGCGAGTGCCCTGCGTTCCAACAGCACCCGTGGTGTCTGGGGCGAGACCCAGCTGCGGCGCGTCGTCGAAGCTGCCGGTCTGGCCCAGTACGTCGACTTCAACACGCAGACCAATATCACGACGGATGCCGGCCTTGGCCGTCCCGACATGGTCGTACGGCTGCCCGGCAATAAGTCGATCGCGATCGATGCCAAGGTTCCGCTGGAGCACTACATCGAAGCCAGCACTATTCCCTACACGGCCACAGGCGAAGAGGGCGCCCGCCGCAAGCTGCTGATCGACAAGCACGTGAAGGCCGTGCGTGCGCACATTGACGCGCTCGCCAAGAAGACCTACTGGGAAGGCTTCGATGCCAGCCCGGAGTTCGTGATCGCCTTCATTCCGAGCGAATCCCTGCTGTCCGCGGCGCTCGAGGCCGACCCGTCAATTCTCGACTACTCGTTCAGCAAACGAGTTGCCTTGGCCTCACCGGTGAACCTGTGGGCGGTGCTGAAAACGGTGGCCTTCACCTGGCAGCAGCAGGCCGTCACCGATGAGGCGCAGAAACTCTTCGACCTCGGCAATGCCCTGTACCAGCGGCTCGGTGCGCTCAGCGGCCATGCCGAGTCGCTGCGCAAGGCGCTCGAGCGCACGGTGGACAGCTACAACAAATTCGCCAACTCACTCGAATCCCGGGTGCTCGTAACCGCTCGGCAGTTTCCGGGGATCGACCAGACCAAGATTGGGCTGCTCACTGAACCGGCAATCATTCACGATTCGCCGCGCAAGCTGACCGCGCCCGAGTTGGAGGCGCCGGCATCTGTTTCCGACGAGCTGGACCTGCCCGTTCAACTGGACGGCGCTGAATTGAATGAGGCCAGACACAGCGTGATCGACCGGCGTCTCGCTGATGCCGACGAATCGGATTCCGAGGTACACGTGTAAGTCGGTGACAGAGAGTGTGAACGAAGAACCGCACGCCCCAAGTCTGAACAAACAGACCCGAGGCGTGCAGTTTGCGTTACGAGCCCGTCTTGCAGGCGAGCTCCGAGCCGGTCGAAGCGACTACAGCCACTTCTCGGCAAGGTGCTCGGCGATGACGCGACGGGCCGTGCCCGAACGCGAGCGCAGCACGATGCTTTCGGTACGGATCATCGGGCCCTTGCGACGCACGCCGTCGACGAGTCCGCCGTCGGTCACACCGGTCGCCACGAAGAACGTGTTGTCCCCGCTGACCATGTCGTCGATTTCGAGCAGCTTGTCGATGTCGAGGCCGGCCGCGACTCCGCGAGCACGCTCAGCGTCGTCCTTCGGAGCCAGGCGTCCCTGCATGTAGCCGCCGAGCGCCTTGAGCGCGCAGGCTGTGGTGATGCCCTCCGGGCTTCCGCCGATGCCGACGCACATGTCAATTCGGGTCTCGTAGCGCGCAGCGTTGATACCGCCAGCCACGTCGCCGTCGAGCATGAGGCGGGTTCCGGCGCCGGCGCTGCGAATCGCGTCGATCAGGCCGGCGTGGCGGGGGCGGTCGAGTACGGCAACCGTCAGCTCTCCGACTGGTTTCTTCACTGCCTTGGCAAGCTCACGCAGGTTGTCGGCGATCGACTGGTCGAGGCTGACGACGCCGCGACCGGCTGCACCGGTGACGATCTTGTCCATGTAGAAGATCGACGAGGCGTCCAGCATGGTGCCGCGGTCCGACACGGCGATGACGGAGACGGCGTTCTGGCGGCCTGCTGCGGTGAGGCTCGTTCCGTCGATGGGGTCCACGGCGATGTCGCAGGCGGGGCCGCGGCCGTTGCCGACGTGCTCACCGTTGAAAAGCATGGGGGCTTCGTCTTTTTCGCCCTCACCGATGACGATAAGTCCGTCGAAGTTGACGGTGCCGAGGAAGGCGCGCATGGCGTCGACGGCGGCCTTGTCGGCGGCGTTCTTGTCGCCGCGGCCAATGAAGGGCACGGCACGGATAGCGGCGGCCTCGGTGGCGCGCACGAGCTCCATCGCGAGGTTACGGTCGGGGTGTTGAAACAGAGTGGCGGTCTCGGTGCTGTTCAAAAGGTCCTCCCGGACGTAAGTTCGACTTCGAATACGACGGATGCGCGGCGGGTCGCGCGGATTGTCCGCCCGAGTCACCTTATCGCGCACGGACCACGCCGAGGCGGGCGTGGCTAGACTCGGGTCACACCCCCGCACACTTTCGAGGAGAAGCAATGCCCATCGCAACCCCCGACCAGTACGCCGCCATGCTCGACAAAGCGAAGACAGGCGGGTTCGCCTACCCGGCGTTCAACGTGTCCTCGTCGCAGAGCATCAACGCCGTCCTCCAGGGCCTCACCGAAGCCGGATCCGACGGCATCATCCAGGTCACCACCGGCGGCGCCGACTACTTCGCCGGCCACACCGTGAAGAACCGGGCCTCCGGCGCGCTCGCCTTCGCCCGTTTCGCGCACTCGGTCGCCGACAACTACCCGATCACCGTGGCACTTCACACCGACCACTGCCCCGAGGGCGCGCTCGGTGACTTCGTCATTCCGCTCATCGAAGCCTCGGAGTCTGCGGTAGCCGATGGCGGCAACCCCATTTTTCAGTCGCACATGTGGGACGGGTCGGCCATCGCGCTGGACAAGAACCTGGATATCGCCACTGACATCCTCAAACGCACCCGCGCGATCAACGCCATTCTCGAGGTCGAGATCGGCGCCGTCGGCGGCGAAGAGGACGGCGTGCAGGCCGACGTCAATGAGAACCTGTACACGACGCTCGACGATGCGATCAAGATGGTCGAGGCCCTCGGCCTCGGCGAGCAGGGCCGCTACATGGCCGCCCTCACCTTCGGCAACGTGCACGGCGTGTACAAGCCCGGCAACGTGAAGCTGCGCCCGGAACTCCTCAAGCAGATTCAGACCGGCCTGTCCGCCAAGTTCGGACTCGCAGCGCTGCCTCTCGACCTGGTATTCCATGGCGGCTCAGGCTCGACCGATGCCGAAATCGCCGAAGCCGTCGCCAACGGCGTCGTCAAGATGAACATCGACACCGACACCCAGTACGCCTTCACCCGCTCGATCGCCGACTACATGCTCAAGAACTACGACAGCGTGATCAAGGTCGACGGCGAAGTCGGCAACAAGAAGGTTTACGACCCGCGCGCCTGGGGCAAGGTGGCCGAGTCGGCCATGGCCGCTCGCGTGGTTGATTCCACCCGCCAGCTCGGCTCCGCCGGGCACTCAAACAGTTAGAGCAATGACAGACAACCCGGACTCCGTTCCACCACCCGCGAAAGACCCACGCCCGCGCCCCCAGTACGGCGAACTCGCCCCTGAAGGCTGGACCTGGCAGCCGCCGCAGGACACAAACCGGGTTGACCCCGCTCCCTCCCCCACTGCCGGGGCGGGAGCGGGAACACCGTCGCCCAACAATCAGCAGGCTCCCGCGGCGGTGGCCGGACCGCGAACCGTTCCCGGCTGGGACCGCCCGTGGACCATCGGCCTACTCGCCTTCGGACTCCTGGCAAATGTCTACGGCGTATTCTCGTTAGGCGGTTTCCCGGTGGCCATGCAAATGTTCTACACGCAGGAGGGCCTGGGAACGTACGATCCCGCTGCATCCATCGGTGCGATTACGACGTCCGGCGCAATCGTGCTGATATTCGTCTGGCTCGCCGCGGCAGCGATATCCGTGCGGCTGCTGCTGCGTCATCGACGGGCTTTCTACGTGCCGATTGTCGGTGGAGCCGTGTCCCTCGTCGTGCTGTTCGCGTTCACCGTGGCTGCACTCTCCATCGACACGACCTTAATAGAGTTTCTCAGCCGCCAGTAACGCAGTGCGCAACCCCGAGGGACGGAAACGATCGCGCTCCCGCCCTTCGGTTGCTCGGCCGTCTACTCGGCGGCGTCGGCGCGACCGCCGAAGGCACGGGCATCCGTTTCGCCCGAAAGGTCCTTGCGCAGTTCCTTGGGCAGCGAGAAGATCAGGTCTTCTTCGGCCGTCTTGACCGGCACAACGTCGGCATAGCCGGCATCGGCAAGAGCGGCGAGCAATTCGTCGACCAGTTCTTCGGGAACGGATGCCCCGCTCGTCACGCCCACGGTGGCCGCGTTGTCGAGCCACTCCTGCTTGACCTCGCTCGCGAAGTCAACGCGGTAGGCAGCTTTCGCGCCGTATTCCAGAGCTACTTCGACCAGGCGCACGGAGTTCGACGAGTTGGCGGAGCCGACCACGATCACGAGGTCGGAGTCGCGCGCGACCTTCTTGATGGCGACCTGGCGGTTCTGGGTGGCGTAGCAGATGTCGTCGCTGGGCGGATCCTGCAGGTTGGGAAAGCGCGCCCGCAGTCGGCGCACGGTCTCCATGGTCTCGTCGACGCTGAGCGTGGTCTGGGACAGCCAGACCACCTTGTCGGGATCGCGCACGACAACGGTGTCGGCTTCCTCGGGGCTGCCGACGAGCGTGGTGTGCTCTGGGGCTTCACCGGCGGTGCCCTCGACCTCTTCGTGGCCTTCGTGGCCGATCAGCAAAATCTGAAAGTCGTCGCGGGCAAAGCGCACGGCTTCGCGGTGTACCTTGGTCACGAGCGGGCAGGTGGCGTCGATGGCTTGCAGTCCGCGCTCGGCGGCCGCGTTGACGACGGCCGGCGAGACCCCGTGGGCGCTGAACACGATGTGCGCACCATGCGGCACTTCGTCGACCTCGTCGACGAAGATGGCACCCAGATTTTCCAGCTCGGAAACCACATGAATGTTGTGCACGATCTGCTTGCGCACGTACACGGGGGCGCCGTAGTGCTCGAGCGCCTTCTCCACGGCTATGACCGCGCGGTCGACTCCGGCGCAGTAACCCCTCGGGGCAGCGAGCAGCACCCGCTTATGTCCGACCACCGGGGTATCCTTAAGCCTGTTGCGAGCGCTGGGAAGGCGCGGCATGCCCAGGCCAATAGAAGTCGGCTTGCTAGTAGTGTGCGCGCTGGTGTTCACCGCCTCAGTCTACGCACGCACGACCGAAGAACTCTGGGAGGATCCGCCTGTGCCCAACGCCAGTGCCACGATCAGCACCACCGCCAGGATCACCGCATGACGGATGCCCCCGCCACCGTCGAAACGCCGTGGCCGGTCGCCCTGCTCTCGGGCAAGATCCGCGGTTACATCGAGCGGCTCGGCATGGTCTGGGTCGAGGGCGAGATCACCCAGTGGGGTGCCAGCGGCGGCAACGTCTACGGCAAGCTCAAAGACCTTTCTGAAGACGCCACCGTGAGTTTCACGATCTGGTCGTCGGTGCGCGCCAAACTGACCGCTGATTTCAAAGCCGGTGACCGCGTTGTTGCCCTGGTCAAGCCCAACTTCTGGGTCAAGGGCGGCACGCTGACCATGCAGGCCTTCGAGATGCGGCACGTTGGGCTCGGCGACCTGCTCGAGCGACTGGAACGCCTGCGCAAACAGCTCGCGAGCGAGGGCCTGTTCGATGCCTCTCGCAAGAAGCGCCTGCCGTTTCTGCCGCACTGCATCGGCCTGGTGACCGGCAAAGATTCCGACGCCGAGAAAGACGTCATCCGCAACGCGCAGCTGCGCTGGCCGGCCGTGAATTTTCGGGTCGCGCACGCCGCGGTGCAGGGTGACCGTGCCGTCGGCGAGGTGACCAGCGCGATCCAGCGGCTCGACGCCGACCCAGAGGTCGACGTCATCATCGTCGCCCGTGGCGGCGGCGACTTTCAGAACCTGCTCACCTTCAGCGACGAGAGCCTCGTGCGTGCCGCCGCTGCCTGCATGACGCCAGTGGTGAGCGCGATCGGACACGAGGCCGACCGTCCGCTGCTCGACGACGTCGCCGACCTGCGAGCCTCTACCCCCACGGATGCCGCCAAACGCGTCGTTCCCGACGTCAGCGACGAACTGAACCGGGTGCAGCAGGCCAGGGCACGCCTGAGCAGCCGGCTCACCGGCATCCTCTCGTCGGAAATCGACCGCATTTCACAGCTGCGCAGCCGTCCGGCGCTGGTCGACCCGCGCTGGATCATCGACTCCCGCAGCGAAGACCTCACCCGCTACGTGGCGCGCGGCGCCGAACTCACCGGGCGCGTTCTCGAACGCGCCGGGGCCACGGTGGTGGAACTGCGTTCCCAGCTGCGCGCCCTGTCGCCCCAGGGCACCCTCGACCGCGGCTACGCGATCGCCCAGCTGCCGAGCGGCCACGTGCTGCGCAGCGCCGACGACGCCCCGGAAGGCACCGAACTTCTGCTCACCCTGGCCAGCGGCACCGTTCCCGCCACCACCAACGCCGCCGCGTCGAAATAAATAGAATGGATGCCATGACCTCGCCCGCCGCAGACACCAGTGAACTCAGCTACGAACAGGCCCGCGATGAGCTCATCCGCGTGGTGAACGAGCTCGAACAGGGCTCGAGCACCCTCGAGCAGTCGCTCGCACTGTGGGAACGCGGCGAAGCCCTCGCCCGCCGCTGCGAAGAATGGCTGATCGGCGCCAAAGCCAGACTGGATGCCGCCCGTCTGGCAGCGACGGCGCCCGCCAGCGAAGACACCGCGACCGCCAGATGAGCCGCGCCCCTAAACCGCCGCGCGTTGTCGCCGAACTCGGCCGGCCGGAGACTCCGCAGGAGACCGCCGACCGGCTCGCCGAGAATTCGCGCAAGTACCGCTCGCACAAGACGGTGAACAATCTGGTGCTCTCCCTGCTCGTCACCGTGGGCGCTGTGCTCGTGCTCGTGCTGCTGGTGCCGCGCAATGACAACCCGATCACTCGCGACATCGACTACGCGAGCATCGCTGCCCAGACGCAGCCCGTCGTGGACCACGCCCTCGCGAGCCCCGTATTGCCGGGCGGCTGGAGCGCCAACGACGCCGAGTGGCGGGCCGGCACTAACGGCCAGGTACCCTCCTGGTACATCGGGCTGCTCACACCCGACAACCAGTACATCGGCTTCAACCAGGCCTTCGACGCCAACCCCACCTGGCTCGCCCAGAAACTGCCGGACTCCCCCGTCGTCGACACGGTCAGCATCGCCGGAGTCACCTGGGACGTTTACCGCAACAGCGCGGCTGCCGCCGATCGCGGCAACTTCGACTATGCCCTCGTCACCACCGCCGGCACGAGCACCTACGTGCTCATCGGCACGGCACCCACCGGCGACTTCGAGACCCTCGCTACCGCGCTGGCGCCCAACGTGGCAGAGAACGCCGCCGAATGAACCGCGCCTGGACGACTCCCCCGTCGCCGGCTGAGGCCTGGAACGAACTGCGCGAGGGCAACGTGCGCTTCGTCGCCGGTACCCCCCGGCACCGCGAAGATGTCGACCGACGGGCAGAGCTCGTCGGCCAGCAGACCCCGCACGCCGCCCTGTTCGGCTGCAGCGACTCCCGACTCGCCGCCGAGATCATCTTCGACCAAGGTCTCGGCGACCTGTTCGTCGTGCGCAACGCCGGCCAGATCATCTCCGAATCCGTGCTCGGCTCGCTCGAATACGCCGTCGCGGTGCTGCACGTTCCACTCATTCTCGTGCTCGGGCATGACGAGTGCGGTGCGGTGCGCGCCGCCATCGATTCGCAAGGCACGGATGCCCCGCCCCTGCCCGTTCACATCAATCACGTTATCGAAAAGATCGTTCCGGCGGTGCGTCGCGTGAGCGGGGTGACGGCATCCGCTTTTCTGGACCCTCAGCTGGTCGATGCCGGCCACGTGGGCCGGGAACATCTCAAAGACACGGTCACCGAGATGCTCGAGCAGTCCGAGTTGATCAGCGCGGCCATCGCAGAAGGTACATTGGCTATCGTCGGTGCGAATTACGTTCTTCGCGAAGGGCACGCCGACCCCAACATCGTGGTGGGCGTCATTTAGACCCGCCGCTTCACAATCGCGCACCCGTTGCGCACAGCACGACTCTCATACAGCACCGAAAGGGAATGCACATAGTGGTGGACACCTCCGCAAACGCCGGCTACCGGATCGAACACGACACGATGGGTGAGGTCCGGGTTCCAACTCACGCACTCTACGGTGCCCAGACGCAGCGAGCCGTGGAGAACTTCCCGATCTCGGGTTCCACGCTCGAGTCCGCGCAGATCGCAGCTCTCGCTCGCATCAAGAAGTCCGCAGCTCTCGCCAACGCCCAGCTCGGCGTGCTGGAGCAGGACATCGCTGACGCGATCGCCGCGGCCGCCGACGAGGTCATCACCGGCCAGTACGACAACGAGTTTCCGATCGACGTCTACCAGACCGGCAGCGGCACCAGCTCGAACATGAACATGAACGAGGTCATCGCGACCCTCGCGACCCGCGCCCTCGGCCGCCCGGTGCACCCGAACGACCACGTCAACGCGAGCCAGTCCTCCAACGACGTGTTCCCCACCTCGGTGCACATCGCCGTCACGAGCGCCCTGATCGACGAGCTCATCCCCTCGCTCGACCACCTCGCGGTCGCGTTCGAGTCCAAGGCTGAACTGTGGAAAGAGGCCGTCAAGGCGGGACGCACCCACCTGATGGACGCCACTCCGGTCACCCTCGGCCAGGAATTCGGCGGCTACGCCCGCCAGATGCGCCTCGGCATCGAGCGCATTCGCACAGCGCTCCCCCGCGTCGCCGAGGTTCCGCTCGGCGGAACCGCGGTCGGTACCGGCATCAACACGCCCTACGGTTTTCCGCAGCTGGTCATCGAGCTGCTCGTTCAGGAGACCGAGCTGCCGATCACCGAAGCGCGTGACCACTTCGAGGCCCAGGCCAACCGCGACGGCCTCGTCGACGCTTCCGGAGCCCTGCGCACCATCGCCGTCTCACTGACCAAGATCAACAACGACCTGCGCTGGATGGGCTCAGGCCCGAACACCGGTTTCGGCGAGATCAACATCCCCGACCTGCAGCCCGGCTCGTCGATCATGCCCGGCAAGGTCAACCCGGTCATTCCGGAGGCCGTGCTCATGGTCTGCTCGCGCGTTATCGGCAACGATGCCACCATCGCCTGGTCCGGCGCTTCAGGCTCATTCGAGCTCAACGTCGGTATCCCGGTCATGGGAACCGCCCTGCTCGAATCGATCCGCCTGCTGACCAACGCCACCCGCGTTCTGGCCGACAAGACCGTCGACGGCCTCGTCGCCAACCTCGAGCACGCTCGTGCGCTGGCCGAGAAGTCGCCGTCGATCGTCACCCCGCTCAACCGGGTCATCGGCTACGAAGCCGCCGCCAAGGTGGCCAAGAAGGCCGTCGCTGAGGGACTCACCGTGCGTGAGGCCGTCATCGCCCTGGGCCACATCGAACGAGGTGACCTGACGCTCGCCGAGCTCGACACTGCCCTCGACGTGCTCAGCATGACGCGTCCCCCGCAGCAGAAGTAACAGCACGACAAAGCGCCCGGCCCCGCGAGGGACCGGGCGCTTTGCCGTACCAGCTACATGACCTCGTTGCCCTCCAGCATCTCGGTCACGAGGGCGGCGATCGCGCTGCGCTCCGAACGGGTCAGGGTCATGTGCGCAAACAGCGGATGCCCCTTCAACGTTTCAATCACGCTGGCCACACCATCGAAGCGGCCGACCCGCAGATTGTCGCGCTGGGCGACGTCGTGGGTGAGCACCACGCGCGAGTTCTGACCGATGCGGCTCAGCACGGTCAGCAGCACGTTGCGTTCAAGCGACTGTGCCTCGTCCACGATCACGAAGGCGTCGTGCAGGGACCGACCGCGAATGTGAGTGAGCGGCAGCACCTCGAGGATGCCGCGCTCCATCACCTCCTCGACCACGTTCTCCGAGACGATCGCGCCGAGCGTGTCGAACACCGCCTGCGCCCACGGCCCCATCTTCTCGCCCTGGTCACCGGGCAGAAAGCCGAGGTCCTGCCCGCCGACCGCGTACAGCGGCCGGAACACCATGATCTTGCGGTACTGCTGGCGCTCGAGCACGGCCTCCAAGCCCGCGCAGAGAGCGAGCGCCGACTTACCGGTACCGGCTCGTCCGCCAAGCGACAGAATGCCGATCTCCGGGTCGAGCAGCAGGTCGATGGCCAGTCGTTGCTCGGCCGACCGTCCGTGCAGCCCGAAGACGTCACGGTCGCCGCGCACGAGCTTGAGCGTGCCGCGACTGGTCACCCGGCCGAGGGCCGACCCGCGATCGGAGTGGATGACCAGCCCGGTGTTGATCGGCATGTCCTGCACCGTTCGCGAGTCGAGCGTCTCTTTGTCGTAGAGCACGCTCATCTGCTCGGCGCTGAGGGTGATCTCGTCCATACCGGTCCAGCCGGAATCGACCGCGAGTTCGTGCCGATATTCATCGGCAGCGAGGCCGAGGGATGCGGCCTTCACCCGCAGCGGCAGGTCCTTCGAGACGACGGTCACCGTCATTCCTTCGTTGGCCAGGTTCAGGGCCACGGCGAGAATGCGCGAATCGTTGTCGTTCAATTGCAGGCCCGACGGCAGCACCGACATGTTCGAGTGGTTTAGTTCCACGCGCAGGCTGCCGCCCTCGCCAACCGGAATCGGAAAGTCGAGGCGTTCGTGCTTGAGCCTCAGCTCGTCGAGGTTACGCAGCGCCTGCCGAGCGAAATACCCGATCTCCGGGTCGTTGCGCTTGGACTCCAGCTCGCTGATCACCACCACGGGCAAGACAACGGCGTGCTCGGCAAAGCGGAAAATCGCTTTCGGATCTGACAGAAGCACCGAGGTGTCCAACACAAAGGTGCGCTCGGTTTGCGAAGCGGATGTCTCCACCCGGTCAGTCGCATTAAGGTCGGTTCGATTAGCGGTCACAGCCACTCCCACCCTGCGTCACGAGGACGCGGATCACTTTGGCGAGCTGGCCATCAAGCAATTCTCGAGCCGTACTTATATGGCCGTCTCGATCAGGTGCCGTACCTGATAAAAGTGACGCTACGACTTACCGGCGCAAAATGGAACCCGACACGCCCACCGAAATCTGACGTTCACCTGACGTTGGGGCAGACGCAGAGTCTGGGCCGCGGTGTTGCTAGTAGGTAGCGGCGAGCGTGTAGGCGGTGAGTGCACCCCTCAGCATGGTTACCGTGTCAGGGTCGAGGGCCGCGTGCACGCTGAGCCGCACGGTGGCGCCGCGGGTGGTCGCGGTGATGCCGTGGTTGTGCAGGCTGGCCACGAGGGTGGTCAGCAGCTCAGCCGGCGGCTCGAGTACGACGATGCCCGCCCGTTCGCGAACATCGCGGGGCGAGACGATCTCGATGACGAATTCGTCGACGAGTTGGATGATCTGCGAGACGTTGTCATTCATGGCGGTCTGGATGACGTCGACACCGACGTCGGAGATCTGCTCGAGGGCCGCTGCGAACCGGGCCTGCGCGATGGAGTCGCCGTTGGTCACCCGGAAGGCTCTGGCTGCGCGGCTCGGCGGGGTCACCTCGTCCCACGGCTCGTCGGTATCGGTGCCGACGTAGCCCGAATACACCGGCACGAGGCGTTCCAGCGCCCGTTCGCTGAGGGCCAGAAAGCCGGTGCCCCAGCCGGCCCGCGTCCATTTCTGTCCACCGGAAGCGACAACATCCGCTGCCTCGTAGGCGGCATCGACGATGCCGAAGCCCTGGATAGCGTCGACGATGAGCAGGCGATCGCCGATGACTTGACGGATGCCCTCGAGGTCAGCCCGATAGCCGGTTCGGGAATCGACGAGGCACACAGCGACGGCGGCGACGGCCGGGGTGAGCTGGTCGCGGATCTGCCCCGGAGTGACGCGGCCGTGCTCGGTCTGCAACCAGAGCGGAGTGACCACGTGCAGGGACTCAGCGGCCCGAACTGCGGCAAACGGCACGCTGGGAAAGTCCCCCGCAGATAACAGCACCGAACCGGTCAGACCGAACATGGCCTGCATCAGACCCGAGCTGGTGTTGGGCTGCAGCACGACCTGTTCAGGCGTGAAACCGGTGAGAGCGGATACCGCGGTGCGCGCACGCAGATCCTGCTCGGCGAGGTGGTCGAGGCTGCCGTAGCGGGCACGCGAGAGCACCTCGGTCTGGCCGAGGGTTTCGGCGACGACGGCGTCGGAGAGCGGGCCGACCCGGCCATAGTTCAGATAGCCGGGTTCATCACGAAAGCCATCGGTGAAGCTCAGGAGCGAATTCATGCTTGGGTCCAATCAATTGGAAAACGAATACTCCCCCGTTGGTCTCACCCCGCCAACGGGTCTAGCCGCCGAACCGGCGCTGCCGGCGGGAAAAGTCGCGCAATGCCCGAAGAAAATCGATCTGACGCAGGTCGGGGCCGAGCGCCTCGACGAAGTAGAACTCGCTGTGCGCGCTCTGCCACAGCATGAAGTCGCTCAGCCGCTGCTCACCCGAGGTGCGAATCACGAGGTCGGGGTCGGGCTGACCGCCGGTATACAGGTGCTGGCCGATCAGTTCGGGCGTGAGCGTCTCAGCGAGGTCCTCCAGCGTGCCACCGTGCGCGTGGTGGGTGGCGACGATGCTGCGCATCGCGTCTGTGATCTCGGTGCGCCCGCCGTAGCCGACCGCGAGATTCACGTGCAGGCCCCTACGGTCGCTGGTGCGGGCATCCGCTGCGTCAAGGGCTGCGACCAGCGGAAGGGGCAGGCCGGCTTTGGACCCCACCTGCTGCACCCGCCAATCGCGATAGTGCGAGAGCTCTTCGGCCAGATCGGCGATGATCTCGATTAGATCGGCGAGTTCGTCAGCGGGCCGCTGGGTGAGGTTGTCGGAGGAGAGCAGGTACAGGGTGACGACCGAAACTCCGAGGTCGTCGCACCATTCCAGAAATTCGCGCATCTTCGCGGCACCGGCACGGTGACCGTGTGCGGCCGTCTGAAACCCCAGTTGTCTGGCCCAGCGGCGGTTGCCGTCGATGATCATGGCCACGTGACGGGGCAGATGCTCCGGCGTCAGTCCGCGTCTCAGGCGGCGCTGATACAGCCTGTAGAGGAGGCCGCGCGCTGAGGGAACTTGGGGTTTCTGCACACAGTTACGCTAGTCCACTCCGACGGGCCTTCGGGGCACGCGGGGCTCGCCCTGTCGTATCCTTGCAGCATGGCCACCGAGCGCGATATCCCCAATCTGCCGCTGATCGAGGCGGCTGACGCCCATCCGGAGGATGTGAAACCGACCTGGCGTGGCTGGATTCACGCGGGAACTTTTCCCGTCACGATCGTGGCCGGAATCGTGCTGCTGGTGCTGGCTGAGGGGTCGGCGGCCAAAATCAGCTCGGCCGTGTTCGTGCTGAGCTCGATGCTGCTGTTTGGCAATTCGGCGCTCTACCATCGCTTCAACTGGCAGCCGCGCACCCGCATCATTCTCAAACGCATCGACCACGCCAACATTTTTTTGCTGATCGCCGGGTCGTACACGCCGATCACCGTGCTCGCGCTGCCGCCGGAGAAGGCCACGCTGCTGCTCTGGCTGGTCTGGGGCGGCGCCGGGCTCGGCATCATCTTTCGGGTGTTCTGGATCCACGCGCCGCGCTGGCTCTACGTGCCGCTCTACCTGGTGCTCGGTTACGGCGCGCTGTTGTTTATCGTGGACTTTTTTCAGGCCAACGCCACCATGATGACGCTCATTCTGATCGGCGGGCTCTGCTACACCGTCGGAGCGGTCGTTTACGGGCTGAAGAAGCCCAACCCGGTTCCGGGTGTGTTCGGATTTCACGAGATCTTCCACACCCTGACGGTCGTGGCGTTCCTGTGTCATTTCGCGGCGATTCTGTTGATCGCCACGCATCCGCTCTACCCGTAACGCTGGTTATTCGGGCTTGTCGCCCGGGGTCTTCGGTGTGCTCTGGTCGGCGTCACGCTCGGCGATTTCGGCTTCGAGCCGGGCGGTGATTTCCGCGCGGTAGGTGGTGCGGCGGATGCGACGCACCAGGTCGAAACCGAGCAGCAGGGTCGCCGCTCCGATCAGGAAGACGACGATGAACCCGACGACACCGGGGGTGACAGTGTTCGGGTCGAAATCGGGGTCGGGGGTCGGTGTGACGGCGAGTACGACGTTCAACAGGGAGATCATTCGTTGTCCGGGATTCCGGCGAAGAGATCAGATTCAGGCATTGCGGTGTCTACTTTCGATTCGACGAGTTGGAAGTCTTCGTACGGCCAGGCCTCGCGTACCAAATCGTTCGGCCAGAAAAAGAAGCTGCTGTCGGGGGCGACCTGGCTCGCGTGCGAGCGCAGGGCCTCGTCGCGCGCTTCGAGGAAGTCTCCTGCCGGCACGTGAGTGGTGGCCAGCTGCGGGTAATTCTCCATGCGTTCCCGAGCCGCCCCGAGCGGTTCCAGCAGCGGAGAATCGGGCTCGGCGACGCTGAGCGCCAGGTACATCGCATCGATGCGCTCGAGGTTGAAAATGCGGTCGTAATAGAGCTTGTCGATCTGCCACGGCTCGCCCGACTGCGGGTACCGGTCGGGGGCAGCGGCCGCGCGAAAAGCTTCGAGGGAGACCTCGTGGCAACGGATGTGATCGGGGTGCGGGTAGCCGCCGTTTTCGTCGTAGGTGATCAGAACCTGGGGACGAAACTCCCGCACCAGCGTGACCAGGGGTTCGGCCGAATACTCCAGCGGAATATCAGCGAACGAGTTCGGCGGCACCGACTTGTCCTCGTTCATGCCGGAATCCTCGAAGCCGAGCCAGCGGTGCTGGACCCCGAGGGCACGCTGCGCGCCCAGCATCTCGAGGCGGCGGAGGCCTGAGATATCGCGCTCAGCCATGGCATGGCCGTTCAGGGCCGGGTTCAGGATGCTGCCCCGCTCGCCGCCCGTGCAACTCACGATCATCACCTCGGCGCCAAGGCTGCGGTAGTAGGCATACGTTGCAGCGCCCTTGCTCGACTCGTCGTCGGGATGGGCATGCACAGCCATCAGTCGCAGCGTCACCATACTCCTCAGGAATGCCGGATAACCTTAGGCCAGATAACCTAGTTACCAGCCTAATCGCTCCCGTGAAAGTGTGAAATCGCCAGTGCCCCAAAACAGCACGCCTGCCGGAGTTCAGCCGAGCCGCGAGCCCTACCGCCTGGACGAATCCGAAGGCACGTCGGCCCCCACGCCGATCGAGAGTGCCGTGATCCAATCGCGCTACGGGCGTACACCCGATCGCAAGCGTCGCGACCGACGGATCCTCTGGGCTCTGGGCGGTATTTTTGTGCTGGTACTCGGAGCGTGGGTGTTGTGGACCGGTCTGGATGGAGCATCCACTCAAATCGAGGCACGCGATATTGGGCACACCATCATCGATGAGCACACCGTCAGCGTGACGTTCGAAGTGTCGCTCCCAGTGAACCGCACGGCGAGTTGCGCGGTGCAGGCCCTCAACGAAAGCTATTCTGTGGTTGGCTGGAAGATCATCGATCTGCCGCCGTCGACGCTGTACAACCGGTCATTCACCGAGATTTTACGTACCACCGACCTGAGCAACACTGGTTTGATTTACGAGTGCTGGCTGACCTAAACTGACGTATTCGCCTCGGCAATCGTCGGGGCGTCGACTGTATCCGCGACCTTCGGGCTTTTCTGCGCTCGGGCGTCACATTCGACCGTAATAAAGGAGATCACTCGTGACAACCGACACAACGGTCACCTGGCTAACTCAGGAAGCCCACGACCGCCTCGCAGCGGAACTGGCGACACTGAGCAACTTCGGCCGGGGTGACATCGCGAAGAAGATCGAATCTGCTCGCGAAGAGGGCGATCTCAAGGAGAACGCCGGCTACCACGCGGCCAAAGAAGAGCAGGGCAAGATGGAGGCGCGCATTCGCACCCTCACCGTGCTGCTGCGCACCGCTGAAGTCGGCCACGCCCCCGAAAGCAACGGCATCGTCGTTCCCGGCACCGTTATCACTGCCACGATCGCCGGCGACGAGAGCCGTTTTCTGATCGGCAGCCGCGAGATCGGCGCCAACAGCGACCTCGACGTATTCAGCGAGCAGAGCCCGCTCGGCGCAGCCATCATCGGCCTGAAGGTGGGCGCGAAGACGAGCTACACCACGCCGAACGGCAAGGAAATCACCGTGCACGTCACCAACGTGGAGACCTTCACCGGAGCCTGACCGACCCGACCCGACCCGTCGGTTTAGCACCACAACTCCTGCAATTTGCTGACGGGGCAGAAAAGATGCCCGGAATTCCGGGCATCCGTTGGGGAACGGTCACAAAATGCAGGAGTTATACGCGGGGGCCGGGCCCGTAACGGGAGCCCGGAAGCGCGGCTAGTCGATCTGCGGGTCGTAGCCGGCCGCGCGCAGGGTGTCGACGACGTGCTGGCGGTGCTCTGGCCCCCGTGTTTCGACGCTGACGTCGAGCTCGACCTCGCTGAGCTGCAGGCCGACGCCGTGCCGGGTGTGCAGTACCTCGATGACGTTCGCGGTGGCCTCGGCCAGCAGCTCGGAGATTCGCGCGAGCTGGCCGGGGCGGTCCGGCAGCATGATGCGCAGCGTGAGGTAGCGGCCAGACGCGGCGAGGCCGTGGCTGATCACCCGCTGCATCAGCAGCGGGTCGATGTTGCCGCCGGAGAGGATAGCGACGGTCGGCCCCGCGGGCGTGACCTTGCCGGCCAGGATGGCGGCGACCGCCACGGCTCCGGCCGGTTCCACGACGAGCTTGGCGCGCTCGAGCAGCACGAGTAGCGCCCGGGCGGTGTCGTCCTCGCTGACGGTGACGATCTCGTCGACGGCGTCGCGCACGATCTCGAAGTTGAGCAGTCCCGGTTTGGCGACGGCGATGCCGTCGGCGATGGTCGGCAGCATGCTGATCATCGTGGCTTCACCGGCCTCGAGTGAGGGCGGGTAGGCGGCGGCGTTCTCCGCCTGCACCCCGATGATGCGGATGCGGCGCCCATCGCGTGCGGCGCGCTGCTTGAGCGCACTGGCCACCCCGGAGATCAGGCCGCCGCCGCCGATGGGAACGATGACCGTCTCGAGGTCGGGAACCTGGTCGAGGATTTCGAGGCCGAGTGTGCCCTGCCCGGTGACAACGTCCACGTGGTCGAACGGCGGGATGAGGATCGCCCCGGTCTCGCGGGCATATTCGGCTGCGGCGAGCAGCGGTTCGGTCACGGTCGTGCCGCGCAGGATGACCTCGGCGCCGTAGTCCCGGGTGGCCGACAGCTTGGGCAGCGCGACGCCGACTGGCATGAAGATGGTGGCTTTGATGCCCAGCTCACGGGCAGCGAAGGCCACGCCCTGGGCGTGGTTGCCGGCCGAGGCCGCGACGACGCCGCGGGCTTTCTCTTCGTCGGTCAGTTTGGACAGCCGATTGTAGGCGCCGCGAATCTTGTAGGAGCCGGTTCGTTGCAGGTTCTCACACTTGAGGTACACCGGCGCTCCCAGCACGTCGGCGAGGTACCGCGAGCTCTCCATCGGTGTCACATCGGCGACTTGGGCGACAACCGCGCGCGCCGCCTCGAACTCAGCGAGGGTGGGTGCGACGAGGGTGGTCTCTGGCATGTCTTAGTTCTCCGAACTGTCCTGCGGCGCGCGAGGTGCGCTCAAATCTGAGGGGGTCCTGCGGGCTGAGCCATCACGAGCCGTGCGGATGCTCCGCGGACGCACCCGCGCGGTGCGTTCCGGTGCACCGCTCGAACGGTAGCCGGGTCTGCTCTGCGGCACTGTCTGCCACAGCACCGATCCGGTCGGAGGCACCGCCGTCGGCGGACTCGACCGCCAGGTACCACCGGCAATGTAACTGGTCATCGCGTTCAAAACGGCGGCTATCGGTACGGCGAACAGGGCGCCCGGAATGCCGGCGAGCAACGCACCGGCGGCAACCACGAGTACGACAGCAAGCGGATGCACCTTCACGGCCGTTCCCATGATGAGCGGCTGCAGAACGTGGCCTTCAACCTGCTGCACGAGCAGAACCACTCCGAGCATGCCGAGGGCGACAGCCCAGTTGTTGAAGATCAGGGCGATGATAATGGCGACAGAGCCGGTCGCCACGGCACCGACGATGGGAATAAAGGAGCCAAGGAACACCAGAATACCAATCGGGATGGCCATCGGAACCCCGAGCAGAGCGGCACCGACACCAATACCGACGGCGTCGATGGAGGCCACCAGAATTTGCACCTTGGCGAAGTTTCCGAGGGTTGTCCAGCCGGCGATGCCGGCGCCGTCGACGGCGGCGCGGGCGCGCAGGGGAAAGAATCGCACGATCCAGGCCCAGATGGCCTTGCCGTCGATAAGAATGAACAGCAGGCTGAACAGCGCCAGGAGCAGGCCGGTGAGCAGATGCCCGAGGGTGGTACCGACCGAGAGGGCGCCGCTGATGAATACGGCGCTGTCGTTTTGAATCGCTTTCCACCCTTGATCCAGATAGCTGCTGATCTCCTGTTCGGACAATTGCAGCGGTGAGGCCGCGAGCACTGACTTGAGGCTGTCGAAACTTGCCGTGAGGCGATCGCTCAAGCCGACCGTGCCCTCAGCGATCTGGGTGGAAGCCAAAGTGACCAGGCCGGCGACGAGCACAAGCGTGCCCAACATCGCAACGGCTACGGCAAGCCCCTTGGGCCACCGATGCCGTACCAGAAAGGCCACGAGGGGAACCAGCAGCGCGGACACCAGCACCGCGACCAGCAGCGGAATGATGATGAGGCGTAGCTGAATGATGAGAAAAATCAGAATGGCGATAGCCGCGGCGATCATGATCAGGCGCCAGGACCACGCTCCAGCCAAGCGGATGCCGGCTGGCAGATTCTCGTCAACCCCGTTGGGCACGGGGGCCGGGGTCACCACCTCAACCGGGGTGAGGAGGAGTTCGGAACCGGCCTGATCGGCGCTCGCCCGTGCACGCTCAGCACGGGCTCGCTGAAGACCCTGCCGGCGGCGCAGACGTAGCAGGGCGCGCGCGCCCGGATTGCCCGTAGATTCACTCACTTGCCCAGTCTAGGACTGCTGCGTGGCCTCACGACGCGATCCTCACGTGCGGCGTAACAGATGATTGCGCCGCCCGAATGGCCGGTATACCGCTTCGCCGGATAGAGTCGAAAAGATGGTTCACACAGTCTCCCCCGCGACGATTTCCCCCGCACTGGCGCGGCGAATCGCGTTGGCCGCGCAGGGGTTCGGCGCCCGCCCGACGACTCCCGTCGGTATCCGCCAGCTGACCGCCCTGGTGAACCGGCTCGAGCTGCTGCAGATCGACTCCGTGAACGTCTTTGAACGCAGCCATTATATGCCGGCCTTCAGCCGCCTCGGCCCGTACGACAAGTCCCAGCTTGACCGCCTCACGACCGGACGCGAGGCCCGTTTCACCGAGTACTGGGCGCACGAAGCATCCTTTCTGCCGACCGACGTCTGGCCGCTGTTTCGCTGGCGCATGCACCAAAATCGGGACCGGTCGGCGCGCACCGTGGGCAACTGGTCGAGCGCCAACCAGAAGATGCTGGCCTGGCTGCTGGCCGAACTCGCCGCCAACGGCCCGATGCGTGCGAGCGAGATCGAGCACGACGCCAACAAGCGCAGCGGCCCGTGGTGGGGCTGGTCCGACGTGAAGACCGGGCTCGAAGTGCTGTTCCGCTGGGGCGACGTGGTGAGCGCTGGGCGCATCCGCTTCGAACGGGTCTATGCCCTGCCCCAGCAGGTCTTCTCGCCGGAGCTGCTCGGCCAGGATATTTCAGAAGCGGATGCCCACCGCGAGCTGGTGCGCCGCTCGGCCCGTGCCCACGGCATCGGCACCGTGAAGGACTTCGCCGACTACTTTCGGCTGAAGTCAGCACCCGCCCTGGTGGCCATTCGGGAGCTGGCCGACGCTGGCGAGCTTATTCCGGTGGAGGTGCCGGGCTGGGGGCCGCGCGGCACGGTCGGGGCGGCCTGGCTGCATCGGGACGCCAGACTCCCTCGCACCATGGACGCCCAGGCGATCCTGTCACCGTTCGACCCGGTGGTCTGGGAGCGCGCCCGGGCGCTGCGGTTGTACGACTTTCACTATCGCATCGAGATCTACACCCCCGAACCAAAGCGGATCTTCGGGTACTACTCGCTGCCGATTCTGCTCGGTGATACGGTCGTGGGTCGGGTTGACCTCAAAAACGACCGGCAGGCCGGGGTGTTGCGCGTGCAGGCGGTCTGGGCCGAGCCTGCAGCGCCAGCGGATTCCGCGGGCCGGCTCGCGCAGGTGCTGCGGGAGGCCGCGCTGTGGCAGGGGCTCGGTGAGATCGTGGTGGCACCCCGCGGCAACCTCGCCGACGGCCTGGCCGCCGAACTTCAGTAGGCGCGTCGCCATCAAGTCGCTGGTCGAGCTCGTCGAAACCGCCATCGACCGACGCGCACCGGTTTGGGGGACGGTTAGGTCAGAACTTGCTGCCCATGGCGGTGAGGCGCGCGATGCGGTCCTCAAGCGGCGGGTGCGTAGCGAAGAGCTTCGCCATTGCGCCCTTTTTGAGCGGGTCAGCGATCCACAGGTGCGCCATCGAGGTGTTCTGCTTCTTCATCGGGCGACCGTATTCGCCGAGCTTAGCCAAGGCTGAGGCGAGTGCATCGGGGTGGCGCGTGGTCAGCGCGCTCGTGGCATCCGCTAAGTATTCGCGTTGGCGGCTCACGGCGAGCTGAACGACCGTCGCAATCAGCGGAGCCACGATCATGGCGACGAGGCCGAACACCATGACAACGGGGTTGCCGTTGCTGTTGTTGTTGCGCCCGAAGAACGCCATGCGCAAGAAGATGTCTGACACGAAGCCGATGGCCACGACGAGTCCGAAGACGATCATCGAGAGCCGAATGTCGTAGTTACGCACATGGCCCATCTCGTGGGCCATGACGCCCTCGAGTTCGGCGTCATCCATGATGTCGAGCAGGCCTGTCGTTGCCGCGACGATCGCGTGCTTGGGGTCGCGACCGGTCGCGAACGCGTTCGGGGCCGGGTCGTTGATGATGTAGACCTCAGGCATGGGTGTGCCCGTCGTGATGGAAAGATTTTCGACCGTGCGCCACAGCCTCGGGTGGTCGGATTGGCTGTTGACTCTGATTCCGCCGCTCATCGAGATGGCCTGGCGTCCCGCCGCGTAGTACTGAATCAGCGCATAGGCCGACGCAATGACAAGCGTGAGAATAAGGGCGGTATACCCATTCATGCCGTAGGCCACGCCCGCAAGCCAGCCGAGGCCGGTGATCAGGGCGAGAAAAAAGATGATGATGAAGACGGTGTTGCGTTTGTTCTTGGCGATCGCGCTGTACATCTAGTGCTCCGTTAGAACTGCACGCGGGGCGGCTCCGCAATCGCTGCGGAATCGGCCACCTCGAAGAATTCGCGTTCGGTGAAACCGAGGTTCACGGCGAAGAGGTGGTTCGGGAACACCTTAATCTTGGTGTTCATTTCGCGCACGCCACCGTTGTAGAAACGGCGTGCGGCCTGGATTTTGTCCTCGGTGTCGACGATTGCACCCTGCAACTGCAGGTAGTTCTGGCTGGCTTGAAGCTGCGGGTACGCCTCGGCGACGGCGAAGATGCTCTTCAGGGCGGTCTGCATGTGATTCTCAGCAGCGGATGCGTCGGCCGGACCTTGTGCAGACAGCGTCTCGGCCCGAGCCTTGGTCACGTTCTCAAACACGCTTTTCTCGTGCGCTGCGTAGCCCTTGACCGTTTCGATCAGGTTGGGCAGCAGGTCGGCACGACGCTTGAGCATCACCGTGATGTCGCTCCACGCTTCGTCGACGCGCACGTTGAGCGTGACGAGGGAGTTGTAGGTCGACCACAGGTAGATACCCACGATGGCGACGAGTGCGACAACGATCAAAACCGGGATGAGCCATTCCATGGCAGCGTCTCCTTGCAAATTGGCGAGATGTGTACGTTGGCACGGAGACATGAACTGGCCAAAAACGACCCCCCGTGCGTACCTGCCAATACTAACCGCGACCCCGGAGGCTCCCACCCGCTTCCCATGACACTCCAAGCAAGCTCAAGGCGCGTAGGGATTTCCGGAAAGGCAGGGCGAGCGCTGCTCAGCCGGGCTCTTCGACGTCCAGCAGTACCTCGTTGCGGCGTAGAAACCATGGCTTGAACGGCGGGTCGAATCGGGCGAATCTGGGTGCCCCCAGGGCTGTGAGGCCGGCGGCGCCGAGCGCCGCGTGTAACTCCTCGAGATGCTGTTCGTATCGAGTCTGAGTCCAGCGTCCACTGAAGCGGAGGGCACCGGCCAGGCTGGCGGGCACCGTGCGTAGGTGCACGGTCGGGTCCGTGGGTTGCGGCGCGGTCTCGGCCGTCATCGCCTTGGGCAGCACGAAAGCCACCCGGAACTGTTCCCCGGCCGCAGCGCCAGAGACATCTTTCACGCTCTGCTGCAGTACCGGCGCGGTCATCGCGATCTTTTCGGCGGCATCCGTTTGCAGCACTGGCGCCGTCATGGCGACTTTACGAAGTGACTGGTTGGCGCCGGTGATGTACGCGAACAGGTAGCGAAAGGCCCGATTACCGGCGTCTTCGAATGGGCCATCGATGGTGACCTCGGCCACCAGATGCGCGGGGTATCGGCGCAATTCGAAATCCTCATATTGCTTCACAATTTGGTAGGGCTGTTGCTCGGTCACGCACCGAAGCTACTGCAGATGACTGGGTTCTCGCTCCCAAGTGCGGCCGTCAAGCCACTCACCAGCGTGCGACACCAAGACATCTGGCGCGATTTCATCGTTCACTGTCGCTTCGGCCACTGTTCTGTTCGAAGAGAATCCGCTTCGATGGATCTCATGAGTCAGAAACAGAACCGCGAGCGCCAAGCCCTGATCGTGATCGACGTGCAGGAGGGATTCAACGACACCGCTTTCTGGGGAAATTTTTCCAACCCCGAGTGTGAAGACAAGATCGAAACCCTCCTCACCGTGTGGAGGGCACACGACTGGCCCATCATCGTCGTGCGCCACGACTCCGAATCGCCGGAATCAACGCTGCATCCCAGCCAGGACGGAAATCGGCTCATGTCCTTCATCGCCGACGCGGCCCCAAGTCTCTTCGTCACGAAACAGGTCAACTCGGCTTTCTACGGAGATCCCGCGCTGCACGAGTGGTTGCAGGCGCATGACATCGAAGGCTTGGTTATCTGCGGCATCCAGACCAACATGTGTGTCGAAACCACGGCGCGAATGGCCGGAAATCTGGGCTACGACGTCGTGGTCCCACTCGACGCCACAAGAACTTTCGACTTAACCACCACGGTTCCGGGTCTGGGAACGATAAGTCGTAGCGCTGATGAACTCATGGCCACGACCGCATTGAACCTGCAGGCCGGCGGCTTCGCACGTATCGCCACCACCGAGGAGATCACGGCCTCTCTGCAGTGAGTTCGTTGCGATGACAGACGTATGGGTCATCGGAGCCCGCCAAAACCGCCCATTGTGGGCTTGACACGGCGGGTGCAGCGGCGGAGAGTTCGACCATGGTGAACGAATCCGCCCCCGCGGTCGACGTGACCGATCTGCACGTGCGACGGGGGAAGCATCCGGTGCTGCACGGGTTGTCGGTCAGTGTTCCCCGCGGCGTCGTGGTGGGCCTGCTGGGCCCGAGCGGATGCGGCAAAACCACGCTCCTGCGAACGATCGTCGGCGTGCAGGTGGTGCAGTCCGGTACGGTGACGGTGCTCGGCCGGGAGGCGGGATCGGCGTCGCTGCGCCACCGGGTGTGCTACGTGACGCAGGATGCCAGCGTCTACGACGACCTCACCGTGCGCCAGAACCTGCAGTATTTCCGCGCCGTGCTGGGGGCCCCGCGCACCGACGTCGACCGGGTACTGGCCCTGACCGACCTCACGTCTCAGGCGGGTCAGCTGGTCGGGTCGCTCTCCGGCGGGCAGCGCAGCCGGGTGTCGCTCGCCGGCGCCCTGCTCGGCTCCCCCGATCTGCTCGTTCTCGACGAACCGACCGTGGGCCTCGACCCGCTGCTGCGAGTCGAACTATGGACGCTCTTTCATCAGCTCGCCGCGTCGGGAACGAGCCTGCTCGTCTCCAGCCACGTGATGGACGAAGCCAGCCGCTGCGACCGGCTGCTGCTCATGCGGGACGGCGAGATTCTGGCCGATGACACCCCGGCGGGGTTGCTGGCTTCGACCGGCACCGCGGATACCGAGGGGGCGTTCCTGGTGCTGATCGCGCGGCATCCGCTTGCCGGTCCCGGCGACGGGAGCCACTCATGAATCCGCAGCGCACCCTCGCGACTGCCGGTCGGGTACTCAGCCAGGTGCGGCACGACCCGCGCACGATCGTGCTGCTGCTCGTGGTGCCGAGCCTGCTGATCGGGCTCCTGGCCTGGATCTTCTCGGACACCCCGGTATTCGCCACGATCGGGCCGGGCATGATCGCGCTGTTTCCCTTCATCGTGATGTTTCTCGTGACCAGCATCACCACCCTGCGGGAACGCCGCACCGGCACACTCGAGCGCCTGCTGTCGATGCCGCTCGGCAAGGGCGATCTCATTCTCGGCTACACGCTCGCGTTCGGGCTGCTCGCGGTGGCGCAATCGGCCGTCGCCGTGGGGTTCGCGGTGTGGGTGTGCGGGTTGGAGATCAGCGGATCGCTCTGGCTGCTGCTCGCCGTCGCGGTAGCGGATGCTGTGCTCGGCACGACCCTCGGCCTGCTCGCCAGCGCGTTCGCTCGCACGGAATTTCAGGTGGTGCAGTTCATGCCAGCGCTGGTGTTTCCGCAGATTCTGCTCGGCGGCATCTTTCTGCCTCGCGACCAGCTGCCCGATGTGCTGCGGGCCATCAGCGACTGGTTGCCGTTGTCACACGCGATCGACGCCCTGCAGGCGGTCGCGACCGACTCGCAGAATGCCGCCTATGTGGGCGGGGAACTGATCATTATCGGCGCCTGGATCGTGGGAGCCGTCGTGCTCGGCTCGGTGACGCTGCGGCGGCGCACGCCATGAGGCCGGTCAGGGGGCGCTGAGCCGGGTCTCCGCTCCCCACTCAAACACTCGCAACTCCGCGGAAAACCCGACCCAGCGCTACGTGTAGCGGTTCTTAGCGGTTGGCCAGGGCGTGCTGCAGCCAGCGGTAGCTCAGCTTGGGGGTGCGGGTGCGGCGGTCGTCGGTGAAATCGACGTGCACGAGACCGGTGGGCTGGGTGTAGCCGGCGTTCCACTCGAAGGCGTCGAGCAGCGACCAGAAGGTGACGCCGCGAAGATCCATGGCGGCGGCCGCACCACCGGGCGCGGTCGCGTCGAGCGCTGCTACGAGGTGTTCGGCCAGATAGTCGACGCGGGCGGGATCCTGCACCTGGTGGCGGGCATCCGCTTGGTCAGCGAAGGCGCCGCCGGCCAGCGAGAGGTACACCGGGGGCAGGTCGGGGTAGCGTGCGAGAATTTCGGCGAGCGCCACGGCGACGTATTCGGGGGCGTTGACGACGCCGGCCGAAGTGGTGGGGTGTTCGCGGAAGGCCTCGAGGTGAAACGGCCACGACGTGATCGGGATCGCTCGACCATCGGGGGCCTTCAGCACCGTCGCGCCGGAGGCGACCCGAGCGGGCTCAGAATAGTTCAGGCCATAGAAATCGAGCGGCTGGTGAATCGTGCGGAGGTCCTCGGGGTCGGCCTCGAGCAGGGTGCGCAGTTCAACCGCGAACGGTTCGAGCGGGTCAGGATAGTGCCCGAGCAGCACGGGATCGGCGAACAGGCGGTTCTGCAGCAGGTCGTAGAGGGCGGCGTAGGAGCGGTCTTGGTCACGGTCGGTGACGGATTGCACGGGGGTGTGCGAGTTGACGAGGCCGATGCGTCCGCGCACGTCCGCTGCGCGCAGGGCCTGCACGGCGAGTCCGTGTGCGAGCAGCTGGTGGTGCGCCGTCGGCAGCGCGTCGAACAGCAGGGTACGGCCGGGCGCGTGGGTGCCGAGCGCATACCCCTTCGTAGTGACCGTGGCCGGCTCGAACAGGGTGACCCAGGCGTCGATCCGGTCGCCGAATGCCTCCCCCACGGCGTGCGCATAGTCGGCGAAACGGCCCGCCGTGTCGCGGTTCAGCCAGCCGCCGCGCAGGGCCGCTGGCAGGTCCCAGTGCGAAAGCGTAGCGCTCGAACGGATGCCGTCAGCCAACAACGCGTCAAGCAAACGATCGTAGAACGCGAGTCCATTACGGTTCAGGGCGCCACGGCCCTCCGGCTGCAGCCGGGTCCAGCCGAAGGAGAACGCGTAGGAATCAACGCCGAGGTCGCGCAGCAGGGAGGTGTCTTCGCCGTAGTTCTTCACGTGGTCGGTCGAGACGGAGGCGTTCGAGCCGTCGCGGATGCGACCGGGCACCTGGCTGAAGGTGTCCCAGACGCTGTCGCCGCGGCCGCCGTCGCGCGCGGCGCCCTCGATCTGAAAGGCGGAGGTGGCCACGGCCACCTCGAACCCGGTCGGCAGGCGGTCGCCGAGCTCGCCGGCGCGGTGTTCCCAGTCCCGGGCGGCGATGGCGCGATTCGCTGGTGCTGCGGGGCTGCGGGGCGGGGGATTCATGGTGGGTGCGGCTCTTTTCGGCGGGCGGCGCGGGGCATCCGCTTCTCTTGAGGGTGTCACGTTTACGACCGACTGACGGTAGGTTTTGGGGTCCGCGAAGAATTCCTCTGGTTTGTTACTCTGTTTGCAGGCGCGGGAGGTTGACTTTGCCGCCGACTACCCCTCAAATTGGGGCAGGGGGTGAATTGTGTCCGCATCGGCTCGTACCGCAGTCTTGAGCACGTCGGCGCGCCCACGGCACTCCCGCAGCGTTGCGGCGATCGCAGCCCTGTTGCTCGGCTGCGCCATTGCGCTCGCGGCTCCCGCGCTATCGACCGCACAGGCCGAAGAGACTCCGGCGACTTCGGCGCCGCAGACTACGGCAGACGAGACAGCGACCGAGTCAACACCGGCCGCGTCTACTCCGACCGCGACCGAGGAACCGAATCCCAGCGCGACGACCGGCCCGGCGCCGGCTCCGCAGATCAGCCAACCGAAGAACGGGCAATTCGTCGGCAGCAACCGCACCACCGTATTGGGGTCGAAGGCTGCCAGCCAGGAAATCCAGCTGCTGTCGCCGCGCGGCGGTGACCCCTTGTGCATCGTCAACGACACGTCGACCTCGTGGAGCTGCGACAACGTCTACCTGCAGAACGGACCCAACATCACGCTGCGGGTGGTGGTGACCGGCAGTCCGACTCTGAGCGCCGAGATCTCCGTTGCCGTACTCGGCGCCCCGACGGTGCTCGGCGGGTTGACCGGGTCGGAGTCCAACGGCTGGGTGCGCGGAACCGGGCACCCCCAGGCCGTCGTGACGGCGACCCTGCCCAACGGCGATACCTGCAACAGCACCGCCGACAGTTCCGGTGCCTGGGCCTGCCTGTTCTCCGGCCTCGGCAACGGCAGCCTGAACGTCACGGCCAGCCAGACATCATCGTTCAGTGAACCGTCTTCCTCGAACTCAAGTACGCCCGTCGCGATCGTGTTCGACGTCACCGCGCCGAATGCCCCGGTCGTGACCTCTCCGAGCGCTGGTGCGCAGGTGTCCGTGGCCGGCGCCCAGTACACCGGTACCGGTGAAACCGGCGCCACGGTGACGGTGTTTGCCGGCGCCTACTCGGTCTGCTCCGCCCCGGTGATCGGCGGAACCTGGACCTGCTCGGCCGGTGGAGTGGCCGCCGGGTCGTACTCGGTCATCGCCGTACAGAAGGACAACGCCGGCAATGTCGGCCCGGGCTCGACGCCCGCATCGGTCAGTTATGTGGCTGAGAGCACGCCGACGCCGTCTGGGTCCGCCTCGGCAACGCCACCGGTCACGCCGACTCCGAGCCCATCGGCTTCACCGTCACCGGATGGCGCGGTTGCCGCACCCGGCCCGACGGCAGAGCCGTCGCCGACCCCGGGGCCGGGGACCACCGCGCCAGACCCGCAAGCGGCGGAGCCGGAGAACGAGGGGGCTGCGGCATCCGCTTTTCCCGGCCAGTGGAATGACCCGACTCGGTTTGCGGCGGCGATCGGCCCGACGGGCACCGGCTCGCCGTTTCCCTGGTTGCAGGCCGGTCTGCTCGCCCTCGGGGCGCTGCTGCTGATCGCCGTACCGTTGCGCCTGCTCGCGGGCACCATCTCCCGCTCCCGCGGCGGCCGACCACTTCGGGCGTTGCCCTCACTGGCGGGCCGCAACCGGGTGCGCGAGGAGTACGAGGTCGCGCCCACCGTGCGGCTCAACCGCTGGTTGCCTGGCGGAGCGGCGCTCTTGGCGGCCGCGACGTTCGTCATGCTGTCCGGTCCGATCGTCGACCAACCGGCTTACCTGCGCCTGCTCGTCGCCGTGATCATCGGGCTGGTACTGGTCAATGCGGTGGCCATTCTGGTTCCGCTGTGGTGGAGTTCGCGCGTACTGCGGCTGCGCGGAACGATCACCTTTCTGCCGCGCTACCTGCTGCTCATCGCGGCGGCCGCGATCGCGTCCCGCCTGTTCGACATTCACCCCGCCCTGCTGTTCGGGCTGCTCGGCAGCATCACCCTCACCGCCGCAACGGATGCCGTAAGCCCGCACGGCGCGCACCCCGCGGCCGCAGAGCCCACGACCGCACAGCGCGGCCAGCTCGCCGCGGTGCGGGTGGGCGCGCTGGCTGCCTTCGCCGTTCTCGCCTGGTCGCTCGGCTCGCTGCTTCCCGCTGCCAGTGATTTCGTCACGTCGCTGGCCGCGGAGACGGGCAACACGATCGTGCTCGCCGCCATCGGTTCAGCGGTGCTGATTCTGGTTCCCGTCGGTCATACTAGCGGGCGTCGCATTCTGTCCTGGTCGCCGCTGGTCTGGACCGGTCTGACCGTCGTCACGTACGGAATCCTGTTCGCGGCGCTGTCACCGATGGTGGATCAGGTGCAGAGTGCGGGTACCGGCCTGACGCTGTGGATCACGGCGGCAACCTTCGCCGCAGTGTGCGCCAGTGCGTGGGCCTGGCAGCGGTTCGTCACGCCCGCTCAGCGCTAGCGCGCTGCAAGCGGTATCGTACACATGTGCGCCTAGGAGTTCTCGACGTCGGTTCGAATACCGTCCACCTGTTGGTTGTCGACGCGCACGAAGGCGCTCCGCCGGTGCCGATGGCCGCCGACAAGAGCGTCTTGCGTCTCATGCGTTACATCACTCCCGAGGGCGCGATCAATGACGAGGGTGTCTCGGCGGTTCTCACCTCTGTACAACACGCAGCAGATGTTGCCCAGCAGCACAACATCGACGAGTTGCTGCCGTTCGCGACCTCGGCGCTGCGCGACGCTACCAACGGCCCCGAACTGCTCGACCGGGTCGAACGGGAAACCGGTGTGGCCCTGCAGGTGTTATCCGGCGAAGACGAAGCCCGGCTGACCTTCCTGGCGGTGCGGCGCTGGTACGGCTGGTCGGCCGGCAACATTCTGCTGTTCGACATCGGCGGCGGGTCCTTGGAGATCGCGGCCGGCGGAGCTGAGTTTCCCGAGGTCGCGCTGTCGCTTCCGCTCGGGGCCGGACGCAGCACGATCGGTTTTCTGCACCACGATCCCCCGCTGCCGGAGGAGGTGTCTGCGTTGCGTAAGCACGCGGCATCCGTTCTGCGCGATGCGGTTGACGCGTTCGCGCACCTGCCGGCCCCACACCACATTGTCGGGTCATCTAAGGCGATCCGTTCGCTGGCCCGCCTGGCCGGCACCACCTCCGATGGCGTCGGTGCCGCCGACCGGCTGCGCCTGGGGCGTGCCGAGCTGGATGACTGGGTGCCGCGGCTCGCGCGCATCCCCGCCGAAGCCCGCCCAGCCCTGCCCGGGATCACCGCCGACCGCACCTTTCAGATCGTGGCCGGAGGCATCGTACTGGGCGCAGCGATGGCCGCATTCGGGGCTGCCGAACTCGAGGTGTCGCCGTGGGCACTGCGCGAAGGCGTCATTCTTCGCTACCTCGACCGGCTGCGTTAGTATGCCCTTTCACACCGACTCATAGGAGAGCCCTGATGCGAAAACTGACCGCCGGCCTGTTCATGTCCCTTGACGGCGTCGTCGAATCGCCCAACCTCTGGCAATTCGACAGCTTCGATGAAGAGCTCGGCGTGGAAATGACCGCGATGATGGACCGCGTCGACACCGTGCTGCTCGGCCGGGTTGGCTACGAACAGTGGGCCAGCTACTGGCCGAGCGCCGAGCATAACGACCCGTTCGGCGCTTTCATCAATCCCGTGCCGAAGCTCGTCGCCTCGCGCACGCTGACCGGCGGGCTGGCCTGGCAGAATTCCACGCTGATCACCGGCGACCTCGAAGAGTTCGTGACCGACCTGAAGAACACGGCGGGCGGGGAGATTTCGCTGGTCGGCGGAATTTCGCTCGTACGCCAACTGCTCTTCGCCGGCCTGCTCGACTCGCTCACCGTGATGACGCACCCCGTCGTGGCGGGCGTTGGCCGTCACCTGTTCGAGCCGACCGATCCCCTGACGCGATTGACCCTGCAAAGGTCTTTGATGACGAGCAAGGGCAATGCCCTGCTCACCTACGGCCTGCGCACCGACTGAAGGGACACCACCATGACTTCATTTCCCACACCGATCGACCCGCCCGAGCTTTTTCAGAGCCCCGCCTTCGCGCAGGGCATGATCGCGCCCGCAGGGCCCACGCTCTACGTTGGCGGGCAGAACGGCACTGATGGCAGCGGCGCGCTGCTCGATGGGCTCGGAGCGCAAACCGAGCAGGCTTTGCGCAACGTGCTCGCCGTTCTGGCCGAAGCGGGAACCGGAGCGGAGTACGTGGTCAAGCTGACGATCTATCTCGCGACCGGCATCGACCCCGGTGAAGCGTACGCCGCCACTGCCACGGTCTGGGAAAACCGTCGCACCGCGGTCACGGTACTAGCGGTCACCCCAGCACGCGCGGGCGCTCTCGTCGAAATCGAAGCCGTAGCTGCGTTCCCCCAACAAGGTCTCGGCGCGGGGGCGTAGTCGCAGGGCGGGCATACCGCCAACCGCCCCGCATCCGCTCTAGTCGCTGCGACTGCTTATCTCGTCGCCGTCTCCCCGGTTGGCGCTCTGACCAAGGCATCGTCTCTTGCCGCATCCGACCCGGTCGATCCCGTGTCGGTCGCCATTCGGCTAGTCGTCTACATGGCGCCTAGGAGACCAAACTTGCTGATCAGTAGCCTGACGAAACATTCGTTATTAGTATCGAACGTATGAAGACGCAACCTGTCATCCGATCGGCGGTACCAACGGACGCGGCGGCCATGGCACGCCTGCACGTTGCGACCTGGCAGGAAACCTATCGGGGCATCATGCGCGACGAGATGTTGGACGACCCAGCGTTCGTGTCGACGAGAGAGCGCTTCTGGACGATCGGGCTCACGGATGATCGATTCGCTCACGATCGAATCGCGGTCGCTGAACAGGACGGCGACCTGATCGGAATCGCACAGAGCGCGGCCCCCGCGGAAACCGATGCGACATGGAGCCAGCAACTCAACGTCCTCTACGTGCTTGCATCCGCGCACGGCACCGGCGCCGGGAAAGCTCTCCTCGACGCTGTCATCTCTCCCGAGACAGCGGCGGGGCTCTGGGTAGCAGACCCCAATCCGCGAGCCCAGGCGTTCTACCGTAAGCACGGTTTTATTCCCGACGGTTCGTGCAAGGAAGAATACGCAATCAAGGAGATTCGGATGGTTCGGCGTGCGCCAGCCGAGTGTGACCACAAGGCAAAATTGATCTGAGGGGTGGCCGAAGCCCCCAGCGCAGCCCCTATTCCCAACGATTTTCGCCATCTTTCTTCGACGACGTCACGTGTAATCCTTGATTGTGCGCGACGCGCATTGACGCATGATTGGCCGGATGGATGTGTGCCGTGAAATGGTTCACCCCGTTTGATCGCAACCATTCGAGCATCCCCTGAGCGGCCTCCGACGCGAAACCGTGCCCTTGCCAGGTCGGTGAGATCACCCAGGCAATGTCGGCTATGAGTGTCGATCCGTCGTTCTCGACGGTTGCCTGCACGAACCCGAGCCGCTGGGCGCCATCTCGCTGAATGACGACCCAGTTCAACCACCACTGCGAACCATCCGCCGAGTGCCCGACTGCCTGTGCCGCATAACGGTCTTCCAACTGCTCGAGCGACGGCGCGTCCCCGCCGGTGAAGTCATAGAGCGAGGGGGCGGCCAGGACGTCGACCATAGAAGGGGCATGAAGTACCGACAGCGGTTCCAGCACGAGGCGCGCAGTCGTAATAGGTGCAGATCTTGGCCAATCCATTCATTGAGACTGGCACAGTGCTGACGCCCGGCGGGAATGTGCATCTTTGACTACGGTGTGCCACCCGGCTGTAGCGCTGCTCTGGGACCGACTTCAGGGTTTTGTGCACCTCGACGCCGAACCATTCATGATCCTCAACCCGAACCTCTGGCCATGGTCGATCAGCGGACTGTTCATCTTGATAGCAGTGAGGGCCGCGCTGTCCGGCGGCCGATGTGCTGTTCGTAAGCGATCGTGATGCCCTGCGCCCACCACCCGTGATTTTTCAATTCCAGATGCGCGATTTCATGTTGTACCAGCGGCACGATGTCGGGATGGGGAAGCTCCCGGCCACCCATAGCGTCGATCACGGCAACCCATTCCGGCCATCCGCGCTTCGTCACTTTCACATACGGGCCAACGCTTTGTGGTTTGGTCATGGGCCGAATCTATCGGATAGGGCTAGCCTCCGGGCTCGTCGTCGCAGACCAGGATGTCGCCGGGCTAGAAACTCAGGACGCGGCAGATTGCCTCGAGTGTTGAAAACCGGATCGCTCGAGCGTTTAGCTGGCCCGTTGACCGAGTCGTCACGGCGATTCAGCAGCTACATGGAAGGTCAGTTGAGTCCCCGTTGCCTTCAGGTCGACGGTTACCGTTGCAGATACGCCCGCGCCAATGGCATCCGATGGGCCAATTTGTGCGGAGTAGAGATCTCCTTGCTTGGCGCGCTGGTCCACAACCAGATCCGACTCAAGCTTTTTGAGGTCCGCCGCCGTCCAGCCGCAGTTTGGGGGCTAGCTGCTCCAGTACGGAGAAGACCTCTTTGTAGTCGCCGTTTCCCGCGTACGTGGCGTCGACTGAAACGATTCGATCGCTCTTCGACCGGATCGTGAACGAGTCAACCGCGCCCAAGATGAGTGCCCTCTTGTGCCCCACTACCCGGATCTCCAGCGGACGCAGGGATGTCGTCACGGTTTCTCCAGTGACAGGAAGCCCGAGGTCAGATGCGCTTGTTGCATCCGGCCGAAGTTTCACCTTGACGATTCCCGATCGATTGAAGTAGTCGACGCCCGGTTTCGTAAAGGTTGACATTCCGTCGCCTGCCGTCTGGTCGGCGCTTGGGAAGGCAATGGGGACGGCCCACCACGATCCGTTGACTCCATCCATCTTGATCCGCCAACATCCGGCGGAGGTGCCACGGAATCGGCCCGCGCTGACGGGAGACGCGTCGTCTCCCGTACCCGATCCTCGGCCTGATTTCACTGACTGGGACTCGATCGCCACGTTGTCGTCACGCGAACGGGAAATCTTTCTGCTCGCTGCGCGCGGGCTGAGCAACAGCGACATCGCCCACAGCGCTCATATCGGCGAGTCAACGGTGAAAACACACCTCAGCAGCATTCTCACCAAACTCGGATTCACCTCCCGCGCCCAAATCGTCGCCCACGCCTACCAGAGCGGGCTGTCGCACTAACCGGGCATGGACATCTGCCCTGTCGACCGACGACTGCATGGGCTGGACGAGAACGCCCAGAAGGGAACCCCTGCGGAAACGTTCAGTCCTTGGCAGTGCGGGCCCTGCGAGCGCTACGAAGCACCAAAACCCAAAGACCGGTGAAAGCGGCGAGAAGAATAAATGCACCCTGCGGTTGATCGGCCCAAAACCACGCGATGCCATTCTGGTCGAACGTGCACATGGCAGCGATTCCCAGCAGAAGTACGGCTGGGCTCTGCAGTGGAGAGTGAATCACAGTCAAGAATTGCTCCTGCTAACTTGTGGGTCAAGGCTAGTGGCGATAGAGCGTGATGGCACGAAGATTTCCAAGCCCCGTAAGGGGAACCCCTTGCGGGACGCGTTCGGCTCCACGTTTCGGACTCACCATTGCCCAGAGGCAAAGCCGTAGGGTGGGGTGCTTCGGGCTCTGCGGCAGGATCAGCCTTAGTACAGGGCTGCCGTGGCACTGGCAACGTCACGCATAACGGCCTGTGCCTCCGGCGGACTCGTGACGTGGAGGTGGGCGCCGAATTGCAACAGCTGACGCACGGAATCCACTTGGTCGTAGATCACGGTGATCTCGACTTGTTCAGCATCAATGGGCTTACTGGCGGCGAGACGCGAGCCTAGAATCCGTCGAGCGAGGTCAAGCCTGTCCTTCTTCAACGTTGCGCTGATTGTGATGGCTCCCAGGTTCTCCACCGCCGCACTCAAGTCTCGGCTTACATTGGCGAGCGTTGCGTTCGGTTGAAGGTGCCGAACCTCTGGCAGGACCTCCCAGCCCTCCAATCTTTCGAGCGAATACAGCCTCGGGAGGCCGTCAACATCGGCTACCAAGTACCAGCGGCCGGACTTCGCCAGAAGACCGTACGGGTCAACGAGGTGCCATGAAGCACCTTTCTCGGCACTTCGTCGATAGCGAATCCGCAAACGCCTGCCCGACTGCAGGTTTCTGGCGAGTTCGGAGATGCCGGCGACGCTTGGCATCGGGGTAAACCATGGAGTGTTGTCGACAACAATCAATTCAGACAACGGCAATTCCGACTCGCGGCACGGCGGGCGTCGGACTGCGATCTTCCTTTGGGCGCTGCGCGTCGCTGAATCGATGCCAAGTTGGCGGGCTTGCCCAGTGTCCAGACCCAGAAGTTTCAGCGCGTCGACTTCGGCGGGGCTGAGTGTGGACACATCCAGTTGTGACCCCGGAAGGAGGACTACGCCTCCATATCGGCCTCGCTCTGCGAACACCGGTACATCTGCGTTCGCCAGAGCGATGACGTCGCGCAGTACCGTTCGGACCGACACTCCCATCTGCTCTGCCAGCTCAGGTGCCGTCATGCGGTGGCGCGTCTGGAGCAGCAACATCATCGAAAGCAGGCGTTGGGACTTCATCTCACCAGTATCGACGGATACCAGACATGCTTTGTCATGTATTGATGAAATGCTAGGCGGAGCCGAGAACGTCAACCAAGGAGATCCCATGGCAACACCGAACCTGTTCCTCATGTACGTCACGGATGTTGAGCGCTCCACTCGCTTCTACACCGATCTCTTCGAGATGGAACCTGTCACTATTACCCCGCGATACGTCCCGTTCGAAGTAGCCCCGGGCGTGCTCTTCGCCCTGTGGTCTGGCCGCGGCGACACAGTCACGACTGCGACGCCGCGAACCAGCGAGTTGGGGCTCATGCTGCCGGGATCAGCATCTGGAGTCGACGCCTGCTTCGCCGCGTGGACGGCCAAGGGCGCCACTGTCATCGAAGAGCCGCACGAAGACGTCTTCGGGCGCACGTTCGTGGTCGCCGACCCGGATGGCAACCTCATTCGTGTCTCGCCGATCGACTGAAACGCAGTACAAGCGCAAGCTCCACTAAATAATTCTGGCTCTGACGGGCGCAATGCCTGACCTGACCGGTCACCCGGCCAGCCCGGTATCACGCTCGATAGGTTGACAGCCCACCGCTGGTCAGGCTGAGCACCACGCGCGACCTGCCCCGCAGGGATATCCCACAAGCCGAACGGCTTACGCGACGATGGTGGAGCCGTGGGTGCATCTTGTAGTCGCGACCAAGATGACGTACAATTTTCTGTACGTGAAGGGATCCCAATGCGCACCATGACATATTCAGAATCCCGGGCGAAGTACGCCGAGACACTCTCAGCAGTGGTGGATGACCGAGAAGAAGTTGTTATCACTCGTGCAGGACACGAACCCGTGGTCATCGTCTCGCTCGACGACTACGAGTCGCTCAAGGAAACCGCGTATCTGCTGAAGAACCCTGCGAACGCGCGCCGCCTCCTCGGATCGATCGAGCGGCTCGAGGCTGGCCACGGCACGCAGCATGACCTTAACGAATGAAGTTGATCTGGGACGAAGACGCCTGGGACGACTACTGCTGGTGGCAGACGCAAGACCGCAAGATCCTCAAACGCATCAATACGCTCCTGAGCGACGTTATTCGAAACGGCAATGAAGGAATCGGAAAACCCGAACCCCTCAAGCACGGCTTCCACGGGTATTGGTCACGTCGGATTACAGACGAACATCGCCTGATCTACAAGGTCGAGAACGACGAAGTCCGTATCGCCGGATGTCGATACCACTACGGGCGCTAACGCAGGCCGTATGCGGAACCCTCTGCGAGACGCCCGGACTGGAGTTAACGCTAGCCTGCGTCGGGGCCATTCTCGACCGCAAACGCTGTAATTTCACGTCGGTATCGCCTCATTTTGACAAGCCCAACGGCGATCAGCCCTCCCGCGACGGCGAGGTATAGGGCCCCTCGCGTCAGCTCTGTGCCCACAAGCAGGTTGGCGATTGAAAGCAGGCCCCAAAACCCGCCGAACACGGTCCACACAATGGCGGACGTGCGAATACGCTCTAGGGCCATTCTCTGCTGAATAAGCGAGGGCATGGCGGGACTGTACACCGGGCACTGACGCCATGATGTCCACGTCGAAGGATTTCACGAACTTCGAGCGCACCATCGGAAGTCGAACTACCCGCAAAGGGAACCACTACAGGGCCACAACTCAGGCCACGATTATGAAAAGCGCGACTGACACACACGCGGCCACAGGCTCCCCGTCCGCCTGTTCCTCCTAGGCTGGAGGGGCAGGCCGGGGAGCTTTCGTATTCCGCCGGCTCAAACCGAGGGCGAGAATACTGATGGAATCCCTGACGAGTCACACCGACTACGGCGCAGTGAGCCTGAACGAGTCCGGGGTCAACCCCGACCCGATGGTCGAGTTCGACGTGTGGCTGGCTGCCGCGGAGCAGGCCGGGCTCTACGAGCCGAATGCCATGGTGCTAAGCACCGTCGACCCGGAAGGCTGGCCGAGCAGCCGAACCGTGCTGCTCAAGGGCCTCGACGGCAGCGGCTTCGAATTCGTCACCAACTACGCGTCCCGCAAAGGCCGGGCGTTGAGCGTCAACCCGGACGTCTCGCTGCTGTTCCCCTGGTATGCCATGCAGCGCCAGGTGATCGTCTACGGCACGGCAAGCCCCACGGATACCGCCACCAGCGACGCCTATTTCGTAGGCCGGCCGAGGGCGTCTCGCGTCGCCGCGGTCGCCAGCGACCAGTCGCGGCCCATCGCAAGCCGCGCCCTGATCGAGGAGCAGGTACGCCGGGTGGAAGAGCGTTATCCGGACGACACGGACATTCCGCGGCCGGACGACTGGGGCGGGTTCCGTGTGGTTCCCCGCGCGATCGAGTTCTGGCAGGGCCGCACGTCCCGGCTGCACGACCGCCTGCGGTTCACGGCCGGTGACGCGGGTGGCTGGACGATGGAGCGGCTCCAGCCATAACCGCGGCCCGCGGCCGGGGGTTACTTGGCGAGGTCGGAGTAGTGGATCGCGGCCACATCCGGATGCGTGCGCAGCCGGCTCTTAAGCGCATTCTCGCCGTACGTGGTGAAGATCGGGTTCTCCGGTTCTGCCATGATGCCTGGGGTCTCCAACTCGTCGGGCAGGGTGAGGAGCGGCGAGATCACCCGGTGCACGGTCGCGTTCAGGTAGACGTCGGTGGCCACCTCGAGCAGCTCGCCGATGTTCGCCACGAAGGCCCCATCCAGCGGCGGCGCATCGATCCGGGCACCGTCCTTCTCGACCTGCAGGCAGCCCTTGCCCGGTTCGACGAGCAGGAGTGTCAACACGCCGGAATCCTTATGCGCGCCAACGCCCTGCTTCGGCGTCGGGTCGAACTTGCCGGGGTAGCGCACGATCTTCATCACAGTGAACGGTTTCGTCGCATCGCCGGATTGGCCGCCCGATTCCACAACGACCTCACTCCGAAAGACGAACCTCTTACGGGGTTGATGGTTCAGCGTAGGCAACCATCTGTACCCGGTGCCCATATCGGTCAAGTCCAAGTTCGGCCTCGACGCCGACCAGGGAACGATGAAATTGCGTGGATGGCTCTTCCTCGACAAAACCGGCACTTGCGTAGAACGGGGCATTCCACGAGACGTCCGCGTAGGTTCGAAGCGAGATGCGGTGGTACCCGCGCTCCTGCGCTTGGATTTTGGCGGCCTCCACGAGCGCCCGCCCCCAACCCTTCCGCGCCTCCGCCGGCGCTACGGACAGCTGCTCCAAGTGGCACAGGCCGTCGACCTCGAGAACATGAACAAACCCGCCAACGTGACCGTCGTCGAGCTCGACGACAAGGATGAAGCCGGGCTGCGACTCACAAGCAGCTCCCGAGGGGGCGGCAGCCCAACCCTCCGGCTTGAGTGTGTTGATCAAGAGCTGGTCGGCATCGTTTTCAATCTTCTCGATGACGTCGAGGTCTCCCGATCGCGCAAGGCGAACTCTGGCTGACATGTGACCAGTGTACGGATCGGCACGTCAGGGGGACATCGGGCTGTGCCAGCACGCGAGGCGGGGTCTCGAGCACCTCGTGTTTGAAAGGGAACCCTCTGCGGGACGGCTTTCGTCCGTTTGCCGCAGCGAGGGGATCCCAGCGCGGGTCCGTGTGGATCTTGAGCTCGGCAGCGGCGGCCACCGCCGCAGCAGTCTCTGGTCCGAAGAGATGCGCAACCAATGCGGCGGTCATGTCAATTCCTGCCGCAACGCCTGAAGACGTCCATCAGCTGCGGTCCTCTACCCACCGTGCTTGAGTGACCCATTCGACGGACGAACCATACGACGTCGCCCATCAGTACGCACGTTTATTAGTCGTCGCTCGAAACCCGTCGAGCAGCCCGGCCACGGCGAGCACAGCGGCCCCGGTGCACACCGACGTCACGAGTCTTGCCTCGCTCGCCCACGCTGCCAGCCTCTCGAAGAATTCGGCGTCGTTGACGAGCGAGCGAGTACCTCGTCCTCCAGGAACAAGACGATGCCGGGAAGTTTCGCGTCACGATACCCAACGGTCGCCACGACCTCGGCACCCTGGCTGCTCCTCACAAGCCCTTGAGAGGAGCCGACCAATTCGACAGAAAACGCCTGCGGCAGCATTCCGAGTAGGCCTAACGGGCCAAAAACGTCGAGTAGCTCGAAACCGTCGAAGAGGGCAATCGAGACGCGCCGGTGAGATTCGTCCAGGCCATCTGACAGCCCGAGCGGTTGGCCGTATCTGGGTTTGTCATTGCGCGGAAAACCACCCGGTCGCTCGCGATAGCTTCCGCAGACTCAGCACTGCCTTGAAAAATGCGATGAGTGCGACGAGGACGAGAACGCCTCCGGCCATCAAGGTCTGTCGACCGAAGGCTGCTCCACCCAGCGAGTCGGAGGAGCAATGTGGGCGGGCTGGACGAGAACGCCCGCAAGGGAAACAGTCAACGGGAGAGATCTCGGGTGGACTACGTGAATTGCCGAACTCGCTGATTTTGTGCCACACGGGAAAGATGACCTGCCACCGAGTCCCTCTCTCAACAAGTAGACGAGGCTGCCGCATCCGGACGACTTCGACAGCTGCGCGGATCACTGGCATTGCACGGCGGTTCGGCCGGTATAGCCTGATCTCGTCGTGAATGGGGGCGGCCGTCAGATGAGAATGTCGACGTAAAGTTCGTGCGGTTGTTGAACATCATCGGCCGTGTATCCGACATCGAGCTTGCGGTTCCCGAGAGTCAATCCCTGCTCTGCAGCCCAGTCATAAATCGTCTGGTAACCGCCTGCGATGGTTGCCACCGAACCGTCATGCCGGTGGTGGACGAATCTTCCACCGGGAAGGAGCGCAACAGCCATACCATCAGGCACTGCAACGTCGGCGACGACAGCTACTGCTCCAATAATCTCGCGGTAACGGCCATCGCCTAAATGGTTGCTGGCCTCGACGAAGACGCCTGTGCCTAAGGCGGGCAGCTCGTCTTGACGGGAAAACAGCTCGCGCCAGGCCGCAGGCATCTCGGAGCGTAGCTGGCCGAAGTCAGCGACAACTTCGATTCCGATGACGGCAGTTTCACCAAGTTCAACAATCTCCATTGGTCCCTCCCAGGCTTGGCCCCGAACGATTTACTCGTGTATCCCAGAATGATAGGGCCTCGCCACTCTAACCAGAGGGACTGTTGTCGGCTTGATGGCCTGAATGGTCGGATCCAGATCCGTAGGCAGATGGTCATCAGACAGAAAGTTCACTTCGACCGGTGCACACAATTCTGCCAACACACACGCCTGATCGCACAGGAGAAAAACCTGAAATACAAGCAATTCACACTCATCCGTTTCCCCAAACGATCATCCTCGAATTTGTCTATGGATAGCCAGAGTTGAAGAATGCCACCATCCACCACCGACCGTAAGCCGAACGGTCAGCGGACACCCCAACGTTCGGGAGTGGATCTCGCCGTGGAGGGCAGTTTCTCTATAGCTGCAAGTGAAGTCAAGGCGCGCCATGACCTCTGCAGGGGCGTGCCAGAGGATCGCGCCCAGTCGATCGACGGCGATCGAGCGGACCTGCTCGGCCTGGGCCTTGGAGCCCTGAGGCAGCCCGGTCGTGCCGGCGGGCCGTAGAGCTTGAAAAGCAAGCAGTTCCCCGATGCGGTGGTCGCGGTCCAGCGGGTGCCGTAGCGGCATCGCCGTGTTCAGGCGGTAGAGGTTGCGCCGCCCGTCTCGCTCCCGCTCCAGGTAGCCGGCCTCTTCCAACTCGGTGACAATGCGTTGCGCTGCCCGCTCGGTGATGCCGACTTGCACTGGCACGTCCCGCAGCCGAACGTTCGGGTTATCGGCCACACACAGCAGCACGTGCGCGTGATTGGTCAGAAACGTCCAGTGCGTCATCAAATTATTGACCCCCACGGGACCCGCTTTTCCCCATTGCTAATTTCCGATCCACAACACGTGTTATATTTATCGTGTTTTATGTTACGTGTTATGAGGGGCGGGTATGAACGGCAACCAACTGAACCAGCCGGCGGAGGTGGTCGCACGTCTCGTAGCGGTGGTCATGGGGGTCGGATTTTTGGTCACGGTCGTTGCCATTCCGGTCATCTTCTCCTCGGGCTCTCTGCGCGTGGGGATCCAGCGGTCGACGCTGCAGGTGGATGGCCTGGCAGTGGTGTTATCGGCGTTGGTGCTAGGCCTCAGCGCCCTGATCCAGAGCTTCGCGATCCGCTACCTTCGAGGCGACTCACGCCAGCTCTGGTTTGTGGCCGCCTCCGCCTTATTGACAGGGTTCACCGTTCTGATGGTGTGTGCAGGCTCCGTCGCGGTATTTGCAGTCGGGTGGATCGGCGCGGGAGCGGCGTTGGTACTGCTGCTGGGAACGTATTTTCCGCTAGCTCAGGCTCGGCGCGGGAAGCGGGCCACCGCGGTGAGGTTCATCCTCGCCGATGCCGCGTTCGTGTCCGCGGTGGTGGTGCTGCTGGTGGCGGGTGGCGGGGACCTGTCCTGGGCCCGGCTGGGTGCTGTGGTCACGGGCCTGCCGGTGCCGGTGCAGGTGATCGTGGCCGGGCTGCTGGCGACAGGTGCGTTCGCACGCTCCAGCCAGATCCCTTTTCACGGCTGGTTGCCGTTCACTTTGGCGGCACCCACTCCTGTGTCCGCCCTGATGCACGCCGGTGTCGTCAACGCAGGCGCGATCCTGTTGTTCCGGTTCGCTCCCGCCATTGCTCTGCACGCCTCGGTCATGACGATCGTTTTTCTGGTGGGAGCGACAACACTCACCTACGCTGCTGCGGTGCGGTTGGTGCGTGCGGACGTGAAGGGTCGGTTGGTGTTTTCGACGATGGGGCAGATGGGATTCATGATCATGGCCTGCGGCCTCGGGCTGTTCGCCGCCGCGATCTTCCACCTGATCGCTCACTCCCTCTTCAAGTCCGCACTGTTCTTGGGAGCCGGCGCGGGCATCACCCAACACACCGTCAGCCGCGACCTACCCGACCCGAAACCTCGCACCCGTGTCAGTTACGGCATCGCGGTAGCGGTGGGTGTCCTCGTGCCAGGCGGCACGCTGCTGGCCGCAAAACTGGTCCTGGCGCCCACAGCCTCAGCGGCAACGATCGGCTTGCTCGGCTTCGTCTCCCTGACCGCCTCCGTCGCCCTGGCTTCCGCCCTGATCACTCACTTCACGCTCCGCACCTTCGTGTCCGGTGTCGGCGCGACAGTGCTCCTCCTGGTCGGCTACGTCGCGTTCCTCCACACTTTCACCGCTGCCCTACAGCCGGTCTTCTCCATCACTGCTGCCCCCGCATGGCTGCTGCTGCTTCCGGGGCTCAGTCTGCTGGGCGTGCAACTGCTTGCCAGCACCCAGTGCCTCACCGGTTTCCGCAATCTCGTCTATGCCCGCGCTGTGACGACGACCGTATCCCGACCGCCGAGTGTTCAGAGAGTTGTGTCATGAGTTTGATTCTTCGCGCGCAGATCGCGTCTGCCGCCCGGAACATCGTGTCCGGGTGGCCGGTGGAGTCGTTCATCGCCGTGAACCCCTTGGCCGGCCACGAGGCCGACCCTTTCCACACTGTCACCGCGGCGGGGGTTGCGCTGACCCGCGATCAGCACGACTATTTGGAGGATCTGAGGAAGGGCCGCATTACCGATGCCGACCTTGCCCAAGCAATCAGCGAACGAATCCCGGAACTTTCCTCCGCCACGTTCAGCGTGGACGGGCAGACGGTCCCCGCCGTTCGAGTCGCCGTCCTCGACATGACCACCGCCTCGTGGGCTCCGATCCCGACACCGTCCGCACCTTCGCGCTCGACGCGGTGGCTTGATGAGTATCTGGCTGCATGGTTGCCCGCGGGCCTGACCCCGGATCCGCTGTGGCCAATGCCTCACATCGAAGACGGGTTCTTTGGGGCTTGGCGCCGCCTGGCCCTCCGGGACCCCTGTCTGCCTCGGGCCGCGCGACGGACCCTGCGGGAAGCACCAGTGCAGGCGGACGCGGCCCTCGACTGGGCGCTGGCCCGGCTCGCTATCGCCCCAGAACTGATCCGGGGTACCCTCGCCCAAGAACTGGAGCACCAGCCAGGATGGGTCGGCTACATCAAGTGGCGGGCAGAAAAGCACGGCGATATTGACCTGACCTCCTACCTCGCCAGCCGGTTCGTCCTACGAGCAGTGCTCACCCTCCCAGTGGCAGCAGTGCCGTCGCCCGCTGGCGTAGCCGATGAGCGGGCCGGGCTCTGGCAGCGGGCTGAACAGCTCACCGCGCGCCTCAGTGAACGACCCACGCGTGAAGCCGTGGCGGCCATTGCCCGCGTGCTGGCCCACCACCCGATCACTGAGCACCCGTTCACCTGGCAGAAAGCCTACGAACTGCACTACCGCACCACCCTGATCCGGTCCCTGAGCCCGGCGACTTCGACTCGTGGAGTGCGGCCCACATTTCAGGTGGTGATGTGCATCGACCCCAGATCGGAAGGCATGCGACGTCACCTAGAAATCACGGACGAGGTGGAGACGTTCGGGTTCGCCGGGTTCTTCGGGGTACCCGTCCGGTTCGCCCGATACAGCGCCCGCGGGAGCATCAACTCGCTGCCCGCTCTGCTCACGCCACGTCACACCCTCACTGAGGACCCGACCGACACCGTTCACGCTGAGAAGTATGTGGCGCGCGGTCGTGCCCGGGACGCGCTTCGTCGGGCCGTGCACAACGCTGACTCCAGCACCGCAACCCCCTTCGCGTTCGCGGAAACGGCCGGCTGGCTCTACGGTCCAACCAGCATGCTACGCACCTTTGCACCCAGCCTGCATCGACGACTGAACCGCTGGCATTCAGTTCCGCTGCATAGTTCTGTGACGATCGCGGACGCTTTCACGCTCGAGGAACGCGCCGGCATCGCCGAAACCGCCGTAAGGATGATGGGAATAACCGATTTCGCACCACTGGTGGTGTTGGCCGGACATTCCTCCGAGTCGGCCAACAACCTCTACCAGTCCGCCCTGGACTGCGGCGCGTGTGGCGGAAACCCTGGCGCTGCCAACGCTCGCGCCGCCGCAACAATCTTCAACGACCCGGCCGTCCGGGCGCTGCTGATGCTGCGAGGAATCGACATCCCGGAAGACACGGTTTTCGTCGCAGCCGACCACAACACCACCCGCGACACCATCACCCTGCTCGACCATCACCTCGTCGCCGACACCCACCGCGGCCTGACTAGCCAGTTTGATCAGCTGCACTACGACGCTGGACTAGCGCTCCTGAACGAGCGCGCGGCAGATCTTCCGGGAGCGACGAGGAGGCAGTCCCCAGCACGGGTGCGGGCGCGGGCGTATGACTGGGCGGAGGTGTACCCCGAGCTCGGGCTCGCCGGCAACGCCGCTATGGTCATCGGCTCCCGCACCCTGACCCGCGGGATCGACCTCGGCCGGCGCGTGTTCCTGCACTCCTACGACACCTCCCTCGACCCGGACGGGACCGCCCTGGAGACAATCATGACCGCCCCCCTTGTGGTCGCGCAGTGGATCAACCACCAGTACTACTTCTCCGCGCTCAACCCCGACACCTTGGGTGCGGGCACGAAAACCATTCACAACGCCATCGGCACCATCGGAGTGATCGCCGGTCAGGCCGGGGACCTCCGGCGCGGGCTGCCCTGGCAATCGGTCGGGGTCGGCACAACACTCTTCCATGAGCCGATGCGGTTGGCCGTCATCATCGAGGCACCCCTGGAGCGGATCGGTGTCATCATCTCCCGCAACCAGGTGCTGAGGAACCTGTTCGACAACGACTGGATCACCCTCACCGCCCGCAGCACCGCCCACGAACCCTGGCACCAGTACGGCGCCTACGGGTGGAAACCGACAAACTCGACCACGGAAGGGACCTCACTGTGAACAACCTGACTCAGATGACTCGACTGGAGGTGATCGTACCCGCCCGTGACGCTTCCGCCATCCGCGAATTGATCACCACCGCCGGCGCCACCGGCTACACCTCGGTATCCGGGGTGTCTGGCATCGGCCACCATGGCCAACACTCTGGTGCCCTGCTGTTCAACGAATACGACACCCTCACCATGCTCATCACCGTCCTTCCCCCAGGCAAAGCCGGCGAGCTCATCGACGCCATCCGCGAGCTGCTCAGCACCTCCAGCGGAGTCATGTTCGTGGCCGACACCTACGTCTCCCGCCCCGAGTACTTCCAATGACTCCCCGCCCCACGCACTACAAAGACCGCCACATCACCTTCGCCACCATGCATGGCAAAGAACACCTCGCACGCGACGCATTCCGCGACGTTCTCGGTGCGACAGTCACCGCCCCCGAAGGACTGGACACCGACCAGTTCGGAACCTTCGCCGGCGATATCCCCCGTACCCTCACCCCCAGAGCTGCCGCCCGCGCAAAAGCTCGCCTCGGCATGCAAATGGCCAGCAGCACCCTCGGTCTTGCCTCCGAGGGAAGCTTCAGCGCAACCTTCGGGCCGGTCGAGCACATGGAGATTCTGCTGTTCATCGACGACGACCTCGGACTGGAACTCATTGAAGGCACCCGCACCACCTCCCCCATCCCCGGAGGCCACACCATCACCGCGGCACCCCAAGCCCGACGTTACGGTGAAGCGCTAGGCTTCCCCGCCCAAGGAGTGATCGTGCAAAGCACGAAAGCTGCCCTAACCACCGCCCACAAAAACATCACGAACCTTGACCAGCTTGAGCAGACCGTTCAAGCAATGCTCAAGAATGGGTCCACCGTGATCGTTCTACCCGACTACCGGGCGCACCACGCACCCTCCCGCGCAGACACCATCCGAACCCTCTGCGCCCAAATGGCCCAACGTCTCGCCACCGAATGCCCCACCTGTCAGACCCCCGGGTTCGGGCAAGTCGACGTCGAACACGGCCTCCCCTGCTCCCAATGCGGTTCCCCGACCCGCGTCATCGCCGCCGACATCCACGCCTGCGGCAAATGCGACCACCGGACCAGAGTCCCACGCGACAACACTCGCGCCGACCCCACCTGGTGTGACTACTGCAACCCCTGACCCGACGCCCGCGTCCAGGCCAACCCCCACGACGCCACGAATTTCGATTCATTCCGAGGCACCTTCCCGAGTGGTGTCGACGGCGTTGTTTCCCTCGCTGAATCGCCCCAGGTTTACTGCCGTTCCTATGCGGATTGCGGCTCTCGGTTGAGGGCCGCGTAGCGGGCTTGCTTGAACTCGGTTGGTGAGAGGTATCTGAGGCTCGGTGAAGCCTACGGTTGAAGAAACCGCACACGTATCTCTCACACGAACAGGTAGACCTGCTCGCAACCTCGGCGACGACGCACGGAACAGTCATACTGACCCTCGCCCACACCGGCCTACGCTGGGGTGAGGTGACCGGATTACGGGTGCGAGACGTGGACCTCACCCGCAGGCGTCTGGCGGTACGGGAGAACGCCGTGCGGGTCGGCGGCAAGATTCTCCTCGGCACGCCCAAGTCGCACGAGGCACGCACGGTTCCGTTCCCGCCGTTCCTGGCGGACCGCTTGGCACTGCTTGCGCCGACAAGACACCCGACCAGATCCTGTTCGGCAACGGGCTGTCGCACCAGCGCACCCCGTCAACTCGGGACGGCTGGCTGGTCTACGCCCTCAAACGCGCCCGGGAGGTCGATCCGACTTTCCCGCGCGTCACGCCGCACGATCTACGGCACACCGCCGCGAGCTTGGCTGTGTCCGCCGGCGCGAACGTCAAAGCGCTGCAGCGGATGCTCGGCCACGCCTCGGCCGCGATGACCCTCGACGTGTACGCGGAGCTCTTCGACGACGACCTGAACAGCGTCGCAGTGGCCCTCGATCAGGCCCGAATGATTTCAAGTCTGGGCGGAATATGGGCAAACAGGGTACTGAGGCCCCGGTGACCAAGTTAAATCCCAGATCAGAGTAGAAATTCTCGTGGTGCCCCCACTGGGACTTGAACCCAGACTGTGACGATTTTAAGTCGTCTGCCTCTGCCAATTGGGCTATGGGGGCATACCCGGTGACGGGCAGTTACAGCGTAGGTGCTGCCGAGCGCGAATACCGCCCGGCAGCACCTACCGAAAAGCTACTTCGAAGCGGATGCCTCAGCGGCCGCCTTCTCCGCAACCGGCGCCTGCGCGGCGGGTGCCTTCGTGGCGCCAGCGGCGGCATCCGCTGCAGCAGCCTTGACCGTGGGCTTGCGCGGCGCACGAGGCGCACGCGGAGCCGTCGGCGCCTTGGCTGCGGGTGCAGCAGCAGCCGGTGCCGGCGGCTTCGGACGCGACGCGAACTCTTCGAACACAGCACGCGGGTTCTCGGTGGCGCCGAGCGACACGACATCGCGACCGAGGAACACGTTGTTGACCCAGCCCCAGACGACGCGCAGTTTGCGCTCCCAGCTGGGCATGGCCAGGCCGTGATAGCCGCGGTGCGCGAACCAGGCCGGCAGACCGGTGATGGCGAGGTTACCGCTCTGGAACACGCCGACACCAATGCCGAGACCGGCCACGGCACCGAGGTTCTTGTGCAGGTACTGCACGGGCTCTTCGCCGCGCAGCACAGCAACCAAGTTCTTGGCGAGCAGCTTGCCTTGACGCACGGCGTGCTGGGCGTTGGGCACGCAGTTGCCGCCGACACCGCCACCGCTCAGGTCGGGAACGCAACTCACGTCGCCGGCACCCCAGGCGTCAGCGATGATGTCGTCTTCGGTTCCAACACGCAGGTCGGCACGAACCTGCAGACGACCACGCTCTTCAATCGGCAGATCAGTGTGACGCACGATCGTGGGGTTGGCCATGACTCCGGCCGTCCAGACGATGAGGTCGGTCTCGAAGGTCTCTCCGGTGGAGAGCTCGATCTTGCCGTCGACCGCGCTGGTCAGCTGGGTGTCGAGGTGAATCTGCGCACCGCGACCGGCCAGGTTGTCGATAACCCACAGGCTTGTCTTGAGCGAAACCTCGGGCATGATGCGACCCATGGCTTCAATGAGATGAAAGTTGGTCTCTTCGAAGCTGATCTCCGGGTAGAGGGTAAGCAGCGAGGTGGCGAAGGAGCGCAGCTCGGCGAACACCTCGATACCAGCGAAACCGCCACCGACCACGACGAAGGTAAGCAGACGTTCGCGTTCCGGGCCAGCCGGCAGGGCAGCGGCCCGGTCGAAGTTGGTGAGCACGCGGTCGCGAATGGCGACGGCTTCTTCGACGGTCTTCAGGCCGATGGCCTGGTCGGCAACACCCGGGATCGGGAAGGTGCGCGACACAGCACCGGCCGTGACGACGACGATGTCGTACTTGAACTCGTACGGCTCACCGATCGGCGGAGTGATCGTGGCCGTCTTCTCGGCGTGGTTCACGTACGTAACCTTGGCGGAGACAACATTGGTCTTCTTGAGGTGCCGACGGTGCGACACAACCACGTGACGCGGCTCGATAGACCCGGCAGCCACCTCCGGCAGGAAGGGCTGGTACGTCATGTACGGCAACGGGTCAACAATGGTGACCTCGGCTTCGCCGGATCGTAGCCATTTCTCGAGCTTCCACGCCGTGTAAAAACCGGCGTAGCCGCCACCAACAATGAGAATTTTGGGCACGATGAGAAGGCCTCCTACATGATTATGTTTGTGCGAAATCTTTGGGGTTGCGCCGAATTCGCTTGATTTGCCGAGTGGCCCCAATGCCCAACAGCGTTACTAGGATACCAAACACCACGAGTACAGCGAGCGGCAGACTGATATAGGTCAATGTCAGTTGGTTGGGAAGCCAGGCCGTGAGCACGTTCTGGGTCGGTAGCGCCGGGTCGTCGTCCACGGCTGCGGGCGCCTCGGCGGCGGGTTCCTCGGTGGGAACCACCTCGATCTGGGCCCGACGGTGCAGGGTGATCCACTCCGTCAGCAACTCGCTCGGAGTGGCCCCGGTCGCCGGAGCGACATATCGGGTCACCGCGGCCGCGGCATCGATCAGACCATTGCCGTAGATCGGGCTCGGCACTGATTGCCCGTTCGCGTTCGCGGTGGCGATCACCCGGTTCATGACCCCCGCCGCGTCAAGGTTGGGATACGCGGCTCGAACCAGCGCAACGAGCCCGGACACAATCGGCGCCGCCGCGCTGGTTCCGTCCCACTGCACGTACGACGAGTCCGGCATGACACCCACCAACTTCTCACTCGGAGCGGCGATGGCGATGGTGATTCCCTGCGAGGACGCGTCGAAACTTGCCGTCTTGTTGCGGTCAACACCGGCCACAGTGAGCACACCGGGAATAGTCGCGGGAGCACCGACCTCGGTGGTACCGCTCCCCCGGTTGCCGGCCGCAGCAACGACGACGACATCGTTCTCAAACGCGTAGAGAAAGGCGTCGTCCCAGCTTTCCGGCCAGTACAGCGTGTTGCGAGTCAGCGACATATTGATGACATCAGCACCGTTGTCGACAGCCCAGCGGATGCCCTGCGCGATCTGGTCATCGTTACTCACCGCGGAACGGGTGCTTCCGAACCCGACCGACACCGCCAGAATGGATGCTTCCGGCGCCACCCCGATGAGGCCCGCGCCGTCACCGGTTCCGCGACCGGCCAGCAGCGAGGCCACCAGAGTGCCGTGCTCTCCGTCATCGTCGTCGCCGGCGACCGGCGTCTGGCCATTTGCGGAACCGAGGCCGGAAACATCCGTTCCCCCGGTCACGACGCCGTTCAGCTCGGGAACGCTGCCGTTGACCCCGGAGTCGATGACGGCGACGGTGACGCCAGCGCCCCGCGTGGTGTTCCAGGCTTCGGTGAACCCGTAGTCGTTCAGCCAGTACTGCAGGTCACGAATCTGGTCCGCGTGGGCTGCGGGCGCGTCGACCATGACGGAGCCGGCGATAGTGCCGGCGAACAGCGTTGTGGCGAGGGCGAGCGCGACACCGGTGGTGACAGGGCGAGAGCGTGCGGTCACTCCGAAGCCGACCCTGAAGCAGCGGCCAACGCGGTGTAGTCCAGGCAGACACAGACCGTGGGCGACCAGGCCGCACGCGCCAGCGCGAGGTCGCCGATCGGGTTCACGCCGGGCCCGGCGGCCAGGGAGTGCGCGGCGAGGGCGTGCAGGCACTTGACCCGGTTCGGCATGCCGCCGGAGGAGATCCCGGCGATTTCCGGCACGGTGCCGAGCTGGTCGCGGTCGAACAGAAAGCTTTCGTGAGCGTGCTCGTAAGCTGCCCGCACCTCGTCATCGTCGGCGAGCAGGTCGTTGTATTCGTTCATGACCTGGGTGGCCTCGAGCGAAGAGATCGCCGCCGTCGCGGCCGGATGGCAGAGGTAGTACAGCGTGGGAAACGGGGTGCCGTCGGCCAGCCGGGGAGCCGTGGCCACCACGGTCGGCGCTCCGCAGACACAGCGAGCGGCGATGCCGATCACGTTTCGGGCCGGGCGACCGAGCTGCGCCGAAACGAGATCGATATCGGCCGCAGTGAACGGGTCGAACGGCGGCCGGGTCATGGCACCACCGGTGCGGGTGCTTGCGGAGCGAGGCCGGCCGTCATGGTGGAGGCGAACAAGGAACCCAGCCAATCAATTGTGGTGCTTTGAATATTGGTGCTGACCGGGCTCGTATCCGCTTCGAGCGGAGCGACGACCGGCAGATCGTTGATGACGAGAAAGCTGATGTCTCCTGGCAGCACGTACGACAGCCGCTCTCGGGCCTGCGTCGTGACATAGGTGCGGTCGTTCCAGCGCTCCCGCTGGCTCGTGAGCTGGTCGACCTCGGCTTTCTGGTCGGCGACAGCTGCACTGAGCTGGCTGATTTGCTGCCGCTGTTCGGCGTAGGTGCGCAGACTCGGCGCGAGCACCACGACGGCAAGAATCAGTACGACCATCATCACGAGGGAAAATCCGGAGAAGCGGATGCTGCGCAGCCAGCCGCCGGCGGGCGTCTCGGTTTCCGAAACAGCGGGTTGCCGTGCTGCCGACGTGCTCTGGGCAGGTCGTTTCTGATCCACGGCAACTCCTTCCGCTGGCTGAACGTGCTGGTGAAAATGGTACCAAGTGAAAGCTGTGGGCCCCCGACCAGCCGAATCGGTGGTCGGGAGCCCGCTCCCGTGCTTTCTTGTGGGGCGCTGTTACGCGGTGAAGCGGGGGAACGCGGTGCGACCGGCGTAGACCGCGGCCTCGCCGAGTTCTTCTTCGATGCGCAGCAGCTGGTTGTACTTGGCGACGCGCTCGCTGCGCGCCGGCGCACCGGTCTTGATCTGGCCGGCATCCGTTGCGACGGCGAGGTCAGCGATGAAGGTGTCCTCGGTCTCGCCAGAGCGGTGCGAGATGATCGCCGTGTAACCGGCGCGCTGGGCGAGGGAGACGGCATCCATCGTCTCGGTCAGGGTACCGATCTGGTTGACCTTGACCAGAATGGAGTTCGCTGCCTTGAGCGTAAGGCCCTTGGCCAGACGCACCGGGTTGGTGACGAACAGGTCGTCTCCGACGATCTGCACCTTGTCGCCGAGCGATGCGGTGAGGTGCACGTAGCCGTCCCAGTCGTCTTCTTCGAGCGGGTCCTCGAGGGAGACGAGCGGGTAGTCGGTGACAAGCTCGGCGTAGTACGCGCTCATCTCTTCGGCCGAGAGCTTCTTGCCCTCGAAGTTGTAGCTGCCGTCCTTGAAGAACTCGCTCGCGGCCACGTCGAGCGCGAGGGCGATGTCCTTGCCGGGAACGTAGCCGGCGTTTTCGATGGCTTCGACGATGAGGTCGAGCGCAGCACGGTTGCTCGGCAGGTTGGGAGCGAAGCCGCCCTCGTCGCCGAGGCCGGTGGACAGTCCCTTGGACTGCAGCAGCGCCTTGAGCGAGTGGTAGGTCTCAACACCCCAGCGCAGGGCCTCGCTGAACGACTCTGCTCCGAGCGGGACGATCATGAATTCCTGGATGTCGACATCGTTGTCGGCGTGCGAGCCGCCGTTGATGATGTTCATGAGCGGCACGGGCAGGGTGTGCGCGTTCGGGCCACCGAGGTAGCGGAACAGCGGCAGCCCGGCCGAGCTCGCTGCGGCCTTGGCCACGGCCAGGCTCACGCCGAGGATGGCGTTGGCGCCGAGACGCTCCTTGTTGTCGGTACCGTCGGCTTCGATAAGCACGAGGTCGACAATGCGCTGGTCGGTCGCGTCGATGTCTTCGACCGCGGGGCCGAGGTCGTCGATGACGGCTTCGACGGCTTTGAGCACGCCCTTGCCCTGGTAGCGGGCCTTGTCGCCGTCGCGCAGCTCGTAGGCCTCGAACACGCCGGTGGACGCTCCGGACGGCACGGCAGCACGGCTGACTGTTCCGTCGCCGAGCAGAACTTCGACCTCGATGGTCGGGTTGCCACGAGAGTCGAGAATTTCGCGTGCGTCTACTGCCTCAATTAGGGCCACAACTGTCTCCTGATTTGTCGGGGTGAACGTCTGGGTGGACGCTCGGATGTGTCGCGGATTCAGTCTAACCAAACCCGTCAGCCGATCCGCTGAACTGCAGGGGCCGGCCGGTCCGCTCAGACGCCGAGCGGTTTGAAGTCGAGATCGTCGCTGGTCACGGTGTCAGCGGTCACAAACGCGAAGCGTCCGTAGCCGGCCTCGCCGGCCCGATCGAGCAGGGCCTTGAGGTTCTTGGTGCGGCGTTCCAGCCGCACCCGCAGCCCTGCGGCAACGAGGTCGCGCTTGAGGGCGACCAGACTCACCGGGTCGGCGTCCTTCTCGTGCACCAACACAACCGCGTGAAGAGCGGATGCGGCATCCGCTTGCAGCAGGTCGACGATGCGTTCAAAGCCGATCGAGAACCCGCAAGCTGGCACGTCGGTGCCGAGGAACCGACCGATCATGCCGTCGTACCGGCCGCCACCGCCGAGGGAATAGCCAAGCGACGGGTGTGAGATTTCGAAGATGGTGCCGGTGTAGTAGCCCATGCCGCGCACCAGGGTGGGGTCGAACTCGAGGTCGACGCCGGGGAGTGCAGCGCGAAGGGCTTCGAGGTCGGCGAAGGCCGCCGGGTCGAGCCAGTCCGGCGCACCTGCCCCGAGGGCCCAGCCGCCGGTACCGAGCTCGGTGAGCAGCGTGGCCAGGTCGGGCGCGTCGATGCCGAGGGCTTGCAGTTCGGCGGAGACGCCGTCGACACCGATCTTGTCGAGCTTGTCGATCACGATCAGCGCCCGCTCGGTCAGCTCGGCCGCGACTTTCCAGTGGGCGAGCAGCGCGGAGAGGATGCGCCGGTCATTGATTCGAATGCAGAAGCCGGTGAGGCCGAGCTTTTCCAGCGTTGCGGCCGTCGCGGTGATCAATTCGATCTCGGCGAGCTGGCCGGCTTCGCCGATGATGTCGATGTCGCACTGCATGAACTGGCGGTAACGCCCCTTTTGCGGGCGTTCGGCTCGCCAGACCGGAGCGATCTGAATCGACCGGAACACGGTGGGCAGCGCGGCACGGTGGGTGGCATAGAACCGGGCGAGCGGAACCGTCAGGTCGAAGCGCAGGCCGAGGTCGGCCAGGGACGCGAGGTCGTTTTGCTCGGCCGCGGCGGCAACATCCGCTGGGCTGAGACCGCGCTTGAGCACCGCGAAAGCGATCTTCTCGTTGTCGCCGCCCAGGCCCGAGTGCAGGCGGGCGGCGTCTTCCATGACCGGAGTTTCGATCTCATCGAAACCGTGAGCACGAAAACTGTCGCGGATAATGCCGAGCGAACGCTCACGCACGGCCTTGTCGGCGGGGAGAAAATCGCGCATACCGCGCGGTGGGGTCACTGCAATAGCCATGGGGCAATTCTCTCAGGTGCCGTCGATGCGTTTCACCGCCCAGCCCCGAACGGGAGCCCCCCTAGACTCGGGGGAAACAACTGGGGGTGGTGGCTATGTCAGCGACGACGATTTTCGGCTCGGAGGGGATCGTGCCGAGCGGCATCGCGGTGACCGGGGTGAGCCGGGCATTCGGCAGCGTGTTCGCGCTGCTCGATGCGACCCTCACGGTACCGGCCGGGTCGGTCACGGCACTGATCGGGCCGAACGGCTCGGGCAAGACCACGCTGCTGCTCATGCTCGCCACGCTGCTCACACCCGATGCGGGCAGCATTCGCATCAACGGTCACGACCCGGTCACCGAACCGGAGCGCGTGCGCGCCCTGATGGGCTGGATGCCAGACACCCTCGGCTCCTGGCCGAGCCTCTCCGCCCGCGCGGCCCTGCAGACCACCGGGCGCATGTACCGCATGACCCGCGAGCAGGCCGCCGTGCGCGCCGACGAGTTGATCCTTCTGACCGACCTCACGGACTTCGCCGACCGACCCTCGCGGGTGTTGTCGCGGGGCCAGAAGCAACGACTGAGCCTGGCCAGGGCGCTCGTGCACTCCCCCGGCGTACTGCTGCTCGACGAGCCGGCCTCCGGCCTCGACCCGGCAGCCCGCGCCGCGCTGCGCCAGCTGCTGAGACGCTTGGCCGGTGAGGGCGCCGCCATCCTCGTGTCCAGTCACGTTCTCGCCGAGCTCGACGAGATGGCGGATGCCGCGGTGTACCTGTCCGACGGCCGCACAGCGAGCCCGGAGCAGGTGGCCGCGGCCGGCGCGAGCGCCAGGGCCTGGCGCATCCGCTCACTCGATGAAGCAGCCTTGGAACGTGCGCTGGCAACCCCCGGTGTGGTCGGTGCGCTCGTGCAGGTTCTCGGCGTTGACCAGCTCGGAACCCTCGTGCAGGTCGAGAACGAAGCCTCGGCCGCGGCCCTGCTGCACAACCTCGTGCTGAGCGGGGTTCCGGTCTGCGATTTCGGCCCGGCCGTCGGCAACCTCGAACACACCTTTCTCGACCTCACCCGGGAGAGACCGGCACGACACAGTTCGATCGTCGTCAACCCGGAGGTAACCCCATGAACAAGCGCGTGTTCCTGACCGGACTCTGGCTGATCGTCACCCTGGAACTGCGCCAACGGGTGCGCGGCGTCTCCTGGTACGTACTGCTCGGCATCTTCATGCTGCTCGTGGGGATCGTCACTTTTCTGCTCTGGCTGGCCACCTCCGCCTGGCTGTCCGGCGGTGGCGGCGTGTTCTCGACCATCATCTTCTTCGTGCTGCTGCTCGGCACGTTGGTCTCGCCGGCGCTGTCTGGCAATGCGATCAACGGCGATCGGGATGCCGGCACCCTCGCCACCACGCAGGTCACGCTGATCAGCACGGGGCAGCTCGTGCTCGGCAAGTTTCTGGCCGCCTGGATCACAGCGCTCGCCTTTCTCGCGGCGACACTACCGTTTCTCATCTTCGCGGTCGTTCTCGGCGAGGTCTCCCTCGGCACGATCAGCGTCTCCGTACTCGTGCTCGCCGCCGAGCTCGGGGTCATCGCTGCGGTCGGCGTTGGGCTGTCGGGCATCCTGACCCGGCCGCTGTTCTCGATCGTGCTGACCTATCTCGTGGTCGCGGCACTCAGCCTCGGCACGCTTATCGCCTTCGCGCTGCTCGGTACCGCCACGCAGCAGGACGCGACGAGTGTGAACTACCAGGTGGTGTCGTCGACCTACGACGAGCAAACCGGCAAGCAGTCCGACATCGTCTGCTCCACCGCGCAGACCTCGACCTACCCGGTGCCGCGGTTCGACTACTACTGGTGGATTCTCGCGGCGAACCCCTACGTTGTCGTAGCGGATGCCGCGCCCGGCAGCTTCGATGAGAACGGCTCCCCGACCGACCTGTTCGGGCAGATCGCCGTCGGCGTTCGCGGAGCCCAGACCGCGCCGGAGTTGTATACCGAGTACAACGGATGCGACGAGGCTGCCAACGGCTCCGTCCAGGCCTACGGGCAGGGACCGACCGCACAGGAGACCTACGACGGCGCGGTGCCGAGCTGGTTCATCGGCCTCACCATTCATCTGCTGCTCGGCGCGGGCGCCCTGACCTGGGCTTGGCGTCGCACTCGCACCCCCGCGACGCACCTCCCCACCGGAAGTCGTATCGCCTAGATGTCAGGAAGGGAAGGCGATGATTCCGGCGTCGAAGGCGTCGTCATCGACCGCGTTGCCTGAAGCTGTGGGGGCTTCCGCTCCGCGGATCTCCACCTGCAGATCGCGCACGGCGGCGCGCAGGGCACGCTCCGCGTCGAGGCCCTGAGAGCGAGCCGACGCCACAATGGCCAACAGCAGCGGCCCGAGGTCGGCCTCGGACTCGATCGGAAGAGGGAAGCCCTCGTCAGCATCGAGCAGGCCGATCTTCTCGGCCCGACCGAGCACCTTGTCGGCGAGCGCCAGCGCCGGCATGCCGGTCGGAATACCGTCGAGCACACTCGTGCGCCCCGGCTTCTCCTCGGCCTTGAAACGGTCCCAGGCGGCCGAGACCTCCTCCGCCGTCTCCAGCGTGACATCACCGAACACGTGCGGGTGCCGCCCGACCATCTTCTCGGTCAGCCGGGCAGCGACTGCCTGAATATCGAAGTCCTCCTCGGGCGTGTGCGCGGCCAGGTCGGCGTGAAAGAGCACCTGGTAGAGCACATCACCGAGTTCTTCGAGCAGATCGTCACGACTGCCGACCTCGATCGCCTCGATCAGTTCATGGGTCTCCTCGACCAGGTGGCGCACGAGCGAGGCGTGCGTCTGGTCGGCGTCCCACGGGCATCCGCCGGGAGCGCGCAGCCGCGCGACGGTCGCGATGAGCGTGTCGAGCGAGCTCGTCGGCACCTCGTGCTTCGGTGCGGGGGCGGAGGAAAACAGCGGGTTCGTCATGGTCAGCACTCCTGGATCGTCGTTTCAATCGTAGGCGGGCCTGCTGCCAGAGGGTCGCTCAGGTACGTCGTGTATTCTGGTGCACGGTGAGCCGGGAAGTCTGGTCGGCAGTTGCTTGTGCGCGCTCGAAACACCAGAGGAATTCTTATGACCGAACCATCCAATCTGCCCACGCCCCCGAAATCTGCACCGTCAACCGCGATCATTCTGCGCCGCGGCAGCCACAACGAGTTTGTGCGCATCTCCGGTATCCTGCGCGAAGAAACCGTCGGCGGAGCCATTCTGCTCGCCGCCACCGTGGCCGCGCTCATCATGGCCAACTCCGGATTCTCCGACGCCTACTATGCCTTTCGCGACTACAAGATCGGCTACGCACCGTGGCACCTCGAGCTGAGCCTCGGCGCCTGGGCGGCTGACGGATTCCTCGCGATCTTCTTCTTCCTCGCCGGGCTCGAGCTCAAACGCGAATTCGTTGCGGGTGACTTGCGCAGCGTCAACCGCGCCATCGTGCCGGTGGCCGCCGCCGTGGGTGGAGTAATCATCCCCGCGGTCATCTACGTGCTGATCAACCTCGAAACCGGAGCTGAGACGCTGCGCGGCTGGGCGATCCCTACCGCGACCGACATCGCCTTCGCTCTCGCCGTGCTCGCCGTGATCGGCTCAAAGCTCCCGCCGGCCCTGCGCATCTTTCTGCTGACCCTCGCCGTGGTCGACGACCTGCTCGCCATCGCGATCATCGCCTTCTTCTACACGACCGACATGAATGTTCCGCTGCTGCTGCTCGCGATCGTGCCGCTGGCCCTGTTCTGGGTGTTGACCCACAAGTTCTCCTACTTCTTCGGAACGCGGGCTTGGGCGGCGTGGACGCTGCTTCTGCCTCTCGGTTTCATCGTCTGGGCGCTCGTGCACGGTTCCGGCGTGCACGCGACCGTAGCCGGGGTGCTGCTGGGCTTCGCCGTGCCGGTACTGCGCAGCAAGCGTGGCGGTGGGCCCGACGCCGGGCCCGGCCTGGCCGAAACTTTGGAACATCGCATTCGCCCGCTCTCCAGCGGATTCGCGATTCCCGTATTCGCCTTCTTCTCGGCCGGCGTCACCCTTGGCGGCGCAGCCGGCCTGTATCAGGCGATCACCGACCCGGTTGCGATCGGCATCGTCGTCGCTCTCGTCGTCGGCAAGCCGATCGGTGTGCTGCTGGCAACTTTCATCGTCACCAAAACCACCAAGGCCACGCTCGACCCCGACCTGGCCTGGATCGACGTCATCGGCGTCTCCCTGCTGGCCGGCGTCGGTTTCACCGTCTCCCTACTGATCAGCGAACTGGCCTTCGGCCAGGGCAGCCCGCACGACGACCACGCCAAGGTCGCCATTCTGGTCGGTTCGCTCCTGGCCGCCTTGCTGTCCACGGCTATCCTGCGTTCGCGTAACCGCCACTACGGGCGGATCGCCGAGAAGGAAGCCATCGACAGCGACAACGATGGCATTCCGGATGTCTACCAGTCGGAAGAAGCCCGATAGCGCCCGACACGTTCCGTTGCCGAGCACCACTCGAGTCGGCCGCGCGGGACCTGCGCCAGTGCGCGGGGGTTCCGGTAGCGGGCATCCGTTCGGCCGTGTCGCAGTGCGCCGGAGGTACGCCAGTGCGCGGGAGATCCGGCACTGATACGGGTCCGACCGAGCACGCTGCGCGGGACCTGCGCCAGTGCGCGGGAGTTCCGGTCTGGCCAGAACTGCCGCGCCACGCGAGGCGCTGGACCTGCGCCAGTGCGTGGGAGGTGTGCCTCGCGCGCACCGGCGCAACACCCGCGCACCGCGGAGAAGCCCCTGAAGTCAGGCCGGCCCCGCAACTGCCGGCACGGGCGGCGGAAAGATCGCGGCGAGCAGCGTCTTCGTCCACTCGATCAGGGCGTTGTCATCGAGCGGCTCGCCGTTCGGCCGCGGCATCGGCACGCTGAGCGCCCCCGTGGCCGACACGTAACGCGAGCCGGGATACATCCGCTGTAATCGCACCTGGATCGAGTCGGCCAGGTCGGCCGGTGCCACACGCAGGTTCGACCCCATGGCGACGACCTCGCTGAGGTTGGCCTGCTGGGCCTGCCAGCGCAGCCGGGACACGGCCACGAGGTTCTGCACCGGCACGGGCGGCTCACCATATCGGTCGGTGAGTTCGTCGAGCACGAGGTCGATCTGGTCGTCGGTCGCGGTGGGCGAGCTTGCGCTGGAAAGCTTCTGATAGGCCTCGAGGCGCAACCGCTCACTGTCGACGAAGTCGTGCGGAATATGCGCGTCCACCGGCAGCTCCAGCCGCAGCTCGGTCTGCCCCTCGGCCACATCGCCGCGGAACGTCGACACGGCCTCACCGATCATGCGCAGGTACAGGTCGAAGCCGACCCCCGCGATGTGGCCGGCCTGCTCCCCGCCAAGCAGATTGCCGGCACCGCGAATCTCGAGGTCTTTCAAGGCCACCTGCATGCCGGCGCCGAGCTCGTTGTTTGCCGCAATGGTGGCGAGCCGGTCGTGCGCGGTCTCCGACAGTGGCTTGTTCTCGTCGTAGAGAAAGTAGGCGTAGGCCCGTTCGCGCCCGCGACCGACCCGACCGCGCAGCTGGTGCAGCTGGCTCAGCCCGAACTTGTCGGCGCGGTCGATGATGATGGTGTTGGCGTTGTTGATGTCGAGGCCGGTCTCAATGATCGTGGTGCAGACCAGGATGTCGAACTTGCGCTCCCAGAAGTCACCGACCACCTGTTCGAGCTGTGCCTCTGGCAGCTGTCCGTGTGCCACCGCGATGCGTGCCTCCGGCACGAGTTCGGCAATCTGCGCGGCGATGCGGTTGATGCTGGTCACCCGGTTGTGCACGAAGAAGATCTGGCCCTCGCGCAGCAGCTCACGACGGATGGCCGCGGCCACCTGCCGCTGCGAATACGGCCCCACAAACGTCAAAATGGGGTGCCGGTCTTCGGGCGGAGTCGCCAGGGTCGACATCTCGCGGATGCCGGTGACCGCCATTTCCAGGGACCGCGGGATGGGCGTCGCGCTCATCGCAAGAATGTCAACGTTGGTCTTGAGCTTCTTCAGGGCGTCCTTGTGCTCGACGCCGAAGCGCTGCTCCTCGTCGATGATGACCAGGCCGAGGTCTTTGAATATGATCGACGGCGACAGCAGCCGGTGCGTTCCGATGACGACGTCGACGGTGCCGTCGAGCATGCCGGCGATCGTCTCGCGCGACTCCTTGTCGGTCTGAAACCGCGACAGGGCCCGCAGGTGAATGGGGAATCCGGCGAAGCGTTCCTTGAAGGTTTCCATGTGCTGGCTGACCAGCAGGGTGGTCGGCACGAGCATGGCCACCTGCTTGCCGTCCTGCACGGCCTTGAACGCTGCGCGAATAGCAACCTCGGTCTTGCCGAAACCGACGTCGCCGCTGAGCAGTCGGTCCATCGGGATAGGCCGTTCCATATCGGCCTTGACCTCGTCGATCGTGGTGAGCTGGTCGGGCGTCTCCACGAACGGAAAGGCTTCTTCGAGCTCGCGCTGCCACGGGGTGTCCGGCCCGAACGCGTGCCCCTTGCTGGCCATGCGCGCCGAATAGAGCTTGACGAGTTCGACGGCGATGTCCCGCACCGCCTTACGTGCCTTGGTCTTGGCACTGGACCAGTCGCTGCCGCCCATTTTGCTCAGGGTCGGCGCTTCACCGCCGACGTAGCGCGTGACCAAGTCGAGTTGGTCGGTCGGCACATAGAGCCGGTCGCCGGCGTGCCCGCGCTTCGATGGCGCGTATTCCAGCACGAGGTATTCCCGAGTGGTCTTGACCGGGTTGCGGCCACCACTGGACACCTCACGTTGGGTCAGTTCGAGAAAACGGCCGATACCGTGCGTCTGGTGCACCACGTGGTCGCCAGCCACCAGCTGCAGCGGGTCGACGACATTCTTGCGGCGACTGGCGAGCTTCTTGATCTGACGCGCGTCATATCCGACCGTGCGACCGTAGAACTCGCTCTCGCTGATCAGCGCGAGCTTGCTCTGCGGCAGTTCGAAACCGTGATCGACGGATGCTTTCAGCAGGTAGGCGATACCCGGTTCCGGCTCCAGCGGCCACACGTCCACGACGCGCACCGGCAGTTCACGCTCCGCGAGCACCTGCGCGGCTCGTTCCACGAGGCCGGTGCCCTGGGCGACGATGCCGACGACCCAACCGTCGTGCAGCCGGCTTGCCACGTGCCCGACGGCGCCGTCGACGCTGCCGGCGAAGGTAGGGACGGCATCCGCTTCGATGCGAATGGTGAGCAGTTCGTCCATCTCAAGGTGTTCGGGCAAGACGGGCGCATCGGTCGGCGCTGCCTGAAAAGTGCTCAGGGTCCACCAGCTGTGACCGGTGGCGGGCGCCCCCGGCGCCGAGTACTTCACGCTGTCGCGCAGGCGCCCGAGGGTGAGAAAATCACCGGATTCGAGGTCGATCGGGGCGTCGGCACCGGCCGTGGCGGCGCTCCACGCTGCACCGAGGAATTCGCGGTTGGTTTCGGCGAGGCTGATGGCCCGGCTCGCGACCCGTTCCGGCGAGATCACGGCGACGGCGGCGTTGGTCGGCAGGTAGTGGGTGACCGGCACCAGCCGGTCGACCAGGGCGGGAGCGAGGCTTTCCATGCCCTCGACCGGGATTCCCTCGGCGATCTTGGCCAGCAGTCCGGCCAGGCTCGGAAACTCGTGCTGCATTTCACGGGCACGCTGCCGCACAGCGGGGCTCAGCAGCAGTTCCCGGCTCGGCGGCAGGCTGACCGACTCGACCGGCTCGGGCAGTGAACGCTGGTCGGCAACACTGAACAGGCGAATCTGCTCGACCTCGTCGCCGAAGAACTCCACCCGGTACGGGTGCGAGGCGACCGGCGGGAATACGTCGAGGATGCCGCCGCGCACAGCGAACTCGCCACGCCGGGTGACCATGTCGACCCGGGCGTAGGCAACGTTGACCAGTTGCAGCACGATCGCCGCGAGGTCGTGCCCGCGCCCGCCGACCGTGAGCTCGATCGGTTCGTAGTCGGTGAGGTTGTCGGCGACCGGCTGCAACGCGGCCCGCACCGAGGCGACGACGATAAGCGGATACCGCTCGCTCGCGTCTTGCGCCTGCCACTCGCGCATGCGGCGGAGCGCGTGCAGGCGCTTGCCGACGATCTCGGCGCTCGGACTGAGCCGTTCGTGCGGCAGGGTTTCCCAGGCCGGAAAGTCAATGATTTCAGCGCTCGTGGCGAAGCAGCCGAGGTTCTCGCGCAGCGCCTCGGATTCGCGGCCGGTCGCGGTGATGACGAACAGGGCCTGGGCATCGTCCCGGCGCAGGTCGAGCAGCGCGGCCAGCAACGGGGCACGCAGGCCCTCGGTTAGAGAGAAATCAGCGTCCCGGCTGGCATAGGCGAGGGCGTTATCGAACGTGGAGGCGCGCGCGAGCACTGCGATTAAGCCCTGAAGGATCACTGAACGAGTCTACGCAGCCTAGGAGGGCGAGTGAAACTTCTGCTGCGCGGCCACGACGCCGTCGGAGGCGATCAGTTCGACCGCGTCGGCGGCATCCGCTATGAGGTTGGGCAGAATGCTGCGCTCGGCAGCGACAAAGTCGTGCAGCACGAAATCGGCCGGGTTCTGGCGACCGGGCGGGCGACCGATGCCCATGCGAATGCGAATGAATTCGTTGGTTCCGGTGGCGGCGATGATGTCGCGCAGGCCGTTGTGACCGCCGTGACCCCCGCCGACCTTGATCTTGAGCTTGTCAAAGGGCAGGTCCAGGTCGTCGTGCACGACGATGAGCCGGGAGACGGGCAGCGAATAGAAGCGCAGCAGGGCGGCGACCGGGCTGCCGGAGACGTTCATGAACGTGGTGGGCTTGGCCAGCACCAGTTTGGGGCCACCCGGTGAGAGGCGTCCCTCGGCGACGAGGGCGGCCGTTTTGTGACGCTTGAAGTTCGACGTGAGACGATCGGCGAGCTGCGCCGTCACCATCTGGCCGACGTTGTGCCGATTTCCGGCGTAGTCGGGCCCGGGGTTGCCGAGCCCGACTACGAGCCACAGGTTCGTATCCAGGGGATTCCTCCGTGTAAGCGGGCGAAAGCCCAGACGGAACCAGTTGATGATAAGTGCTACGCGGCGGGAGGCGTAGCGGCCGGGGTGCCGGCCGTGATGACCTCGGTCTCGGCCTCTTCTTCGTCTTCGCCACGCGGGGTGTGGATGTACGCGACGAGAGCGTCTTCATCGGAGATGAGCACGGCGCCGGTGGGCAGCGGAACGTCCTTGGCGTGAATCTGGGCGCCGTCTTCGAGGCCTTCGATCGACACGGTGACGTTCTCGGGGATGTCGGTGGCTTCAACCTCGAGCAACAGGGTCTTGGTGTCGAAGTCGGCGATCGTGCCGGCGAAGGACTCGCCGGACATGTGCACCTGAACTTCAACCTGAACCTTTTCACCCTTGCGCACGACGACGAGGTCGATGTGCTCGATGATGGCCTTCACCGGGTCCTTCTGCACGTCCTTGACCAGCACGAGCTGCTTGGCGCCTTCAATGTCGAGCTCGAGGAGCATGTTGGCGCGACGCAGCAGCAGGGCGATGCGGTGGGCGGGCAGCGACACGTGCACCGGATCGGTGCCGTGGCCGTAGATGACGGCCGGGATCTTGCCGAGTACGCGCAGCTTGCGGGCCGCACCCTTGCCGAAGTTCGTGCGGAGGTCTGCCTCGACGGCGGTAACTTCTCTAGCCATGGTATTTCTCCTTGCGGGGCCTAAGCCCAGATCGTGGTTCACGGGCCGAAGCCCGAAAAAGAGGGGTACTGATTCAACTCGAACGCATGTCAGCGTGAGGAAAAGCCCAAGGCCTCGTCCGCCGCGTCGATAACGGATGCCGCCGGCCCAGAATGCAGGCACGACACTATCCCTCGCCGAAGTTCGTTTCAATCCTACACAGTTCGAGCCACCCCTGCAGCCCGGGCGTGTCGTCGGCTTGCCTTACCAGTCGTGAACGGTGCCGTCGGCCAGACGATTGAAGGGCAGGTACGCCGTCTGGTACGGGTATTTGCCGGCCTCGTCCACGTTCAGTTGAACGCCCAGGCCGGGCTTGTTACCGGGGTGCAGGTAGCCGTCGGAAAAGCTGAAGGACTGTTCGAAAACGCTGTTGGTGGCGTCGCCGTGTTGCATGTACTCCTGGATTCCAAAGTTGTGAATGGCCAGGTCGAGGTGCAGCGCCGCCGCCATGCCCACCGGGGAGATGTCGGTCGGGCCGTGAATGCCGGACTTGATCTGGTACTGGGCGGCGTAGTCGAGAATCTTCTTCAGGGGCGAAATACCACCGGTGTGGGTGACCGCCGACCGCACGTAGTCGATGAGCTGGTCCTTGATCAGGGTTTGGTAGTCCCAGACCGTGTTGAAGACCTCACCGATCGCGAGCGGGGTGGTGGTATGCGAGCGCACCAGCCGCAGGGCATCCTGGTTTTCGGCCGGGGTGCAGTCTTCGAGCCAGAACAGATCGTACGGTTCAAGCGACTTACCGAGTCTCGCGGCCTGGATCGGCGTCATCCGGTGATGACCGTCGTGCAGCAGGGGCAGTTCGGCGCCGAACTCGCCGCGAACCCCCTCGAACACGGTCGGCAGGTGCCGCAGGTAGGCGCGGGTGTCCCAGTCTTCCTCCGCAGGCCTGGCCGCACGCTGGGCCGGTTCGTAGTCGTAGCGTTTGCCGCTGGTCTGGGTTTGCGCGGCAACGCCGTAGATGGCTTTCAGGCCGGGGATGGCAGTCTGCACCCGGATGGCCCGGTAGCCGAGCGCCTGGTGCTTGCGGATGGAATCGAACAGTTCGGGCAGGTCGCGCCCCGATGCGTGACCGTAGGCGAGAATTTTGTCCCGGCTGGCTCCCCCGAGCAGCTGGTACAGCGGCATCCCGGCGGCCTGCGCTTTGAGATCCCAGAGCGCCACGTCAACGGCGGCAATCGCGGCCATGGTGACCGGGCCCCGGCGCCAGTAGGCGCTGCGATAGAGAAACTGCCAGGTGTCTTCGATGCGGTGGGCGTCGGCGCCGAGCAACAGCGGCACGACATGCTCCTGCAGGTAGGCCACCACGGCCAGTTCGCGGCCGTTCAAGGTGGCGTCACCGAGCCCGACGAGCCCGTCGTCGGTGGTGAGGCGCAGGGTCACGAAATTGCGATCCGGGCTGGTGACGATGACTTCTGCTCTGTCGATCTTCATGGTTCTCCTTGGTCGTGCGTGTCATCAGAAGGGGGCTCGGCAGGGTGATGGCCGTCACCACTCCGCCAGTGCGCCGTCCGCGTGCCGCCAGATCGGCGACCGCCACGTGTGCCCGCGCGAGTCGGCGGCCCGTACTGCGGCCTCGTCAATCTCGATGCCGAGACCGGGGCCGGTCAACAGTTCAATGTTTCCGTTGACGAATTTCAATGGCTCCTTGTCGAGCACGTAATCGAGAACTTCGGCGCCCTGGTTGTAATGGATGCCGATGCTCTGCTCCTGAATCAGGTAGTTGGGAGTGGCGAAGCCCACCTGCAGGCAGGCGGCGAGCGCGATCGGGCCAAGCGGGCAGTGCGGGGCCAGCTGTACGTCGTACACCTCGGCCATCGCCGCGATGCGGCGTACTTCGGAGATTCCGCCGGCATGGGAGAGGTCGGGCTGCGCCACGGCGATGCCAGCCTCGAACACAGGCAGAAAATCCTGCCGGGTGTAGAGCCGCTCCCCGGTCGCGATCGGAATCGAGGTGGCCTGGGCCAGCTGACCAATCAGGTGGGAATTCTCCGGCACGACCGGTTCTTCAATGAAGAACGGCCGCAGGGGTTCGAGCAACGGGGCGATCCGGCGGGTATTGGCGAGCGTGAACCGACCGTGAAAGTCCACGGCCACATCACGGTCGGGGCCGAGCACGGCCCGCGCTGCGGCGACCCGTTCGAGCACACCGTCGATTTCAGCGACCGTGCCGACTCGGCTCATGATGCCGGAGGCGTTCATCTTGACGGCGGTCAGCCCCACGGCCATCTGCGCCGCGATCGCGTCGGCGATGCCGCTCGGGTCGTCGCCGCCGACCCAGCCGTACATGCGGATGCGATCGCGCACCGCGCCGCCGAGCAGCTGGTAGACCGGTACCCCGAGCGACTTGCCCTTGAGGTCCCACAGAGCCTGGTCGATGCCGGAGACAGCGCTGCCGAACACCGGTCCACCGCGGTAGAAACCGCTCTTGGTCAATACCTGCCAGTGGTCTTCAATGCGGTCGGGGTCGGCGCCGATGAGATATTCCGCGAACTGTTCGACGACCGCGCGCACGGCATCCGAATGCCCTTCCAGGCTGGCTTCGCCCCAGCCGACGACGCCATCGCTGGTTTCAAGCCGCACGAATAGCCAACGGGGTGCCACGAGAAAAGTTTCCACTCGTTCAATGTGTGACACGGGCAGCCTCACCGCTTTCTGTTTCGGCGGCGAGAGCCGCAAGGATCCGTTCGACGATGGTGCCGGGCGGTTCGACGATGTCCACGGTTACGCCGCGTTCATCGTCTGTGCGTACCTCGAGCGTGTCGAACTGCGATTGCAGCAGCGCGGGAGGCATGAATTCGTGGGTGCGTGCGCGTAGCCGGGCTGCGATCAGGTCGATCGACCCTTCCGGATCAACCACGAACAGGTCAACGGCGTGATCGCGCAGCAGGTCGCGGTAACTGCGTTTGAGGGCCGAGCAGGCGATGACGATGCCGTTCGGGTAGTCCCCGGCCAGGCAGCGCCCCACCTCATGCAGCCACGGCAGCCGGTGTTCATCCTGCAGCGCGTTTCCGGCGGCCATGGTGGCCTTGTTCGCGACGGGGTGCAGGGTATCGCCGTCGAGGAACCGGGCGCCGAGGCGCTCGGCCAGAAATTCACCGATGGTCGATTTGCCAGAGCCCTGCACCCCCATGACGACGATCGGCGGGAGGCCCACCCTCAGCCCTTGGTCGCACCGGCGGTGAGGCCGGACACGATGTACTTCTGGGTGAACAGCGCGATGACCATGATCGGAACGGTGACCACGACGGCTGCCGCCATCAGGCTTCCCCAGTCGATGCTGGCATACGAGACGAAGTTGAAGATCGCCACCGGCAGGGTCTTGGTATTCGCGCCGGAGAGCACCAGCGCGAACATGAAATTGTTCCACGAAAAGATAAAGGAGAGGATGCCGGCTGTCGCGAGTCCCGGAACCGACAGCGGCAGGGTGATCCGTAGGAACGCGCCGATGTGGGTGAGGCCGTCCACCTGCGCCTGCTCCTCCAGTTCGAGCGGAGTCGAGTCGAAGTAGCTGATCATGATGTACACGATGAGCGGCAGGGCGACGAACATGTGCGAGAGAATCAGCACGCCGAAGCCGCCGACCATGCGCATGTTGGCGAAGATGAAGTACCACGGCACGAGCAGGCTGACGCCCGGAATGATGCGTGCCATGAGGACGACCAGCGCGGAGCGGTGCATTGCGAAACGACTCATCGCGTAGGCGGCCGGAACTCCGATGAGCAGGGAGAAGACGGTGGACAACAGCGCCACCCAGAAACTATTGAAGATGAATCCGAAATAGTTATTGCGGCTGAGCACGTTGTCGTAGTTGTCGAGCGTCGGCGTGAAGAACAGGGTCTTGCTGGCGTCGTAGATGTCGACATTGGTCTTGAGTGACGCGACGAACATCCAGACCAGCGGAGCGACGAACAGCAGCACCGTGAGGGTGAGGGCGACGACCCGAAAGATTTTGTACGCTCGCGGTTTGCGGCGCCGCGGTGCAATCGCGACCGGGCGCGGAGTCTGGGTGACAGGACGGGCTGGCAGGGTCGTTGTCATGACCGGTTCGCCTTTCTGCGGTAGGTGAGTACCCACATGATCGCGATGATGAGCAGGAAGAACAGGATCAGCACGGTGGACGCGATCCCGTAGTCGTTGTAGTCGAAGCTCAGGCCGAAGGCATAGATGTTCAGCGTCTCGACTTCGTGGAATGACCCGCCGCCCTTGCCCTTGGTGGCATAGAGGATGTCGAAGGTCTTGAGGGCGTCGATTCCGCGCAGCACGATGGTCACGATGACGGTGGCCCGCAGGAGTGGCAGAGTGACGAACCAGAATCGCTGCCAGGCGTTGGCGCCGTCAATGCGCGCAGCTTCGTCGGGTTCGTCGGAGAGTGAGGTGAGGCCGGCGAGCAGCATCAGTACGACCATCGGTGTCCACTGCCAGATATCGACGAACATGAGCGTCGGCAGGGCGGTGTACTGGCCGGACAGCCAGGGCTGGGCCGGAATACCGATCCAGCTGAGCACCTGGTTGGCGAAGCCGATGTTCGGGTCGAAGATGAGGCGCCACATCATGCCGACGGCGACCGGGGTGGCGACCAGGGGCAGCAGGATCGCGACGCGAACCCATTTCTCGCCGCGGAACGGGCGCCAGAGCAGCAGGGCGATGCACATGCCGAGGACAAGCTCAATGGCCAGCGCTCCGCCGGTGAAGACGAACGTGCGCATCACGGCGGGCCAGAAGCGATCCGTGTCGGTGAGCACCTCGACGTAGTTGCTGAATCCGACCAGGTTGGATGCTGCGCGCACCGAGCCCTCGGAGTCCGTCACGCTGAGGTACAGCGTCCAGCCCAGCGGCACCGCGATGAGCAGCCCGACGAAGATCATCGCTGGGGAGGCGAAGAGCCACTTGCGATGACGGTTTGCCCAGGTGGAATAGTTCTTCCACATTGAGGGCTTGGTGGTGACCATTGTGGTCATCGTTCACCTCACACTTGGTATTGCACGTTCAGAAAGAAGGGGGTGGCGGGGCGGACGACCGCGTTCGGGCATCCGCCCCGCCTCAGTGGTGCGGGTTATTCGTCGTCGAGGATTCCCTGGAACGCCTCGCTCGCGGCATCCGCTGCTGCGTCGGAGTCGCCGCCGGTGATGGCGATGACGATGGGGTCTCCTACGATCTCGCGTGCTTCGGGCACCTTGATGACGAGGGGGCGGTCATGACCGACACCGTTCTTGGTGCTCGTGGCGATCGCGGCGGCGAGGTCGGCCGGGTAAGTCGACGTGCCCTCCGGGTCTTCCCAGACCGACTGGCGCGCACCGGGAACGCCGTCCTGCTGCACCTCCAGGGTCAGGTCCGCGCTGGTGGCCCATTCGATAAACGACCAGGCTTCATCCGTGTAGGCCGATTCAGCGTTGACGCCGAGTGCCCAGGACGGCACGTTGTAGGCGGCCGATCCGCCAGGACCGGCCGGCATCGGTGCGAAGCCGACGGTGTCGGAGACCTTGGAGGTCTCGGGGTCGGTCGCGTTCTTGTAGAGGCTGTCGGCCTCGGTGTACAGTCCGGCCTGGCCCTGGGTGAAGATGGCCATGGCCTCAGGCCAGCTCATGTCGGTGCTGACATTCTCCGGACCGTAGTCGCGGATCAGTCCGCCGTAGAACGCGTAGGCTTCCTTGGCCTCAGGGCTGGCGATAGCTGAGTTGCCGTCTTCGTCGATGAAGTCACCGCCGAAGCTGTAGAGGAAGCTGGAGAACTGGGTGACGGCGGCGGACTTGCCGGTACGGGCGACGAAGCCGGCCACGCCGGGGTTTTGTTCCTTGATTGCCTTGGCCGCGGCTTCGAGCTCGTCCATCGTGGTCGGCACCTCGAGTCCGGCCTTGGCGAGGAGGTCCTTGCGGTAGTAGAGCACTTCCTGCTCGGTGATGATCGGCACGCCAACGACGTTGCCGTCGTAGGTGGTCGACTCGACCGGCCCGGACTGGAAGTCGCTCCAGTTCCAGTCGGCGTTCGACTCGACGTTGTCAGTCAGGTCGGCCAGATAGCCGTTCTTCGCGAACAGCTTGCCTTCTTGGAGCGGGCGATACATCATGACGTCGATCTCATCGGTGCCCGCATTGAGCTTCACGTTGTACTGATCGGAGAGCTGGTCTTCGCCGTACTGGCTGAGCTCGACGGTGAGGCCGGTGGCTGCCTCGAACTCGGGCAGTTTGCTCTTGATCGTGTCGGTCCACACGTGGTTGGCGAGGGTCACTCGAAGAGTCTTCGAGCCCCCGTCATCACCGGCACCGGCACTGCACGCGGTAAGTGTGCCCGCCGCGAAGAATGTCGCTGCGACGATGGCCGCAACGCGAACAACTGAATGACGCTTCACTGTGTCTCCATTCGAAAGAACCGGCGCTTTGAGCCACGGTTCCCAACAGAATGCATCTTTACATCTGTCTCGAGAGAAAACGTTACCGAATAAAGCATACTTATTCAAGTTTATTGCCGGAACGATATGATCAACCGCATGACGCACAATCTGACGACCGGGCCGGGCGCCGACCCGCTCGTCGACTTGCCCCAGAACCTTGACGACGGAACCCCCTCGACCAGCCTGCACGCGCGCGTCGTCGATCTGCTGGGCCTGGCCATCTGCGCCGGTGAACTTGCCAGCAAGTCGGTCTTCCGCATCGAAGAGCTCGAGGAACGATACGGTGTCTCCCGATCGGTGGTGCGCGAAGCCATCCGCGTGCTCGCCTCCATGGGTATGCTCGCTTCTCGCCGTCGCGTCGGCGTGCAGATTCTGCCAGCCTCCGAGTGGAACCTGTATGACCCACAGGTCATCCGCTGGAGGCTCGCGTCGCCGGCCCGCATCGCCCAATTGCGTTCCCTGACCGAGCTGCGCACCGCCATTGAACCGCAGGCCGCCCGGCTCGCCGCCATCCGCGCTCCCCTGGCGGATGCCAGCGAGCTAATGGGGCTGGCCGGCAAGCTGTGGGCCGCCGGCCAGGCCGACGATCCCGAGGCCTTCCTCGTGCTCGACATCGAGTTTCACCGTCTTGTGCTGGCCAGTTCGGGCAACGAAATGTTCGCCAAACTCAACACCCTGGTGGCCGAGGTGCTGACCGGGCGCACGAACTACGGACTGATGCCGCGGCATCCGCACAACGAAGCACTGCAACTGCACGTCGATGTGGCCAGCGCGATTCAGCGCGGCAACCCGGAGGCAGCCCACGAAGCCATGCTCGGCATCATGGAACGCGCCTTCAACGAGATGAGTTCCATCTGGGACGGCAAGCCCACGAAATAGGACCAGCATTGCGCAATGCTGTCCCCCGATTGCGGGACCATTCAGGCCTGTGCGCTAAACTCGTGGGTGGTCTGTTCAGTACAGCCCCAAAGGAGAAAACGTGTCAGAGTCCGGTTCAGCACAGGCAAACATTGGTGTCGTGGGTCTGGCGGTGATGGGCTCGAATCTCGCCCGCAACCTCGCCGGCCGCGAGGGGAACACCGTCGCGGTCTACAACCGCTCCCCCGAACGCACCCGCCTGCTCACGACCGAGCACCCGGAGGCGAACTTCGTCGCCTCCGAGGACATCGCCGATTTCGTCGCCTCGCTGACGAAGCCGCGCACCGCCATCGTCATGGTGCAGGCCGGCCGCGGCACCGACGCCGTCATCTCCCAGCTCTCTGAGCTGTTCGAACCCGGCGACATCATCGTCGACGGCGGCAACGCCGAATTCACCGACACCATTCGTCGCGAAAAGGAGCAGAGCGCCAAGGGCATCAACTTCGTCGGCGCCGGCATCTCCGGTGGCGAAGAGGGCGCCCTCAACGGCCCGAGCATCATGCCCGGCGGCTCGGTGGAGGCCTACAAAACTCTCGGCCCCATCCTTGAGTCCATTGCCGCCGTCGTCGACGGTGTGCCCTGCGTCACCCACATCGGCACCGACGGTGCCGGTCACTTCGTCAAGATGATCCACAACGGCATCGAATACGCCGACATGCAGCTCATCGCGGAAGCCTACGACCTGCTGCGCAAGGTCGGCGGGCACTCCCCCGAGGCCATCGCCGATATCTTCACCGACTGGAACGGCGGGGAGCTCAATAGCTACCTGATCGAAATCACCGCGGAGATTCTGCGCCAGGTCGACGCGAAGACCGGCGAACCCTTCATCGACGTCGTGCTCGACGAGGCCGGCTCCAAGGGAACCGGCGTCTGGACCGTACAGAACGCGCTCGACCTCGGCGTTCCCGTCGGCGGCATCGCCGAGGCCGTCTTCGCCCGCGCCGTTTCGGCCCACCCGGAGCAGCGCGAACCGGTGCGGGCCACCATCACCGCCCGCCCCGAAGTCGCCGTCGTCGGCCACACCTTCCAGGAAGACGTCCGCCAGGCGCTCTACGCCTCGAAGATCATTGCCTACGCCCAGGGTTTCGACGCGATCATCGCCGGTGCGGCCAAGTACAACTGGAGCATCGACAAGGGCGCCATCGCCACCATCTGGCGCGGCGGCTGCATCATTCGCGCCCAGTTCCTCAATCGCATCGTGGATGCCTACAACAACGACCCGTCCATCCCGAGTCTGCTCGTTGACCAGTACTTCGCCGACGCCATCGCCGCCGGCGAGGCCGCTTGGCGCCGCGTCGTATCCACCGCCGCGCTGTCGGGCATCCCGGTTCCCGGCTTCGGCTCGAGCCTGAGCTACTTCGACTCGCTCGCAAGCGAACGCCTGCCGGCCGCCCTGGTGCAGGGCCAGCGCGACTTCTTCGGTGCGCACACCTACCACCGCGTCGACATGCCCGGCACCTTCCACACCCTGTGGTCCGGCGACCGCACCGAGATCGCCACCGAGGCGTCGACGCACTAGCGGCCGTGTCGGCCGGCGGCATCCACTTCTCACGCGTAGAGAACGGATGCCGCCGGCCGCTTCGTGTAACCGGGTCGCTTCACACCCAGGTCTGGGAGAATGGGGGTACCCATGACTGACAATCACCCCGAGCTCTCCGGCTACGAGCCGAACGACGACTACCGCCCCCTGCGCGGCAAGCACTTCACGGCCATTTTGCGCGTCGTCGTGGTGCTCGGGCTGATCGCCCTGGTCGTGCCGGGCGTGCTCACAACCATGCGCGTCGCCTCCGACACCGCCAGCAACGCCTGTGTGACCGCGGTGGCCCAGTACTATCCCTCAGCCGTGGACTTCGACGCGCGATTCGAGTTCGCCGGGCCCGGCGGGTTCGGCTGGCAGTGCTACGCGATCGACGTGAACGAGCGCGAGACCTTCGTGACGCCGCTCGGCATCATTCCCTCCGCGCCGCACCAGCTCGCCCCGGCCACGCGCACATAATTCTCTAACGAGGTGTGAGTTTTGACCCGAAAATCACGAAAATCAGGCTCGAACTCACACCTCGGCAGCGCCTAAACCTACGCGGCGCCGTCGAACATCGAGGTGACCGAACCCTCGTCGAAGACCTCGTGGATGGCGCGGGCCAACAACGGAGCGATCGGCAGCACTGTGAGCGTCGGGAAGCGCTTCTCCGGCGGGATCGGCAGCGTGTCGGTGACGACGACGGCGCTGATGGCCGGGTTCTGCAGCATGTCAACGGCCGGGTCGCTGAACACGGCGTGCGTGGCGGCGACGACGACGCCGATGGCGCCGGCCTCGCGCAGTGCCTCGGCGGCCAGGGCGATCGTGCGTCCGGTGTCGATCATGTCGTCAACGAGCAGGCAGACGCGGCCGCTGACCTGGCCGACGATCTCGTGCACGGAGACCCGGTTGGGCACGAGTGGGTCGCGGCGCTTGTGGATGATGGCGAGCGGCACACCGAGGCGGTCGCTCCAGATGTCGGCGACGCGCACGCGACCCATGTCGGGCGAGACCACGGTGAGGGTGGCCGGGTCGAGCTTCTCGCGGAAGTGCTCGAGCAGAACCGGCATCGCGAAGAGGTGGTCGACGGGACCGTCGAAGAAACCCTGGATCTGGGCGGCGTGCAGGTCGATCGACATGATGCGATCGGCGCCGGCGACCTTGAACAGGTCGGCGACGAGGCGGGCCGAGATCGGCTCGCGTCCGCGACCCTTCTTGTCCTGCCGGGCATAGGGGTAGAACGGAGCGACCACGGTGATGCGCTTGGCAGAGGCCCGCTTGAGCGCGTCGACCATGATGAGCTGTTCCATCAGCCATTCATTAATCGGAGCGGTGTGGGACTGGATGACGAAGGCATCCGAGCCGCGCACGCTCTCGTCGAACCTGGCATACAGCTCGCCGTTGGCGAAGGTGCGTGCGTCGGTGTGGAGCAGCTCAGAACCAAGCTCCGTGGCGATGTCGAGAGCGAGCTGCGGGTGCGCTCGCCCCGAAACCAGTACTAGTCGTTTGTCGCCGCTGGTCTTGATTTCCGACACCTATTCTCCAGTCTTCGTGCTGTCCGCGCGTTCTGTGTTGCTCAGGCTGGCGGTCGCGGCGTGAGCCGCGGCTGTGCCCGGACGGTTGGCGTGAACCCAGCCGTCCATGTTGCGTTGCGGGGCCACGTTGATGGCCAGTGCGCCGGCCGGAACGCTCTTGCGAACGACCGTGCCTGCTCCCGTGTACGCCCCGTCACCAATTGTAATCGGCGCGACGAACACGTTGTGCGACCCGGTGCGCACGTGCGACCCGATCGCCGAGTGGTGTTTGGCCACGCCGTCATAGTTGGCGAAGATTGTTCCGGCACCGATATTCGACCCCTCGCCGACGGTGGCGTCGCCCACGTAGCTCAGGTGCGGCACCTTGCTGCCGGCACCGATCTGCGCGTTCTTGGTCTCGACGAAGGCGCCGATCTTGCCGTCGGCACCGAGCACGGTATTGGGGCGCAGGTAGGAGAACGGGCCGACGGATGCCCCCGCCTCGATCACCGCGAGGGTCGCGTCGGTGCGATTAACCCGGGCATTCTCGCCGATCTCGCAGTCGCGCAGGGTGGTGTCCGGGCCGACGATGGCACCGGTTGCGACCACGGTGGCGCCGATGATCTGGGTGCCGGGCAGCAGGGTGACGTCGGCCGCGAGCACGGCTTTGAGGTCGATCCAGGTGGTGGCCGGGTCCTGCACGGTCACTCCGGCCAGCTGCCAGCCGCGCACGATGAGGGCGTTGAGTTTCTGGGCTGTGTCGCCCAGCTGGGCGCGATCGTTGATTCCGGCGACGATCCAGGCATCCGCGACCGGAACAGCGCTCACCTCGGAGCCGGCCCGGCGCAACAGTTCGATCACATCGGTGAGGTATTTCTCACCCTGGGCGTTGGCGGTGGTGAGCTGGGCGAGCTGCTCGCGCAGCGCGGCCAGGCCGAACAGGTAGACGCCGGCGTTGATCTCGGTGACGGCCAGTTCGGCATCCGTCGCATCCTTCTGCTCGACGATGCGGTCGAACGCACCCTCCACCGAGCGGATGATGCGGCCATAGCCGGTCGCATCGTCCGGATAGGCGGACAGCACGGTTCCCGCCGCGTTGCCCTGGCGGTGCGAGGCGATGAAGGAGGCGAGCGTTGCGGCGTTCAGCAACGGGACGTCGCCGTTGATCACGAGCACGTCACCGTCGAAATCGGCCGGCAGCGCGGCGACCGCCTGCTCGACGGCGCGGCCGGTGCCGGGAATCTCGTCTTGGTCGACGATCGTGCTCTCCGGCAGGTCTTCGGCCACGACGGCGGCCAGCAGGTCGCGTTCGTGCCGCACGACGGTCACTACGTGGGCGGCGTCGAGCGCCCGCGCGGTCGCGAGCACGTGGCTGACGATCGGTACGCCGGCGAGCGGATGCAGCAGCTTGGGCAGGCTGGACTTCATGCGGGTACCCTGGCCGGCGGCCAGAACAACAATGGCGAGGCGGGCGTCTGTCACGAGATTCCTAACGCATTTGGTGAAGAAAGTGAGGGCTCCGCCACCAGGATTCGAACCTGGACCGAACAACTCCAAAGGTTGCCGTGCTGCCGTTACACTATGGCGGACCATGCTGGCCGAGGCCAGCAACCAGTCAAGTCTGCCAGATTCTGAGCGGCGCGCAGCACCGCTGACGGCGGCCAGACAGCCTCTGGGCGAAGAAACCCCCGGGTAAGCGGGATAATGGAGCAATGCCTGCCCATGATGAAGTCGACCGAATCGTCGATTCGTGGCTGCGCGAACGGCCCGATCTGGATTTTGCGCCGCTGCAGGTGCTCAGCCGGGTTGCCCGGTTGTCGAAGCACCTCGACCGGGCCCGCCGCACCGCCTTCTCCCGGTCGGAGCTCGCATCGTGGGAGTTCGATGTGCTCTCGGCCCTGCGCCGCGCCGGCACGCCCTACGAGCTCAGCCCGAAGGCGTTGTTGCTGCAGACGCTCGTCTCAAGTGGCACCATGACGAACCGCATCGACGGGCTCGTTGACCGCGGTCTGGTCACGCGCCGCTCCGCACCCAACGACGGTCGCGGCATCCTGGTGGGCATGACGCCTTCCGGGCTTGCACGAGTGGATGCCGCCATCACCCGGCTGGTCGACGCCGAAGCCGACCTGCTCGATACCCTCTCGGTGACCGACCAGGAGCGGTTGGCCGGCCTGCTGCGAAAGCTCAGCCTCGACTTCGACTAGCTACCGCTACCGGCGAAGAGCCTTGCGCGCGAGGTAGTTGCCGAAGAACTGCACGACCTGCACCAGCACGATGATCAGCAGCACCGCCGCCCAGGTCACGATGGGGTTGAACTGACGGTAGCCGTAGAGCAGCGCAAAATTACCAAGGCCCCCGCCACCGACGTAACCGGCAACGGCTGACATGTCCACGAGCGCGACGAAGATGAACGTGTAGCCGAGAATCAGCGGTCCGAGCGCTTCCGGCAGCAACACGGTGAAGATGATGCGAATCGGCCCGGCGCCGACGCTGCGGGCCGCGTCGATCACGCCGGGCGTCACGGTGAGCAGGTTCTGCTCCACGATTCGAGCCATGGCGAAGGAGGCTGCGAGAGCGATCGTGAAGATGATCGCGTTATTACCGATGCCGCTGCCGGTGACGGCCCGGGCCAGTGGTTGCGCCGCCGCCAGAAAGATGATGAACGGAATCGGGCGAATGAAGTTGACCAGCAGATTCAGCACGAAAAACAACGGCTTGTTCTCGAGGATGCTGCCGGCACGGGTCAAGTAGAGCCCGAGACCGACCAGCAGGCCGCCCAAGCCACCGAAGAACAGGGTCAGCGCGACGATGTACAGGGTCTCGTAGGTGGCCGTCCACAGTTCGGGCAGCAGGTCGATGAGTGCATCCATGTCAGCGCACCTCCGTGACGGTCGTGAGCGTTCGAATGTGGGCGAGCACCTGGTCGATGACCGGGTCTAAGCCAGTGAGCGCGAGGGTGAGATGCCCGAACGGGCGCCCCTGTATCTCATTGATGCCACCGTAGACGACCTCGAACGCCACTCCGGCACTCGAGAACTCGCCGAAGACGGCCTTCTGGTCGACCGCACTGTCGCGAAAGGCCAGCGTCACGATGCGGCCCGCGTGCCGCTCACGCAACACGGCGAGTTCGTCGGGCGACGGAATCCCCTTGACCACGGTCGAAACGAAACGAGCGGATGCCGCGGCTTGCGGGTTCGAGAACACGTCGAAGACGGGGCCGCGTTCGATGACTCGCCCCTGATCCATCACGGCGACCTTGGTCGCAATGGTCTGGATGACGTCCATTTCGTGGGTGATCACGATGATGGTGACGCCGAATTCCGCGTTCACCCGCTTCAGCAGGGCGAGCACCTCGTGCGTGGTTTCCGGGTCGAGAGCACTCGTGGCTTCGTCAGCCAGCAGAATGCTCGGCTGGGTAGCGAGGGCGCGGGCGATGCCCACCCGCTGTTTCTGCCCGCCGGAGAGTTGGTCGGGAAAGGACCCGGCCTTATCAGAGAGGCCGACGAAGTCGAGTAGTTCGGCCACGCGGGCGGCGCGCTGCTCCTTGGGATGCCCGGCCACTTCGAGCGGGTAGGCCACGTTGCGCGCCACCGTGCGTGAACCGAGCAGGTTGAACTGTTGAAAGATCATGCCGATGCCGAGGCGCACCTTGCGCAGCTCGCGCTCCGACAGCAGGGCGATATCCTGCCCGTTGACGATGATCTCGCCGCTCGTTGAATGTTCGAGAGCATTCACGAGTCGCACAAGTGTGCTCTTACCGGCACCGGAGTATCCGATGATCCCGTAGATGTCCCCGGCCTCCACGTCGAGACTGACCGAGTCGATCGCCGTGACACTCGGTGCACCCTTGCTCGCGGGCGGGTACACCTTGCTGACATTCCTCAGGCTTACTAGAGCCATCCGTTGTTCCTCAAAAACCTTCTCGTTGCTGGTCTATCGTGATGTCGCGCCGGGAACGCGAACGAGCAGTCTCGGCTATTGGGCGTAAATCTTAGAAAGAACCGAAACTGCTCACGCGGTAACGCTGATGCTTACTTCTGAGCCTTGGTGTCGGCCTCGACCGCGACGCGCGACTCTTCAAGCTCGGCAACCGGGGTCGTCAACAGCACTGCCGTGTCGCCGGACGCTTCGCGAACACCATCCTGAACGGCTTTCGTGGTCTGGTAGATCTCGACGAGCTTCTGGTATGTCGCGTTGTCTTTGTCCTCGGCGCGCGCTGCAAAGACGTTCGCATAGGGCACGGACTTGGAGTCGGCCGGATCGTCCTGGGCGATGGCATCCGAGAAACTGAGCCCGGCCTTTCCAACAAACTCGTTATTGACGATCGCGGCGGCGACGTCGGGCAGCGAGGTCGTCGTGAGCGACGCGTCGAGAGCCGTCACTTTCACCCGCGAGGCGGCGGTGTCGATGTCGTCGAGTGACGACGAAATCGTGCCGCCGTCGGTGAGCTCGATCAGACCGGCTGACTGGAGTACGACGAGGGCGCGGGCCATGTTGCTCTGGTCGTTGGGCACGGCGACCGTGTCGCCCTTCTGAATCTCATCGACGCTGGTGTACTGCGTGGAATAGAGACCCAGCGGGTAGATTGCGGTGGCGCCGATTGCCGAGATGTCCTGGCTGCTCGCCACGTTGTAGTTTGCGAGGTAGACGATGGTCTGAAATTGATTGAGGTCGATTTCGCCGGCGGTCAGGGCAGGGTTCGGCTGTTCGTAGGTGGCGAAGTTGACCAGGTCGACCGTAATCCCTGCGTCGGCTGCGGCTTGTGTGAAGACATCCCAGTACGGTTCGCTCGCGTCGACGACCCCGATCTTCACGACGTCGTCGCCACCAGCAGCGCCTGCGCACCCGGCCAGCAGTGCCGCAAGCGGCAGAATCGCGAGTGCGGCCAGTACGGACTTCTTGAAGGAACGTGGCTTTTTCATGGAGGGTCTCTTTCGCTGTGTGAATTCCCCGAGAGCGCCGATGGCGATTATGGGCACAGCGATTTTTTGGGCACAGATCAACCCCGGGTGTTGGGGGTGGGGGTCTGTGCCGCAGCTCTGCGAGGCACTCAACAACGATACGCGCTGAAACTGCGACGCGTGGCCTCCCCCGACACACTGCGTCACAGCTTCTGCGACGTTACCCCTCGATCAACTCGGTAAGTTCGACCCAGCGGGTTTCGAGCGTGGCGATGGTCTCTTCCAGTTCGGTCAGTTTCACGCCGAGCGCGCCGAGACCGGCGAAATCGGACTGGTCGTGCGCGGCGAGCTTTTCGTGCTTGAGTGCGATGCGCTCTTGCAGTTTGACCACCTTGCGGTCGATCGAGCCGAGCTCTTTCTGGGCGTTGCGCAGTTCGGCGCCACCCAGGGTGGGGATCTTTTTGGCCTTGCCAGCGGCATCCGTCGGCGACCCCTGAGCGGGGCCGGCGACAGCTTTGCGGCGCACCTCGAGGTACTGGTCGACGCCGCCGGGCAGGTGGCGAAAGCCGCCGTCCATGACGGCGTACTGGTTGTCGGTGACGCGCTCGATGAGGTACCGGTCGTGCGAGACGACCAGCAGGGTGCCGGGGAAGGAGTCGAGCAGGTCTTCCATGGCGGCGAGCATGTCGGTGTCGAGGTCGTTGGTGGGCTCGTCGAGGATGAGTACGTTCGGCTCGCTGAGCACGATCAGCAGCAGTTGCAGTCGGCGCTTCTGGCCACCGGAGAGGTCCTTGACCTGGGTGGTGAGCTGCGCGCTCAGAAAGCCCATGCGTTCGAGCATCTGGCCGGGCGTGATCTCCTTACCGCCGGCCATGTAGCTGGTTTTCTGGCGGCCGATGACGTCGCTCACGCGGTCGTTGCGGATTTCGTCGAGTTCGAACAGCTGCTGGGTGAGTACGGCGACCTTGATGGTCTTGCCGCGCTTCACGTGCCCGCTGGTCGGCTGCAGGGTGCCGGCGACGAGGTTCAGCAGGGTGGACTTGCCCGCCCCGTTGACGCCCATGATTCCGGTGCGCTCCCCCGGTGCGATGCGCCAGGTGATGTCGTTCAGCACGGTCTTGTCGCCGAACTTCACGCCGATGTCGATGAGGTCGACGACGTCCTTGCCGAGGCGCTGCATGGCCATCGACTGCATCGTGACGGTATCGCGGGGCGGCGGCTCGTTCTCGATCAGCACGTTGGCGGCATCGATGCGGAACTTGGGCTTGGCGGTGCGGGCCGGGGCGCCGCGGCGCAGCCAGGCCAGCTCCTTCTTCATGAGGTTCTGGCGCTTGGACTCGACGACCGAACTCATGCGGTCGCGCTCGACGCGCTGCAGAATGTAGGCGGCGTAGCCTCCCTCGAAGGGCTCGATCAGGCGGTCGTGCACCTCCCAGGTGATGTTGCAGACCTCGTCGAGGAACCACCGGTCGTGGGTGACGACCACGAGTCCGCCCGACTGGGCGGCCCAGCGGGTCTTGAGGTGCCCGGCGAGCCAGGAGATGCCTTCCACATCGAGGTGGTTGGTGGGCTCGTCGAGAAAGATGCAGTCGTAGTCGCCGATGAGCACGGCGGCGAGGGCTACCCGACGGCGCTGGCCACCGGAGAGGTCGTCGACCAGGGCGTCCCAGGGAATGTCTCGTACGAGGCCGCCGATGACGTCGCGCACCTTGGCGTCGCCCGCCCAGACGTGTTCTTCGATGCCGCCGACGATGGTGTGGCCGACGGTCTGGCCGCTGGCGAGGTCGTCGGACTGGTCGAGCATGCCGATAGTGACGCCGCGGCGACGGGTGACCCGGCCTTCGTCGGGTTCCATGCGGCCGGCCAGCAGACGCATGAGGGTGGATTTGCCGTCACCGTTCTTGCCGACGACGCCGATGCGGTCGCCTTCGTTGAGGCCGGCGGTGACGCTGTCAAAGATAACGCGGGTGGGAAATTCGAGGTGCAGGGACTCAGCCCCGAGAAGATGTGCCATAGCCTCCGAGTTTACGGCACGCTGGGCGCTGTCATCCCGGGCCGAATGCGAAGGCTCAGATGAGGCGGGCCCCATGCACCGGGCCGGTGGCTCGCACGACCTTGAGGCGGGAGGCAGAGAGCGCGACCTGCAATTCGAGCGCGCTGTCGGCATCCGCTACCAGAAAAGCCACGGTCGGGCCGGAGCCGGAGAGGATGCCGGCCAGGGCGCCGTTCTCTTCGCCGAGCTGCAGCACCTTGCCGAGCCCGGGCGCGAGGTGCAGCGCCGGAGCCTGCAGGTCGTTGTGCAGCACGTCGGCGAGCATGTGCGGGTCGCCGGCGCGCAGTGCCTGCAGCACGTTCGCGTCGACACTGGGCTGATGCTCGGCCGGAAAGATGTCCTGCGCGTGGCGATCGCGGTGCCGGTCGAGCTCCTGGTACACACCGGGCGTCGACATACCGAAGTCGGCCAGGGCGAGTACCCACTGGAATTTTCCCTTGGCCAGCGCCGGGCTCAGCTGGTCGCCGCGACCGGTTCCGATAGCGGTGCCGCCGGTGAAGGAGAACGGTACGTCGGCGCCGAGGGTGGCGGCAATGGCGAGCAGCTCGTCCTTGGTGGCGCTGGTCCCCCACAGGGCGTCGCAGGCGAGCAGGGTGGCCGCGGCGTCGGCCGAGCCGCCGCCCATCCCGCCGGCGATGGGCACGTTCTTCTCGATCTCGAGGTGCACGCCGCCGCGATAGCCGGTCTTGCGGGCGAGGGCCCTGGCTGCTTTGATGGCGAGGTTGCTGCCGCCGGTGGCGAGGCCGGAGGTGTCGATGCTGCCGCTGAACTCGACCGAGAAGTCGCTGGCCGGCGTGGCACGCACGTCCTCGAACAGGGAGACAGCCTGGTAGGCGGTCGCGAGGTCGTGGTAACCGTCTTCCATGACGGCGCCGACCTTGAGGAAGACGTTGATTTTGCCCGGTGCCCGCGCGTGCACAGCGGTGGTACCGGCGGTCGTCATCATGCTTTTAACTTAGCCCAGCCCGTGTGCCCGCACCGACCGCCGCCGCAGCTACGCGGGTGACCAGACGCGCGCGATGGCGAGAAAATCGTGCACGGTGAGCTGCTCGCCCCGCGCCTCGGGGTCGATGCCCGCCGCGCTCATCAGAGCGGATGCCGTGGCCGAGTCCCCAAGGACGACCGACAGGGACTGCCGCAACATCTTTCGGCGCTGCTGGAAAGCGGCGTCGACGAGCGCGAAGGTCTTGAGCCGGAGCTCCTCGGATTCCAGCGGCTGGGGCCGCCGGTCGAAGGCGATCAGGATCGAGTCGACGTTGGGGACCGGCCAGAACACCTGGCGGCTTACTTTGCCAGCGGTGCGAAAATCGCCGTACCAGGCGGCTTTGACGCTCGGGCTGCCGTAGATCTTGTTGCCGGGCGGGGCTGCGAGGCGTTCGCCGACCTCGGCCTGCACCATGACGACACCGGCGCGAATCGACTCGAAGTGCTCGAGCAGGTAGAGCAACACCGGCACAGAGACGTTGTAGGGCAGGTTGGCGACGAGCCGGGTGGGGTCGCCGGGCAGCTCGGTGATCTTCAGGGCGTCGGCACGGATGACCGACAGTCTGGCGCCGGGCTGCATGAGTTCGACGGTGAGTGGCAGCTGCTCGGCCAGGCGGTCGTCGATTTCGACGGCGACGACGACGGCGCCGACCTCGAGCATGCCGAGGGTGAGCGAGCCGAGGCCTGGTCCGACCTCGACCACGGTGTCGCCGGGTGCGACCCGGGCGACCTTGACGATGCGCCGTACGGTATTGCCGTCGATGACGAAGTTCTGGCCGAGCTTCTTGGTGGGGTTGACGCCGAGCATCTCGGCGAGGTCGCGAATCTCAGCCGGACCGAGGAGGGTCTTCGCGGGCTTCGGCTCGTCAGCAACGTCGGTCATGCGATGCCGCCGCGCGGGGTGGGGTCCGGGCCTGGATCGTCGTGGGCGGCCGTGACCGGTTCGGCGTCCCAGCGGCCGTAGACCAGCTCGGTGTTGGCGGTGATTTGAGCGGAGAGCAGGGAGACATCCGTTTCGAGGTGGGCAGCCATGCCGCGCAGCGTATTCGGCAGCAGGTAGGGCGCGTTGGGCCGGCCACGGTAGGGCAGGGGGGTGAGGAAGGGGGCATCCGTTTCGACCAGCAGCAGGTTGCGTGGGGCAGCGAACAGGGCGTCGCGCAGCATGGAGGCGTTTTTGAACGTGACGTTGCCGGCGAACGACATATACCAGCCATGATCGGCGCAGAGGCGAGCCATGTCGGCGTCGCCGGAGAAGCAGTGAAAGACGGTGCGTTCGGGGGCGCCCACCTTGAGCAGGGTTTCGATGACGGCTTCGTGGGCGTTGCGGTCGTGAATCTGCAGCGCCAGGTTGTTCTCCTTGGCGATGCGAATGTGCGCCTCGAAGGATCGAAACTGGGCGGCGCGGCCTTCTTCGCCGGTGCGAAAGAAGTCGAGGCCGGTCTCGCCGACCGCGACCACGCGCGGCTGTCCGGCGAGTTCGTTGATCACGGCGAGGGCGTCGTCGAGGGTGCCGGCCGCGTCGAGTGCTGGCGCTTCGTTGGGGTGGATGGCGACGGCGGCCAGCATGCGCGGCTCGATCAGGGCGCACGCGGCCGACCAGCGGGACGTTTCCACGTCACCGCCGACCTGGATCACCCCGCGCACGCCGACGCTCGAGGCGCGATCGAGCTGTTCCCGATAGCTGAGCGGATGCTCGCCGTCACTGATTTCGAGATGGGTGTGGTTGTCGTAGACGGGCACCGTGAGCGGTTCCGGCAGCGGCGGGTAGCTCAGGTCACGGCCCTGAGTGTTCTCGCGCTTCCGAATGGCGCTGCCGTAGCCGTCGACGCCTCCGTCGAGACTGGTGAGGGAATCGCTGGGCACCGCGTCGCTAGGCATCGGCCGGCTCCACGATCGATTCGATGCGCGGAAACAGCGGCTCGAGCGGGCTGGCGTGTGCGCCGCCGGCCCATTCCCAGGCCCGGTCGATGCGCTGGTCGGCGAGCGCGCCGTCGCCACCGAGGGCGGTCCACAGCTTGCCGGTCGCGATGGGAATGACCGGCGAGAGCAGCACGGTGAGGGTGCCGAGGCCGCGCACGGCGGTGTGCAGCACGCTCTCCAGGCGCGCCCGCGTCTCCGGGTTCTTGGCCAGCGCCCACGGCTCCTGCAGGGTGATGTAGCCGTTGAGCTCGTCGACCAGTTCCCACACGCTCGCGAGGGCGTCGTGGATGGCGAGGGTCACGATGAAGGCGCGCGAGGCATCCGTCACGCGCTGTTCGGTCGCGGCAATCGCGAGGTCGTCGGCCGTCAACGTGCCAGCTTCGGGCACGACGCCGTCGCAGTACCGCACGACCATGGCGATCACGCGGGACGCGAGGTTGCCGAAGCCGTTGGCGAGCTCAGACTGGTAGCGGGCCGAGAGATCCTCCCAGCTGAACGAGCCGTCCTGGCCGAAGCTGATGGCGCGCATGAAGTAGTACCGAAAAGCGTCGGAACCGAAGGTGTCGGTGATCTGGCTCGGGGCGATACCGGTGAGCTTGGACTTGCTCATCTTCTCTCCGCCGACCAACAGCCAGCCGTGGCCGAAGACCTGCTTGGGCACCTCGATGCCGGCGGCCATGAGCATGGCCGGCCAGATGACGGCGTGAAAGCGCAGAATGTCCTTGCCGACGATGTGGGTGGCAGGCCAGCGGCTCGCGAATTCCTCGTCGTTCTGGCCGTAGCCGGCCGCGGTGATGTAGTTCAGCAGAGCGTCGAACCAGACATAGACGACGTGCGATTCGTCCCACGGCACCTTGATGCCCCAGTCGAAGCTCGACCGGGAGATCGACAGGTCACTCAGGCCGCGCCTGACGAAGGACATGACCTCGTTGCGGGCCGCTTCCGGCTGCACGAAGTTGGGGTTCTCCTCGTACAGGGCCAGCAGTCGGTCGGCAAAGGCACTCATCTTGAAGAAGTAGTTCTTCTCGTGCAGCAGTTCCACCGGCTTGGAGTGAATCGCACAGACCGGCTGGCCGGCATAGTCACCGGTGCCGTCGACGAGGTCGCTGATCTGCTTGTACTCCTCGCAGCCGACGCAGTAGTAGCCCTCGTACTCGCCAGTGTAGATATGACCCTCATCGTGCAGGTGCTGCAGAAACTTCTGCGCGTTCACCTCGTGGCGTTCGTCGGTGGTGCGAATGAAGTCGTCGTTGGCGATATTGACGGTCTCCAGCAACGGCTTCCACGCGGTCTCGACCAGACGGTCGGCCCATTCCTTGGGCGTGACGCCGTTGGCGATGGCGGTGCGCAGAATTTTCTGGCCGTGTTCGTCGGTGCCGGTGAGCAGCCAGGCGTCATCGCCGGACTGCCGGTGCCAGCGCGCGAGCACGTCGGCAGCGACCTCGGTGTAGGCGTGCCCGATGTGCGGCACATCATTCACGTAGAAAATGGGCGTGGTGATGTAAAAAGAGCCAGCGGACATGCGTTCATCTTATGCGCCAGGCCACCGACTCTCCTCCCTGTTACGCCGGGCGGGCCTCGGCCTAACCGAGCGGAAAGGCCGACCGGTCGGGTTTCGGCGCGGATGCCCCGGTCTTGGCCTGCAGCGCGTGCTCGTAGAGTTCACGCTTGCCGAGGCCGCTGGCCGCCGACACGTCGGCCGCAGCATCCTTCAAGCGGATGCCACCCGCTACCAGGTCGAGCACCTCCGCCACGCCCATGGCCAGGTCCAGTACCCGCACTTCAGCACCCGCAACGACGATGCAGATCTCGCCGCGCACGCCGGCCGCCGCCCACTCGGCCAGTTCGGCCGCCGTGCCGCGCTTGACCTCTTCGAAGAACTTGGTCAGTTCCCGGCAGACCACGACGCGACGGTCAGCTCCGAGCGTTGCCGCGAGGTCAAGCAGAGAGTCGGCCAGACGGTTGGGCGATTCGAAGAACACCATGGTGCGGCGTTCTGCGGCGAGGTCACGCAGCAGCTTGATCCGCTCACCGTGCTTACGCGGCAGGAAGCCTTCGAAGGTGAACCGGTCGGTCGGCAGCCCGGAGACGGCGAGAGCGGTCAGCACTGCGGACGGCCCGGGCAGGGCGGTGACCTGCACGCCGGCCGCCACCGCGGCATCCACTAAATGAAAGCCGGGATCGGAGACGGTGGGCATTCCGGCGTCGCTCAGCACGAGGATGTCGACGTCGCGGGCGAGCTCGACCAGTTCGGCGGCCTTGCCGCGTTCGTTGTGGTCGTGCAGGGCAATGAGCTTGGGCCGATTCTCGATGCCGAGGGCTTTGAGCAGGTGCACGGTGACGCGGGTATCCTCGGCGGCCACGATCGTGATGGTACTCAGGGTCTCGATCAGGCGCCGGGAGGCGTCGCCGAGATTTCCGATCGGGGTGGCAGCAAGGATGATCATGCTGCAATTCTCGCAGCCTCGGGCGAGCCTTTCGTTCTTCGCTTGCTCGGTACGATAGTCAGGTGCTCGCAACTAGTCGATGGGTTCGCTGGGGCGCGCCCCTCCTCGTGGTCCTGCTGGCCGCCGGATTACGCTTGTGGAACCTCGGCGTGCCGCACGCTCTCGTGTTTGATGAGACCTTTTATGTGAAGGACGCCTGGACCCTCTTCAATAACGGGTATGAGTCCACCTGGCCGGCCGACGCCAATCCCTTGTTCGAGGCCGGGCAGACCGACATCTTCACGACGGATCCGTCGTTCGTGGTGCACCCGCCGCTCGGTAAGTGGCTCATCGCCCTCGGCATGAACCTGCTCGGTCCCGGCAACCCGTGGGGCTGGCGCCTGGCCACCGTGGTGGTCGGAGTGCTCGCGGTCGTGCTCATCATGCTCGTGGCCCGCAAGCTGTTCCAGTCGCGCCTACTGGCCGTGATCGCTGGTTTTTTGCTCGCCATCGACGGTCATGCCATCGTCATGAGTCGGGTTGCTCTGCTCGACAACTTCGTGATGTTCTTCGCACTGCTCGGTTTCGGGGCGATCCTGATGGATCGGCAATGGCACGCGACGCGTCTGGCCGCCCGGATGGCCAGGGTGAGCGACGTCGGATGGGGCCCGACCCTGTGGTGGCGACCGTGGCTGCTTGCCGCCGGTCTCGCCTTCGGCCTGACCAGTTCGGTGAAATGGTCGGGGCTGTACTTTCTGGCCGCTTTCGGCGTCTACCTCGTTGTCGTCGACGCGCTCGCTCGGCGCCGTAACGGCGTCACTTTCTGGGCCAGTGCCGCCATTCTGAAGCAGGCCCCCGCCACGTTCCTGCTCCTGGTTCCCGTGGCCGTCACCACGTTCTTCGTGTCCTGGACGGGCTGGTTCGTCACCCGCGGCGGGTATTACCGGGAGTGGGCAGACGGGGCTGGAGCGGCCTGGACCGGTCCGCTCGCTTGGGTTCCGCACACCCTGCAGAGTTTCTGGCACTACCAGGCGGCCGCATACACGTACCACGTGGGCCTCGCCACGCCGCATCCGTACCAGGCCAACCCGGTGACCTGGCTGTTCATGATTCGCCCGACCAGCATGTACTACCGCGGTTCCAGTCAGGGCGAATTCGGCTGCCAGTTTCAGAACTGCTCCGAGGCGATCACCTCGGTCGGCAACCCGCTGATCTGGTGGGCGGCGACCGCCGCGCTGTTCTACCTGGTCTACCGACTGGCCCGTTACCGGGAATGGCGGGTCGGCCTCATTCTCATGGGAATGGTCGCCGGCTACCTGCCGTGGCTGATGTACCTGAACCGCACGGTTTTTCAGTTTTACACGATCGCGTTCGAACCCTATCTGCTGCTCGGCCTCGTTTTCGTCATCGGCATGTTCCTCAAGCGAATTCCCGAACTGTCCAGGCCAGAACACCGGCATTCAGCACATTCGCAGGTGTACGAATATGACCCCCAACCGCGGGTCGGAGCGCTTGGCGCCGTCATTGTCGGCCTCGGGGTGGCGCTGCTGCTGACCGCGTTCTTCTTCCCGGAATGGACCGGAATGCAGACTCCATTCGCGTTTTGGCAGCTCCACATTTGGATGCCAAGTTGGCGATAGATCGGTCAGATACATTCCATTTTTGGCATATAATGACTGAGAATGCTGTGTGAATGAGGCACGGATTACGCTCCGGCGAACGTAGACTGACGATTATCTGATCCACGAGTAATTGCTCACGTCCCGGCTGAGAAGTCCCGATCCACAAAGGCCTCATGTCGGAAGCACTAGCCGCACCCTCGGTCCGCATCATCAGGACCCGGCCGGGTGGAGACACAAAGAATCCCACAACCGAATATTCGGCGCTCCTGCATACCGTGCGCAATCTCGGCCTTCTCGGCCGTCGCACCGGTTTCTACTGGATGGTCTTCTCCATTCTCGTCGTGGCCACGCTCGGCGCTGCTGCCGGGTTCGTTCTGCTCGGCGATACCTGGTACCAGCTGATCATCGCCGGCGCGCTCGGCATCATCTTCACCCAGTTCGCTTTTCTGGCCCACGAAGCCTCGCACCGCGCCGTGTTCACCTCCGGCAGGGCAAATGACCGGGCCGGCCGTGTCCTGGCCAACCTCTTCGTCGGCATCAGCTACGCCTGGTGGATGACCAAGCACAGCCGGCACCACGCCCAGCCGAACGTCATCGGCAAGGACCCCGACATCGAGCCAGACTTCATCGTGTTCCGCGAAGAAGACGCCAAGAAGGTGAGCCGGCTCGGCGCTATCGTCACCCGCAAGCAGGGCTACCTGTTCTTCCCCCTGCTCATGTTCGAAGGCATCAACCTGCACATCCAGGGTTTCAAAACCGTCTTCGGTAAGAACAAGGTCAGCGAACGCTGGGTCGAGATCACGATGCTCGTCACGCGCATCACCGCCTACTTCGCCGTCATCTTCTACTTTCTGCCGCTCGGCATGGCCTTCGCCTTCATCGGTGTGCAGATGGCCGTGTTCGGTGTCTACATGGGCGCATCGTTTGCTCCCAACCACAAGGGGATGCCGCAGCTTCCGGCCGAAAGCCGCGTCGACTTTCTGCGCCGCCAGGTTCTCACCAGCCGCAACATTCGCGGTGGCACCTTCATCGACACCTACATGGGTGGGCTCAACTACCAGATCGAACACCACCTGTTTCCGAACATGGCCCGACCGCACCTGCGGAAGGCGCAGGAGATCGCCAAGGAATACTGCATCTCCCACGACGTGAAGTACACCGAAACCGGCGTCTTCGAGAGCTACGGCATCGTCATCGCCTACCTCAACAAGGTGGGCCTGGCCGCGCGTGACCCGTTCGATTGCCCAATGGTGCAACGCTTCCGCACGCACTAACACCACCCAGTTTGCCTCAGGCCGTTTCCCCTCTGGGAGGCGGCCTGATGCAGTTAATTGGCAGTACCACCGCCGGAACCGGTTCCGACGCCGCGCCTACGGCTGCCCCCTCACCATCCGCAACGTCGCCCAGTCGCTCGTCTACACGACGACCCTTGGCAAGGGCACCCTCACGCTCGCCCCGACCTTCGCCCTGAGCGTTCCGGCCAACACCTTCCGTTCCAACTACTCGGATGCGGTCGGCAGTACCGCCGTCGACCCCTGCGTGTCGACCATCACGTTCACCATCGCGTAGCCACCGTTCTCGGCAGGTCCATGGACCTCTCGGGTAATGCCCCGCACCTCAGGGTGCGGGGCATTGTTGGGTTAACTCCCGCGTGCGGGTGCCGTACCATGAAGACCGTGACAGCGTACGTCTCAGCCCTGGACCTCTTTTCCATCGGAATCGGCCCGTCTAGTTCCCACACGGTGGGTCCGATGCGTGCTGCCCGCGTTTTCGCCGAAGACCTCGTGGCGACCGGCCGTCTGGCCGAGGTGGGACGCATCCGCTGTTCCCTCTTCGGATCGCTCGGGTCAACCGGTCTCGGCCACGGTACGCCCGATGCCGTCCTCGCCGGGCTGACCGGGCTGCGCCCGGAGACCTGCGACCCCGACCAGGTACGTTTCGCCTGGTCCGGCCTGCGCGATGGCGCCACCCTCACTCTGCTCGGTAGGCACCGCATTCCGATCAGCACGAGCGACGTGCTCTTCGAGCCGCGCACCCGTCTGCCCGGCCACCCCAACGCGCTCACCCTCTCGGCCTGGGCGACCGACAGCGCAACGGATGCCCCGCCCCTGCTCGAGGAAACCTTCTATTCGATCGGTGGCGGGTTCATCCGCCGCGGCACCGAACGCTCGAGCGCACAGGCCCGTGTCGCTCAACCACTCCCCTACGATTCCAGTGCCGAATTGCTCGCCCTGTGTGACGCGCACGAGCTCACCATCTGCGAGGTTGCCCGCCGCAACGAGGAAGCGATCCACGGTGCCGCAACGCTCGACGCGGGCCTCGACGCCATTTGGGATGCCATGCACACCTGCGTCGACGCCGGGCTCAGTCACACGGGGCTGCTGCCGGGGGGCCTCAAGGTCAAGCGTCGGGCCGCGGCGGTACGTATGCGCCTGGAGGAATATGACGGGCTGCCGCTGCGCGACCGCGATACCTCCACCGAGTGGTTGCACGCCTTCGCGCTCGCGGTGAACGAGGAAAACGCGGCTGGCGGCCGGGTGGTCACCGCACCGACCAACGGGGCGGCCGGCATCATCCCGGCCGTCGGTCACTACTACCTGCGCTTCGTTCCCGGAGCGGATGCCGCCGGCATCCGTCGGTATCTGCTCACGGCTGTGGCCATCGGTTCCCTGGTCAAAGCCAACGCGTCGATCTCCGGAGCCGAGGGCGGCTGCCAGGCCGAGGTGGGCGCGGCCTGCGCCATGGCCTCCGGCGCGCTCTGCGCTGTGCTCGGCGGCACTCCGCGACAGGTGGAGAATGCGGCCGAAATTGCCATGGAACACCATTTGGGGCTCACCTGCGATCCGGTCGGGGGCCTCGTGCAGGTGCCCTGCATCGAGCGCAACGCCATTGCCTCGTCGACCGCGGTGTCGGCAGCCCGGCTGGCGCTGCACGGCGACGGAACCCACCTGGTCTCGCTCGACACCGTGATCGAGACCATGCGGCAGACCGGACTTGACATGATGACGAAGTACAAGGAAACCAGCGAGGGCGGGCTCGCCGTGAACGTCATCGAGTGCTGACGGACACCCCTGAATGGGGGTAGTCAGCTCCGTGTTGCCGCCATGTCGGCAGCCTAAACTGGCTGAACGCGTGCATCGACGATGTCGCATCGCGCCTCTTGAAAGGGTTGAACCATTCGCAGCACACTCGCACGCCGCCCGTGGGGCATCATCGTCGCCACTCTCCTGCTCGTGGCGATGGCTGGCTGTGCCGGCGAACCGGCTCCGGCCGTCACTGTGACCATCACCCCGGACGTCACGCCGACGCCCACACCGAGTCCCACGCCGACACCGACGCCCGTTCCCACCGAGGAGGCGGCGCTGATTCCGAACCCGACGGTGCCCGACCTCGTTCCCAACGCAGAGCCGGTGCCGCTCCCGCAGGGGCCGGCGGCTGACCAGGGCGCTACGCCTGGAGCCCGCGGCACCACGACCGCCGACGGTGCGGGCGCACTACTCACCTACACCGTCGTCGAAGGCGACGCGTTCTTCGACATAGCTCAGCGGTTCAATATTCCGGTGCAATTGCTGCTCACCATGAACCCCTCGGTACCGGGGCTCGGCGAAAACATCTACATCAAGCAGGTCATCAACCTGGACTGGACCACGACGCGCTAACCGGCCGGAGTTTCACCGGCCACTGTGTCGCCGGATGACTCGACCCGGCACCGGTTCCGTCGGCTGTCGGCGGCCCCCGCTAGCCTTGCACCATGAGTTCTCCCGTTCCGCCTTCGCGCCTTGTGTCCAGCCCCGTTGTCTCCAGCCCCGTTGTCTCGACCCAGTGGCTTGCCGATCATCTCGGTTCCGACAACCTGGTCATTCTCGACGCCACCGTGTTTGCGCTAGCCCCGTCCACGACCGAGTCGGGGGCGGCGGGTCCCCGCTACCTCAGCGGTCGTGACGATTACCTCACCAAGGGGCACATTCCCGGGGCCGTGTTCGCCGACCTGTTCGACGTCTTTTCCGACCCGGCCGGTGAATTTGATTTCTCCCGGCCGAACGCCGACCTGTTCGAGAAGGCGGCGGCATCCGTCGGTATCGACAACGGCACGACCGTAGTCGTCTACGACGCCGTGGTCGGCCAGTGGGCGGCCCGCATCTGGTGGTTGTTCCGCGCCTTTGGCTACGACGATGTCGCCGTGCTCGACGGCGGCCTCACCAAGTGGCACGCCGAAACACGCCCCTTTGCGACCGGCGGCGTGCGTCCGCGGGTTGTCGGCGGGTTCACGGCAGCGCCGCGTCCCGAGCTGTGGGTCGACAAGAGCTTCGTCGAGTCCATCGTGGCAGGCGTAGCGGATGCCGCCCTCGTCTGCTCCCTGCCGCCGGCGGAATTCGCCGGCACGGCCGGGTCCCGCTCGCGGGCCGGGCACATCCCCGGCAGCATCAGCCTGCCGGCCAGCACGCTCGTGGATCCTGCCACGAACGCGTTCCTGCGCGGTGACCAGCTCGATGCAACGCTTTCCCCGGCCGTCACGGCTTCAGCGGCGGGTGCGTCGGGTCACCTCGTCACCTACTGCGGCGGCGGTATCGCCGCGGCAGCGAGTGCTCTCGCGCTCATCCGCGCCGGTAACGAGCACGTATCGATCTACGACGGCTCGCTCGACGAGTGGGCCGCCGACGCCGCGGCGCCGCTGAACGCGCCCGGCGCGTAGCCCACAGCACCCGCGCCGACGCCCGCCGCGGATGAGCGCGCCGGAATTCGGTGGCCGCTAGGTCGGTTCGTTAGCGGCCACCGAGATCGGGCACAGTCCTGGGCAGATCCACTGGCACGCGCCTGCGCGACGCCGCGCTAGAGGCGATTCACCCCGGTGACGCGCACGACCGCCGCGCCGAGCTCGTCGGAATCGGCCAGGTTCACGCTCGCGCTGATCCCCCAGTCGTGGTCGCCGGCCGGGTCGTCGAGAATCTGCCGCACGGTCCACTCCTCGACGCCCTCCCCGATCATGAGCAGGTCGGAGCTGCGCGCGTTGCCGCCGGTGAGTAGCTCGTCGTGCTCGGCGAAGTAGCCGTCCATCGCGTCTGCCCAGACATCGGCCGAGTAGCCATGCTCGCGATCGAGTTCACCGAGCTCGTCGTAGTGTTCCAGCGCGGCCAACTGCACCCGACGGAACAGCTCGTTGCGCACCAGAATGCGGAAGGCCCGCACGTTGGTGGTCAGGCGGCGAGGCGGCGGCGGCAGGATCGCGTGGGCATCCGCTTCGTGCGCGGCTAGGTCGGGGTGCAGCAGCTCTTCCCACTCGTCGAGCAGGCTCGAGTCCACCTGACGCACGAGTTCGCCGAGCCATTCGATGAGGTCGAGCAAGTCTTCGCTCTTGGCCTCGTCGGGAATGGTCTGCCGCGCGGCCCGATAGGCGTCCGAGAGGTAGCGCAACACCACGCCCTCGCTGCGGGCCAGCTTGTAGAACGCGATGAACTCGCCGAACGACATCGCCCGCTCATACATATCGCGCACCACGGACTTGGGCCGGAGCTCGAAGTCCGCGATCCACGGCTGCGAAGCCTTATAGGTGTCGAAGGTGTAGTTCAACAGTTCTTCGAGCGGCTTGGGGTGCGTGATCTCCTCGAGCAGCGCCATCCGCTCGTCGTATTCGATGCCCTCGCGCTTCATCGCGTTCACGGCCTCACCCCGGGCGGCAAACTGTTGCCCCATGAGCACGGGCCGCGGGTTGTCGAGGGTCGACTCCAGAATCGAGATCATGTCGAGCGAGTAGGTAGGCGATTCCGGGTCGAGCAGTTCGAACGCGGCCAGCGCAAACGGTGACAGCGGCTGGTTGAGCGCAAAATTCGCCTGCAGGTCAACGGTCAAACGGATGCTGCCGCTCGCGCTCTGCTCCACAATTCCAGCTTCACGCAGGGTCTTGTAGATGCCCAGGGCGCGTCGGGCTAACACCAGCTGGCGGCGCCATGGTTCGTGGTTGTCGAAGACCAGGGAGTGCACGTGGGCGAAGGCATCGCCGCCGCGCCCGATCACGTTGATGAGCATCGCCGCGGTCATCTGCATGGAGGGCGACAGGGTCTCGGGTTCGGCATCGACCAGACGGCGAAAGCTTGGTTCGCCCCAGGACACGAAGCCGTCCGGCGCCTTTTTGCGCACAATCTTGCGCTTCTTCTTCGGGTCGTCGCCGGCCTTCTCGATGGCCTTGAGGTTCTCGCTCTCGTGCTCCGGCGCCTGGATGACCACCGTGCCAGCCGTGTCGTAGCCGGCCCGCCCGGCCCTCCCGGCGATTTGGTGGAACTCCCGCACGTTCACCTGGCGCATTTTCACGCCGTCGTATTTGGTGAGGGCGGTGAACAGCACGGTGCGAATCGGTACGTTGATGCCGACGCCGAGGGTGTCCGTGCCGCAGATCACCCGCAGGTAGCCGCGCTGCGCGAGCTGCTCGACCAGCCGCCGATACTTGGGCAGCATGCCGGCGTGGTGCACGCCGATTCCCATGCGGATGAGCCGCGACAGGGTCTTGCCGAAACTCGTCGTGAACCGGAACTCGCCGATCAGTTCGGCGATGACGTCGCGCTGTTCACGAGTGGCGACCTTGGCGCTCGCGAGGGCCTGCGCGCGTTCCAGGGCGGCCGCCTGGGAGAAATGCACGATGTAGACCGGCGCTTTGTCGGTGTGCAGCAGCTCTTCGACCGTTTCATGCACCGGCGTCTGCTCGTAGTAGTAGCTGAGCGGGACCGGGCGTTCCACCCCGGTGACGACGGCGGTTGGCCGCCCGGTGCGCCGGGTCAGGTCGTCACTGATGAATTTCACGTCGCCGAGGGTGGCCGACATGAGGATGAACTGCACGCGCGGCAGGAGCAACAGCGGCACCTGCCAGGCCCAGCCGCGTTCCGGGTCGCCGTAGAAATGGAACTCGTCCATCACGACGAGGTCGACCTCGGTGTCTTCGCCGTTACGCAGTGCCAGGTTGGCGAGAATCTCGGCGGTGCAGCAGATGATCGGGGCGTCGGCGTTGACGCTCGAGTCGCCGGTCATCATGCCGACGTTCTCGGCGCCGAAGGTTTCGACCAGGGAGAAGAACTTCTCGCTCACGAGGGCTTTGATTGGCGCGGTGTAGAAGCTGCGCTTGCCGGCCGAGAGCGCGGCGAAGTGCGCGCCGACGGCCACGAGCGACTTGCCGGTTCCGGTCGGGGTGCTGAGGATCAGGTTGGCCCCGGAGACGATCTCGATGACCGCCTCCTCCTGGGCCGGGTACAGGGTGAGGCCTTGGTCGGTCGCCCAGGATTCGAACGCCTCGAAGAGAACGTCGGGGTCGGTTTCGTTTTCGAGGCGCACAAGCAAAGACATAGTCCCTTAACACTGCACTACTTCTGCCGCTCCCGCCCACGAACGGTACCCACGCCGTCCCTCCCCCGTGGCTAATTCCGGAAATCCCCTCGGAAAGGTGCACGAAGGCGGGGCAATCGGTCATTTCATCGCCGATCTCCTGACTTAGCCACCAAACCCGGAGCCAAGATGTGACGGATGTCTGACGAAACCGGCGCGGACCCCGGGCAGAGTGCTAATCACAGCCGCCGGTTCTAGGCTGGCTGCATGGTTTATGTCACCCCCGATACCGCTGCGGCTCGGACCCCCCGCCGCGCCCGGGCCCTCTGGCGCCCGGCGGCCGCGGGACTCGCCGCAGCCCTGGCCGGCCTGGGCCTGGCCGAGCTGACTGCCGCATGGATCGCCCCCGGCGCGAGCCCGGTGCTGACCGTCGGCGCGCTCGTCATCGACATTGTTCCGCCCGGTGTCAAAGAACTCGTGATCGGCTTGTTCGGCACGGCCGACAAGTTCGTGCTCATCGTCACCATCGTGCTCGTGCTGGCCGTGGTCGCCGCTCTGGCCGGCATTCTTGAATCGAGGCGTCCACCGTTCGGCCGTCTGCTTGTCGTGCTGATCGGCGCGATCGCCCTGTTCGCGGCGCTCTCCCGCTCGAGCGCCTCCACCCTAGACGCGGTGCCGGCGGTTGTCGCCATGGGGGTCGCCGCGATCGCGCTGACCTTCCTCACCACGAGGCTGCCGACACTTCGAGCCACCGAGAGCACCGCCGCCACACCCGACGGGGCGCTCGAACTGGGCGCACCCTTTGACACCTCGGACCGCGCCGAGACGCCCGGCCCCGACCGCCGCCGCTTTCTCGTCTACACCGGCGTCGCTGCGGGCATCGGGCTGCTCGCCCTGGTCGGCGGCCAGCTCAGCGCCGCAGCGACCAGGGCAGCGGATGCCGCGCGCGCGTTATTCACGCTGCCAGCGGCATCCGTTCGGCAGGCCGCAATACCGGCCGGGGCGAGCCTCGACGTGGCGGGCATCACCCCGCTGATCACGCCGAACGCGGACTTCTATCGCATCGACACCGCCCTGAGCGTGCCGCGGATCGACCCCACGACCTGGCGGCTGAGAGTCACCGGCATGGTCGAGAATGAGGTCGAGATCGACTTCGCCGAGCTGCTCGCGCTGCCACTCGAGGAGAGCACGACCACCCTGGCCTGTGTGTCGAACTACGTCGGCGGCGACCTGATCGGTAATGCCACCTGGCTCGGCTACCCAATTCGCGAGCTGCTGGCCCGCGCCACGCCCACGAGCGGGGCGGATATGGTGCTCTCCACAAGCCAGGACGGCTTCACGGCCGGCACCCCGATCGAAGCGCTGACCGACGGTCGCAACGCCATTCTTGCCGTGGGTATGAACGGCGAACCACTGCCGCTCGAGCACGGCTACCCGGTGCGCATGGTCGTGCCCGGGCTGTATGGCTACGTCTCGGCCACGAAGTGGGTCGTCGAGCTCAAACTCACCCGATTCGACCAGGAACAGGGCTACTGGACTCCGCGCGGTTGGTCCGAACTCGGCCCGGTCAAGCTGTCCTCCCGGGTCGACGTGCCGCGCGACGGCACCTCGGTGCCCGCCGGATCCGTCGTCATCGCCGGCGTCGCCTGGTCGCAGCACGTGGGAGTGAGCAGTGTCTCCGTGCAGATCGACGACGGCCCGTGGAAGGACGCCACCCTCGCCGACGTGATCTCCGTCGACACCTGGCGGCAGTGGGCCTACACCTGGAGCGATGCGACCATCGGTAACCATACCGTCAAGGTGCGGGCAACGGATGCCGAGGGTCTCGTGCAAACGTCAGCCACTGCCGACGTCGCGCCCGACGGGGCCACCGGACTGCACGAGATCTCGGTGTCCGTCTCGTAAGTGACGCGCTGGGCGCAGGTTTGCCTGCCGAGCTCATGATTGAACCTGCACCCGGGCCGGTCTAGCGGGGGCGAAGCACCGCGATCGGCACGGTGCAGCCAGCCTTGTGCTCGTAGGGCGCGAAGAACGACGCCCTCGCCACGATCACGTCGCGCCACAGCGTCGCCCGCTCGGCCTCAGCGGCCACCGGCACTGTCACTGTCACTGTCAGTGTTCGCGGCCCCACCTGCACTTCCGCGTCACGCGCGACGCTGGAGCTGCGCCAGTACGCCGGAGTTTCGCCTCCCGCGTACTGGCGCAACTCCCGCGCGCTTTGGTATTGACGGGCTAGCCGTTGGCACCGCTGGTGTTGATGACACCGTTCACGCCGGCCGGGAAGAACCCGCCCGACCGCACCGGAGCCGCGTTGAGATAGGTGATGTTGAGCACCTGGGCGGCGCTGCGGCTGAACGCCAGGCCATTGGCGTCGGTCGGCACGAGGTTCGACTTCGAGGCGTTGCCGATGCCTTGGTCGAGGTCGGTCGGGCCGTCGACGGCGTCGCGCACATCGGAGATCGCCTGCACGGTCGTGTACACCGAGGGCAGTGCCACACCGAGCGCGTAGAGCGTGCTGCGGATGACGCCGGCGTGGTAGGCCTCGACCGCGAGCAGGCCGGCGGCCGCTTCGAGGTAGGTCTTGTTCGAGATCAGTGGCGCCGCGCCCTTGTAGGCGGTGACTCCGACGTCTTCGAAGATGAACGCGCCGAACAGAAAGTTCGCCTCGTTCGCGTACACGTCGAATTTCTGTCCGGGCTTGACCAGTCCGGCCGCCTGGGCGGCGGCGGTGAAGCTCGCGTCGAGGTTGATCTTGGGGCGTGACACGGCGACGCTACCGAGCGCGGACCGCAGGAAGGCCACGTGAGCTTTCTCGTCGGCGGCGATCTCGGCGGCGTACTTCTTGATGATCGACGTCTTGAAGTGCACCATCCGACCACCGGTCACGCCGCCGCGGGTACCGGTTCCGGTCGTCATGCTGTCGGGCAGCCCGCTGCCGGTCGTAGCCCGCAGATAGAACTCTGCCTCGAGGTACTCGAGATTGAGTGCGAAGTTCAAAATGGACGCGTCACTCGGCGCGGCTGCCGGGCCGGTCGATTCCGCGGCCAAAGCCGGTGAGCCAGTGGCGAGCATGGCTGCTCCCACACCGAACCCGGCCACACCAGCCGCCCGCAGAAAGTTTCGGCGGTCCGAAGAATTCTCTGCACTGCGGTTGATAGCGCTGGTAATGAAACCCTGATCAAACATTCTTGTTCTCCTGTCGATTGGCGAATGTGCCGGGTGGGTCTGAAGTAACAACGGCAACCTACCCGCTCAAATCAATCTCCCGGATGGCTGGACACGGACGTAAGCAAACGATAAGAATTATGCTCACTTTGTAGGTTTGTGCGTTCTGTATGTTTTCCGGCGCGACTGGACGCCAGCAGAGCGGATGCCGGCAGCCCGCGCCCGCTCGTGCCAGCTAGCGAGTCAGAGCAGGAGCCCGTCGCTGCCGACCGGGGGTAGCCGGCGAGCCACCCGGCGATCGTGGAGCACCGCGATACCGTAGGCGGCGAAGTAGAGCACCACCATGGGAATGGCGAGCAGGAACATCGACACCAGGTCGGCGGCCGGGGTCGCGATGGCGGTGAACAGAATAATGACGAGCATCGCCACGCGCCAGGATTTGATGATGGAGCGCGCGCTGATCACCCCGGCGAAGTTCAGCAGCACGATGAACACCGGCAGCACGAACGCGATTCCGATGGCGATCATGAGCTTGAGCACGAAGTCGAAGTAGTTCTGCGCGTTGATGAGCGCAGCATCCTGTCGGGGCGCAAAGCTCGTCATGAGCTCGACCACGTGCGGCAGCACGTACCAACCGGCCGCGCACCCGGAAAGAAACAGCGGCACGGCAGTGAAGAAGAAACCGAAGGTGTACTGCTTTTCCTTGCGGGTAAGCCCGGGGGTGAGAAACGCGAAAATCTGGTAGAGCCACATCGGGCTCGAGACGATCAGGCCGACATAGAACGAGATGCGCAGTTTGAGGTCGAACGCACTCGTAATGTCGGGGTAGTTGATCTGCGCGTTGCGATTCTGGGCTCGCACGATCGCGTAGATCGGCTCGCGCAGGCCGTCCCAGACGAAACTCGACAGAAACCAGCCGGCGATCGCACCGACCAGGATGCCGAGGGCCGCCAGAAAGAGCCGCTTGCGCAACTCCAGCAGGTGCTGTCCGAGAGACATCTTGCCTGTGCGCTTGTTTGCACCTTTATCCGGGGCGCTCCGCACCCCCTGCACGACCATCTGGCCTAGACCTTCGGGTTAGGCGTGCCGCTCGAATCGGTGCCGGAGCTGCTGTCGGTCGGTGTTTCCTCGGTGCGCTCCGGGGTGATCTCGCTCTTGAAGATCTTCATCGACTGACCGAGACTGCGGGCGAGCCCTGGCAGTTTCGGAGCGCCGAACAAGAGCAGAATCACGACGAGAATGATCAGAAAATGCCATCCGGTCAGGTTACTGAGCATGTAAATTCTCCCTCGAATCAAGTCGGTCGTGCAGCAGTGTAACGGCCACACCCGTGGCGAAACCGGGTAAAGCTCAGCATTTTCTTGGGTTGTAACATTTTCCCTAGAAATCCGGGAGAAACGGATGCCTACCCGGCTGTTCCAGCGGCGGGTTCGGACGTGGCGAAGCGCTCGAGAACGTCGATGATGCGCATTTTGCAGCCGCCGCATCCGGTGCCGGCCCTGGTGGCCGAGCTGATGCAGGCAACGCTGGTGTTGCCGGCCGCGGCCGAGTCGGCGATGGCTCCGACCGTGACCCCGTTGCACCAGCACACGGTCGCACCCGGGTCGAACGCACTGCCCGCGGAGGGCTCGTAGTCCGGCCCGTCGTAGCGCAGCAGTACGGAGCGATCGGCTGGCAGTTCGCTCCCGCGCTCGAACAGCAGCGTCAGTTCGGCGGCGGTGCGCGGCATGCCGACGCAGACGAACCCCTCGAGAATACCGTCACGGGTGACCATTTTCACGTAGCGCCCGTGCTCGGGGTCGGCCCACTGCGAGACGCTCAGGGGTGCCCCGGAGCACCCGGCAGCGTGGGCGTCGATGCTGGCGTTATCAGCGGCACGATCCCACGGGTCGGCGCCGGTGTTTCCCACCGACACGACGTCGATGCCCTCGGCCTTCAGCATGACCACGGCCGACACCGAAGCAGCCAGCGGCAACGCCGCACCCCGGCCTACCACCTCGACGGTGAATCGCGCTGCCAACCAGTCGGCCTGGCGCCAGCCCGGCCCGATCAGGCCGCTGGGCCCGCCGGAGGGCAGCGCGGTGGAAGCGCCGGCGCGAGGCGCAGGAGCCACGTGTGCGCAGTCGCCGATCGCGTAGATGCGCGGGTCTCCCCAGCTCTGTAGGTTTTCATCGACCAGGATTCCGGTCGACACCGGCAGGGCCGCCAGCTGGGCCAGCTCGATGCGGGCGCCGACACCGCAGGAGAGCAGCAGCAGGTCGCCGTGGATCTGCTTGCCGTCAGCACAGATCAGGGCGTCGAACCGGTCCACTCCGTCGTCGTCCTGGTGAAAGAGCAGGCTCTCGGCGCGAGAGTGGTTGACCATGGTCACGCCGGCCCGGCGGGCGCTCTGCGCGAGCACGCTGCCGCCGCCGCGGTCGAGGTTGCGTGCCATGGGAATCTCGCCGTGATAAACCACGCAGGCCTGGGCACCGGCGGTCGCCGCAGCGAGGGCAATCTCCATACCGAGCACGCCCGCGCCGAGCACGACGATGCGGGCTCCGGCAGTCACGGCCGCGAGCACCCGCTGCGCGTCGTCGAGGTCACGCAGCACGGTAACCCCGCGCGGGAGTGGGGCGCCGCTGGTGTCGAGGGTGGCGGCCTCCGCTGGCGGCGCCTGGCGATCGCGGCGCACGCGGGTGACGCCGTCGAGGGTGGGCACGTTGGCACGGGCGCCGGTGGCGAGCACGAGCCGGTCGTAGCGCAACAGCGTGCCATCGCTGAGCGACACCGCACGGCGACTGCGGAGGATGGCCGTGACGCTCAGGCCCAGGCGCAGGTGCACGCCGGCCTCCCGGGCGGCGAGCGTGTCGGTGATATCCAGGCTCTCCCGGTCGGCGTTGCCGACGGCATATTCGGCGATGAGCACCCGGTTGTAGGCGTCCGCGCTCTCGGCCCCGACTACGGTCAGCGTTGCCGCGCCGGCCCGCACGAGCGGCAGCAGCTCGTCGACGAAACGGGCACCGACCGGGCCGTAGCCGACCAGCACGATGTGCTCAGGGTTCCGGTGTTCAGACATGGGCGCCTGCTTCCACGAGCGCACGCACTCGAACGGTCGTCTTCTTGAATTCGGGCATACCGCTCACGGGATCGGTCTCGTCGTCCGTCAGCAGGTTGGCACGCTGATCGCCGGCAAAGTGAAACGGCAGAAAGACCGTGTCAAAGCGGATGTCGGTGCTCACCTGGGCCCGGCAGCGCACCGTTCCCCGGTCGTTGCTGACCTCGACCCAGGCCTCGTCGATGATGCCGAGCTGCTCCGCGGTAGCCGGGTGCAGCTGCAGTCGGGCCTCCGGCTGGGCATCGGCGAGCTCGCGCACCCGCCGAGTCTGGGTGCCGCTTTGGTAGTGCTCGAGCAGGCGGCCGGTGATCAGCGTGAGGGTGCCGTCGACCTGCGCCGGTGCACCGAGGCGACGGGCCTGGACGGCGACGAGGTGGGCGCGGCCGTCGGGGTGGGCAAAGCGGTCAAGAAATAGGCGGGGCGTTCCGGTGGACCCTGCGGGATACGGCCAGAAGGCCGGCTTCTCGGAGTCGAGCAGCTCATAGCTGAGCCCGGAATAGTCGGCCAGGCCTCCCGCCGACGCCCGGCAGAGTTCGTCGAACACCTCGGACGCTTCGGCACTGAACGTTGACGCCGAGTCGAGCCGGCGAGCGAGTTCCTGCCAGATCCACAGTTCGCTGCGCACGCCCTCCGGCGCGTCGACGGCCAGGCGGCGACGGATGACGCGGCCCTCAAGCGAGGTCATCGTGCCCTCCTCTTCGGCCCACTGGGTCACCGGCAGCACGACATCGGCGAGCACCGCAGTTTCGGAGAAGAAGAAGTCGGCGACGACCAGAAAGTCGAGGGTTTTCAGGGCGGCGCGCACCCGGTCTGCGTTCGGAGCCGAGACGACCACGTTAGAGCCGTGCACGAGCAGGCAGCGGACGCCGCCCGGCTCGCCCAGCGCGCTGAGCAGCTCGACCGCGGGAAGCCCAACGCCGGGCAGGCTATCGGGGTCGACACCCCAGACCCCAGCGACATGCGCGCGGGCGGCGGGATCGTTGATCTTGCGGTAGCCGGGCAGCTGGTCGCATTTCTGCCCGTGTTCACGTCCACCCTGCCCGTTGCCCTGGCCGGTGAGCGTGCCGTAGCCAGAGTGCGTCGTGCCAACAAGGCCGAGCACCAGGCTGAGATTGATCGCGGCGGTGGCCGTGTCGGTGCCATCGGCGTGCTGCTCGACGCCCCGCCCGGTGAGGATGTAGGTGCCGCTGCCGGTCGCTGCTCCGCGCGCAGCCCCGCCAGCGAGGCGCCGGGCTAGTTCACGCAGCTGCCAGACCGGCACGCCGGTCTGTTCCTGTACCCGGGCCGGCCACCACTGGCTCACGCTGCGGCGCACCGCGTCGAAGCCCGTGGTGCGGCTCGCCAGATAATCGAGGTCGGCGAGTTTCTCGGCGATGACGATGTGGGTCAGGCCGAGCAGCAGCACGAGGTCGCTGCCGGGGGTCGGCTGCACGTGCCTGCCGGCGCCGTCGTCGGTGAGTCGGGCGGTCGCGGTGCGGCGGGGGTCGACGACCACGAGGCCGCCAGCGGCGCGGGCGCCCTCGAGGTGGCCGATGAACGGCGGCATGGTCTGCGCCACGTTGGAGCCGAGAATCAAAATGGTGTCGGCCGTGTCGAGCTCGTCGACCCGAAACGGCAATCCCCGGTCGAGGCCGAACGCCCGGTTTCCCGCGGCGGCGGCGCTCGACATGCAAAACCGGCCGTTGTAGTCGATGCGGCTGGAACGAAGCGCCACTCGGGTGAACTTGCCGAGCTGGTAGGCCTTCTCGTTGGTCAGGCCGCCGCCGCCGAACGCGCCGACCGCGTCAGCCCCGTGTTCCGCCCGGGCCTCGCGGAGTTTCGAGGCGACGAGGTCGAGTGCGTCGCTCCAGGAGGCCGGCTCGAAGGTACCGTCAGCCTGTCGCAGCAGGGGTTCGAGAATGCGGTCCGGCGATGTGAGCAGTTCAGCGGAGGTCCAGCCCTTCTTGCACAGGCCCCCGCGGTTGGTCGGAAACTCCCGGCCCGTGACCGTCACGACTGCGGTGGCCTGCGAAACGGATGCTGCGGCATCCGTTTCAACCGGCGTTTCGACCGGGGTCAGCGTCATCGCGCACTGCAGGGCGCAGTACGGGCAGTGGGTTCGGGCCACGGGCATGGGTTCCTAGATCTTCTGGCCGGCGACGGACGAGCCGCGGCGGAGGTAGACGAAGGCGGTGACACACATCATGACGACGTAGGCCATGGCGAAGGCGTAGATCGCGCTGGAGTAGTCGCCGGTCGTTGTCTTGGAGTGGCCGAGCACCTGCGGGATGATGAATCCGCCGTAGGCTCCGACAGCCGAGATGAGGCCGAGAGCTGCTGCCGTCTTGCGTTGGGTGTTGACGTCACCCGAGTTCTGGTGGGCGTCTTTCACTCCGCTCTTGGCCGAGAACACGCTCGGAATCATACGGTAGGTCGAGCCGTTGCCGATTCCGGTGGCGACGAAGATCAGCAGGAAGCTGCCGAGGAACGCCCAGAAGTTTCCGAGCGGCAGCACCGCGACCACCACGAGGGCACCGACGGCCATGACGCCGAAGGCAGCGACGGTGACGGATGCCCCGCCAAAGCGGTCGGCGAGGCGGCCGCCGGCCGGGCGTGCCAGCGAACCGACCAAGGCGCCGATGAAGGCGAGCGACAGCGAGGCGGACGCGACCTGGAAGGTGGAGTAGGCGGGGAACTGGTCGGCGATGAGCTTCGGGAAGACGCTCGCGAAGCCGATGAAGGAACCGAAGGTGCCGATGTAGAGCACGGCGAGAATCCAGAAGTGCGGCTCCTTCACTGCGGCGATGGATCCGGCGAAGTCGGCCTTGGCGTTGGTGAGGTTGTCCATGTACTTCCAGGCGCCCCACATGGCCACCAGGATGAACGGGATCCAGAACCAGCCGGCGAGCGAGATATTGAGCGTGCCGACAGCGCCGAGGGTGATCACGATCGGCACGATGAGCTGGGCCATCGAAGCGCCGAGGTTGCCGCCGGCCGCGTTCAGGCCGAGCGCGTAGCCCTTCTGACTCTGCGGGTAGAAGTAGGTGATGTTCGACATCGAGCTGGCGAAGTTGCCGCCGCCGAAGCCGGCGAGCGCGGCGACGAACAGCATGACGCCAAACGGGGTGTCCGGGTTGCCGACGCAGAAGCCGAGAGCGATCGACGGGATCAACAGCAGTCCGGCCGAGATGATCGTCCAGTTGCGGCCACCGAACTTGGGGACCAGGAAGGTGTACGGGAAGCGCAGCGTGGCGCCGACGAGGCTCGGCATGGAGATGAGCCAGAACACCTCGGCGGTGGAGAAGGTGAAGCCGGCGGCCGGCAGCGACACGACGACGATGCTCCAGAGCTGCCAGACCACGAAACCGAGGAACTCGGCGAAGATCGACCATTTCAGGTTGCGGGAGGCGATGAGTTTGCCACCCTGTTGCCACTGCTTCTTGTTCTCGGGGTTCCAATTATCGATCCATCGACCCGGACGGTGCACCAGCACCGCCTCATCGGTACTGGGTGCGGTGGTGCCTGGTGCTGATTCAACGGTGCTGGATGTCATCGAAATCCCCTCAGGAGGTGGTGCAGAGCTGCAGGCAGCCCGGGCGGCTTCCCTGCTTCGACGTTAGCCAGCGCGTGTTTCCGGCCAACGTGGCACCCGTTACCTTTCGATCACCAGATCATCACAGGCTGTTCGGTGGGATGTTGGGGCGCTGTTACATGACGGACACATTCCAGGCGTGGCCCGGTGATACGGGCAGCGGATGCCGGGCGTGGCAGAATTGGACGACCTGCGCCCTGCGTATCCGCTGTTTGAAAGGCCCGCACATGACGATCACCGCCGCCGCCGACGGTTCTGCCCTCGGAAACCCCGGACCGGCCGGTTGGGCCTGGTACGTCGACGACTCGTCGTGGGCGGCCGGCGGCTGGAAGCACGCCACCAACAACCAGGGCGAGCTGAAGGCCGTGCTCGAACTGTTTCGCGCGACAGCGCACATCGACGACGACCTGCTGGTGCTGTGCGACAGCCAGTACGTGATCAACTCGGTGACGAAGTGGATGAAGGGCTGGAAGGCCAAGGGCTGGCGCAAGGGCGACGGCAAACCGGTGATGAACCTCGACCTGCTGAAGGAGATCGACGAGGCCATCGCCGGCCGCCGGTACCGCTTCGAATGGGTCAAGGGGCATGTCGGGCATCCGCTCAACGAGGCTGCCGATGAGCGTGCGCGCGGCGCGGCCGAGGCGTTTCAACGCGGTCGGCCGGCACCGGCCGGGCCTGGTTTTGCCGGGGCTGCTGCGGTAGCCGAACCGGTGGTGGGGGCGCGAGCTGCGGCATCCGTCGGGCAGAGCGGCAGGGGCGCGCCGACCCTCACCTCGGGCCGGGTCACCGAGCGGGCCGCCGCTTACTCGCACGACGAGCTGTTCTCGTTCGACGACCTCGGGGATGACATCGGCGAGGACCACCGCGACTTCACCAACCCGCACGGCCCCGACGCGATGCGCAGCACCAGTGAGCTGCACCGGGTGACGCTCTCGCTCAGCGCCGAGGAACACCGGCGCCTGGTGCAGCGCGCTACGGCCCGCGGAGTGACGATCGAGGAGTACCTGCGTGGCCAGATCTGAGCTGCGCTTGCTCGCACCCGGCCGTTGACGGACCAGCCCACAGCGGCCAACCGGGCCGTGAGACCATGGAGCATGACCGTGTCACCCTTTGACCCCGCTCAACTACACGCGTTTGAGACCGCTCTCAGCGAACGCCGGCGTGAACTGAACCTAGAGTCCCAGCGCCTCGCAGACACCTTCGCCGGCGTGCAAAGCTCGCGCAGCGACGGCTCGGCCGACGGCACCCACGACGCTGAGGCGTCCTCGCTGCGCACCGAATGGTCACGCATGTCGGGGTTCCAGGGCGAAGCCGTCGAAGAACTCGCGGCGATCGATCGGGCCCTGCAGCGGATCGTCGACGGCAGCTACGGCCTGTGCGTGCGCGGCGGCGAACGCATTCCGCACGGGCGGCTGGAGATTAAACCGGCCGCTGACCTCTGCATCATGTGCGCGGAGAAAGCCGCTCCGCGCCGCCGCTAGCCCGGCAATCCGTTGCTGGGACTGCTGCGCGATGACCGCCGGTCGGGTACGGCACTGACGGTGATGGACAGGTGCCGCATCCGCTGGGGAGAGCTGGTGGCCGTCACCGGTTTGGCGCCGGGCGACCCTCTGACCAGTTCGACAGGTCATTGGTGCTGCTCGACCCTCGTCGGCGCTTCGGCCACAGCATCAGAGATTTTCTGGGTGCCGAAGTAGGCGGTCAGAATCAGGATCAGTGCTGTTCCGGAGAAGATTCCGTCGAGAATTCCGGCCGGAAGAAGAGAGATCATCAGCGCCATGGTGACGATGCAATTGATGACCGAGAGTGCCAGGCCCCACAGGCGATCGCGCAGAATTCCGATCGCCCCGATCAGTCGCAGGGCACCGAACACTCCGCTCATCACCATCATGAGATAGAGGTTGTCCTGCAGGTACGGCACGATGAACGAGAAATGTTCCGAGATAGTGCCCTGCTCTACCCCGAGCAGGAGCAGGGGAATGACTCCGATGAAGACGCTGAATTCCATCAGTCCGCCCTGCACGATCAGGAGAATTGCGGCCGCCTTGTAGCTCTTCTTCATGTCAGTGCCCCCGGCAGCCAGTCTAGCGAGGGGTCGGCGCTAGTCCGTGTCGGGGTCTGCTCGTCGCGCTCGCCACGATCGGCCACCTCGACCTGGAGAACGTAGGTTTTGCGGTGGTCGCCTTTTTGGCCCTCGCCTGGGTCATAGCCCTCGCCGCCTGGCGGTTCGGCCACGTTGAAGAGAAATGGTCGGCCGGCGAGGGCTCACGCCACGAATGAACGCGGTCAGCGCACCCCGATGAGAGAGCGCAGGCCGAATTCGGAGACGATCGGAATGCCGTAGTCCCGAGCTTTGCCGGTCTTGCCGGTGAGTGACGCCGGGTCCGCGGCCACGAGCAGCCGGGTGCGCAGGGTGACCGCCGTACCCAGGGACAGGCCCCGTGCGACCAATTCCCGGCTCCAGTCGGAGCGGGCACGGGCCATGTCACCGGTCAGCACGACGATGTCGCCCTGCTCCAGCAGCACGGTGTCGATCGATGCGATCGGCAGCTGCACCACCGATGCGGGTGCCGCCAGTGCTGCGGCAACGGCCTCCGGAGCGACGTCGAGCATGCGTGCGACCGCGATCAGATCGGCGGAATCCGCGATGCTGAGAGCTCCGTTCGACCAGGCCACCCGCACGAGATCCTCGAAATAGCGACGGTGCAGCGCGGTGCACTCCGCGGCATTGATGCCACTGAATTCGGCCAGGACCCGAAGTTCATGTGTTTCCCGAGGCCCGAGAACCCGATCGAGCAGGCACAAATCGAGCAGGGCGAGGTAGTCGAGGTGTTCCTCAGGGCCGGTGTAGTCAGGGAGTTTCACGGCCGCGCGGGCCAGGAAGCTCGGTCTTGCCACCACGTCGTGCGGAGTTGACGGGTCGCGCTGCACCCACTCGGCGTCGGTACCCGCCGCAATTCTCGGCCAGGCAGAACGCTCGGCACGGTCAAGCGCGTCGATCCACGGTGCAGCTGTCGGCGAGCCGTGCACGTAGGCGGCCAGCAGGCTCGCGCACGCCACGGCCTGCACCAGAGCACCGGGGCCTGGTCCGATTTCGATGTCATAGGCGGCGCAGCAATCGACGAGGAGCCGACCGGCCCCGGGCAAATACGTGCGGGCCAACTGCATGGTGCAGACCGCCTCCAGTCCGCGCCCGGGGGCGTAGCCAATCAGCTCGAACTCGCGCATCAGAAATCCGGTGACGAACTGGGCGTTGTGCGTCACCAATACCCGGCCGCGCAGCAGATCGACCAGGCGCGGTGCAATCTGCTCGAAGGTCGGCGCGCGAAGCAGTTCGGCCGTGCTGACGCCGTGGTTCGCCACGTCGCCGGCGTTGCTTTCGGGGTTGATCACCGTTTCCCAGCGCTCAGCAATGCGACCACCCTCGTCGAGGTGCACCACGGCGACCTCGACGACCCGATCCCGCTGATACGGGAACAGTCCGGTGGTTTTCAAACATATAACGGCGTATCCACGTTCGGGCATGGTCACACTCCACAATCTTGTGTTGTGAAGTTATCCGCAAACCCCGCTCGACGCGACAGCCCGTTCGGGGGCTTGAGGGTTTTACCGCGCACTGCTTTAATTCCTAGTTGGTCGCAGTAGTCTTCCTGGCCGAGTTTTTCGGCGGCAACAGGGTGTCGGCTTCCTCGAGTGACATTCCGTTGGTTTCGGGCACTTTGCGCAACACGAACCAGAACGAGAGCCCGGCGAACAGAGCGTAGAGCCCGTAGGTGATCGGCAGGGACACATCCGCCATCGGGGGGAAGCTGACCGTGATGAGAAAATTCGCGATCCACTGGGCGGCCGCGGCCAACCCGAGGGCCTTGGCGCGAATGGAGTTGGGGAACATTTCACCGAGGAGCACCCACACCACCGGTCCCCAGGACGCTCCGAACGAGATCACGAATAGGTTCGCGGCAACCAGCGCGATCGGGGCCCAGGCCCCGGGCAGGCTGAGTTCACCGTCGACAGTGACCGACTGGCTGAACGCGACCGCCATTGTGGCGAGCGACACCGTCATACCGATGGACCCGGCCAGCAGAATTGGTCGCCGTCCGATCCTGTCGACCAGGGCGATCGCGACCAGGGTGACCAGGATGTTGGTCACACTGGTGATCACCGAGATGGTAAGTGAGTTCGATTCCGCGAAACCGACCGCCGACCACAGGGTGGTCGAGTAGTAGAAGATCACGTTGATGCCGACGAACTGCTGGAACACCGAGAGGATGATGCCGACCCAGACAATCGGCTTGAGACCGAACGCTCTGCCGCGCAGCGAACCGGACTTGTGCGAGCGGGCATCGACCTCGATCGAGCGGCGCATGTCGCGAATCTCCCGGTCCACGTCACCGCTCGGCCAGAGCCGGGTGAAGACGGCGCGGGCATCCGTTTCTTTGTCTTTCAGAATGAGAAAACGTGGAGATTCCGGCAGGATGAACGCGATACCGCCGTAGACGATGGCGGGTACGGCACCGGCCAGGAACATCCAGCGCCAGGCTTCGAGGCCGAACCAGAACTCGCTGCCGGCGCCGCCCGCGCTCTCGGCGAACACGGCGTCGGAGAGCAGGGCCGTGAAGATTCCGAGGGTGATCGCGAGCTGCTGCAACGAGCCGAGCCGGCCGCGCATCTGTCGGGGTGAAATTTCGGCGATGTAGGCCGGTGCGACAACGGATGCGAGACCGATACCGAGTCCGCCGACCACCCGCCAGACGATCAGGTCGACGACGCCGAACGCGAAGCCGGAGCCGATCGAGCTGATCAGGAACACGACGCCGCCGAGCACCATCATGGGGATGCGTCCGTAGCGGTCGGCGAAGCGCCCACCGAAGAATGCTCCGGCCGCGGCGCCGAGCAACGCGCACGCTACCGCGAAACCTGTCAAAGTGGCGTTTAGCCCGAATTCCTGCTGCACCGCATTGACCGCGCCGTTGATGACCGAAGAATCGAACCCGAACAGAAACCCGCCGAGGGCACCGGCGACGGCCAGCGCGATGACTTTTCTGTTGGTACTGGGTGCTGCCAGATCAGTTGCCTTCACGGACGCGGTCATCGTGTTGTGTATCCCTTGTTCACCTGACTAGCCTACTTCGGGTGTCAGCGGATGTCGTGCCGGGCAGGCAATGAGCGGGTGCGCACCAGCCCGAACCGGCTCCACCGCCGTAATGACGGGATTCGAACTGGTCTCGCTCGGGTTTTCCACGAACATGTTCCATGTTGCGAAGAACTTCGAAACTCACCGCTTGTGCCGCCGTCGTTCGCGGCGGGCGTCCAGCGAGGCGGGGCTATCATCCGAGAATGGGCAGATTCACGGACAGCTGGCGCTCGCACCTCCTGGTGACGCTCTCGGGGAACAGCGAAGGTCGGCCGAAATGGGTCGGCCAGATCGCCACCGGCGACGATGCCGGCTACTTCGGCCCTGGCAGTGCCGCTTGGGCCGTTCACGGGGGCATGGCGACCATGGTCGCCGGCATTCGCGCGCTGCTCATGCAGACCCTGCACCCGGGCGCTATGGCCGGCGTGCACGACTGGTCCCGGTATCACGAAGACCCTCTCGGCCGTCTCTCCGGCACCATTCAGTGGCTCATCACGGTGACTTTCGCCGATACCGTCGTCGCCCAGCGGGAATCCGGTCGGGTCGCCCATTTTCACGACCGGGTGAGCGGCACCTACCTCGACGCCCGTGGCGAGGAACGCCCCTATGCCGCGGGTGATCCCGAGCTGTTGTCGTGGGTGCACGTCGTCTTCACTGACGCTTTTCTGCAATCCCATCTGCTCTGGGGCGACGCGATTCCGGGCGGCGCCGACCGCTACGTCAACGAATGGGCCACGGCCGGCGAACTCATCGGAGTGCAGAATGCACCGCATTCGGCCGACGAACTCGCCGCCCAGCTCGAGGGATTTCGCAGCGCCGGCACCCTGAAAAGTGACGCGCGCGTCGCGGAAGCCGTGCGGTTCATCCGCTACCCGCCGCTCAGCCGCGGCATGCTGCCGTTCTACCGCATCATGTTCGCCGGCGCCGTGGCGTCGATCCCGCGCGAGTATCGCGACATGCTGGGCCTCAAGCGGTCTCGTCTGCCTGTTGTTTTAGGTACCCGGCTCGTTCTCGGGGTGGTGGGCACCCTGCTCGGTCCCTCTTCAACCTCAGAGGATGCCGCCCGCGCGCGGCTCGAGCGCATCAATGGTGCCGACGAGCTGACCGCGTGAGCCGGCGGCCCGCTACACCTCGGGTGCGAAGAAGGCCGCCGTTGCCGCGGCGAGCGCCTGCGGATCGTTGACGTGGCACAGCTCCCGGGCCGAGTGCATCGACAAGAGCGGCACGCCAACGTCGACCACACGGATACCCAGCCGGGTGGCGGTCAGCGGTCCGATCGTTGAGCCGCAGGGAACCGTGTTGTTGGAGACGAATTCCTGGTAGTCGACGCCCGCCTGGGCGCAGGTGCGGGCCCAGAGGGCGGCGCCGTGGGCATCCGTTGCGTAGCGCTGGTTGGCATTGATCTTCAGCAGCGGGCCGCCGCCGAGAATGGGCTGGTTGGCCGGATCGTGGCGCTCGGGATAGTTCGGGTGCACGGCGTGTCCGGCGTCGGCCGACAGGCACCACGATTGGGCGTAGGCCTGCAGGCGATCAGAGTCGGTAGCGCCGAGGCCGTGGCCGATGCGGGTGAGAATGTCGTCCAGCAGCGGTCCGCTCGCTCCGGAACGCGACTGCGAACCGAGTTCCTCGTGGTCGAATGCGGCGAGCACGCTGATCGAGCCGCCCGATTTCTGGTGGCTGGTCGCGATGAGGGCGTGCAGGCCGGCGTAGACCGAGGAAAGGTTGTCGAGGCGTCCGGCGGCGAACAGCTCGTTACCCAGCCCGAAGGTTGCGGGCGGCTGGGTGTCGTTGCTGAGGATGTCGTAACCGGCAACATCCGCTGCCTTGAGCCCAGCCAGACCGGCCAGGTGGGCGAGCAGGTCAGCCTCGGATGCCTCGCCGACACCGAAGACGGGCGTGAGGTGACGTTGCCGATCGAGAGTGAGGCCGTTGTTGACCTCGCGGTCGAGGTGCACAGCGAGCTGCGGGATGCGCAGGAACGGCCCGGTACGCACGAGGTGCTCGGTGCCATCCTGCGTGACCAGCCGGCCGGCTAATTCGAGCTCACGGTCGAGCCAGGAGTTCTGCAGCGGCCCGCCGTAAACCTCGACGCCGGCCTGCAGCCAGCCGTGCGAGCCGATCGTGGGCTTCGGCTTGAGTTTGAAACTCGGGGAGTCGGTGTGGGCGCCGAGAATGCGAAACGGCGTCGTGGGCCCGGCATCGGCCGGCTGCGACCAGGCAATCACGGCGCCGTCGCGCACGACGTAGCAGTCGGTGGCGGCATCGGTCCACGCCTCCGACTCGCTCAGCCGGGTGAAACCGGCCGCATCGAGCCGCCGGGCGACTTCAGCGGCGGCGTGATATGACGACGGTGACGCTTGCAGAAAAACGGAGAAATCAGCGATGTAGTCCGGTGTGGCATCCATTCATCCATCCAACCACCCGCGCAGACAAACGGATGCCGCGGCCGGCTACCTACTCGGCGGGCGCGTCATCCGGTGCGTCGGCCTGCAATGCAGCGCGCGCGAAGGCCGCGCCACCGACCGTGACGGTGCCGCGGTCGCCGTGCCAGGCCTCGGTCGGCTCGAACGCGCCGAGCCGGTCGAGCAGGCGCCATTTGGTGTCGACGAGGTGCCAGACCGATTCCGTCGTCGGTTCCTGGCCGTCGGACTGGACCCAGCCCAGCGATCCGAGCGCGCGAGACAGGGTCGTGAGGTAGTCCTCGCGGCGAGCCAGCCCGCGGGTCGCGACGAAGAGCAGCAGCAGGCGGGTGGCGTCAGCGACGGCGGGCGTGCGGCTGGAGTGAATGGTGCGGGCGAGATGCCACCAGAGTTGTCGGGGAGAGCCGGACAGGGCGGCGCCCTTTTTGGTGAGCACCAGCATTCCCTTGCTGACCCGCAGCAGTCCGACATCGCGCAGGTGCCCGCGCAGCTCCTGCAGCGGTCGCAGGTGCACCTCGCGGTTGACGCTGATCGGCCAGCCCCAGTCGAGCTCGACGGAGGCTTCAACGACGACCGCGGGCGGCAGGTGCCCGGCTTTGGTCAAGCGGATGCCGTCGGCCCCGACCCGGGTCAGAATCCACTGCGCCGGGGCCACCATGCGCGCCATGGCCCGCTCCTGCAACAGCACCGCATCTTTCACGCGGGCCTGCCCGATGAGTCGTCGGAAACCGACGACGGCCTGTTCCGGCAGTCGCGTTTCGATCTCCTGAATCACGTTCACCCACCGAGCCTACTGAGCGATCCCGCCGGAACGCGACGGATGCCCCGCGACACGCGCCAGTGACCAGCGAGAGCAGTGAGAATCTGAGGAGGTTGCAGAGGATTGCCGCTGGCAACACACTGGAGCCATGGCTAATGAATGGCGCCGCGTCGTCGCAGCTCTCGCCCATCCGGATCGCAGAGCCGTGTGGGCAGAAGCGGTGCTCCGCGGGTCAGGCGCTCTGACCGAGCCCAGAACGGTGAAAGCCGCCGCCGCGCTGCGGGACGCAGGATTACTCGATGATGACGGCGATGCTGTCACCGCGGTGTTCGGTGAGCTGCTCGCGAGCGAACCCGAGGTGCGACGCGAGGGTGTCGAACGGTTCATTCAGCATGGGCGAATCGAGCGGTACCCGGCGAAGCAGCCTGATCGTGACGAACTACTGGGATGGGTCGCCGCTGCGCTGCCACCAGAGCGAATGTCGGAACGCGAGTTGGGCATCCGTCTCGCGTTGGTCGTGGACGACGTCGTCACCCTGCGCCGGTATCTCGTCGACGCGGGGCTGGTCTCTCGCACGCCGGATGGTGCGGTCTACCAGGTCGTGCAGCGCCCCGCAGCGTCGGCGGCATCTGGCACCCTTGAAGGATGACCGACACCCGCGCATCCGCTCTGGCTATTCTGCGTACGCTCGTGGGGCGAGACGACGCCTCCTGGCACGACGGACAGTACGAGGCCATCGAAACCCTGGTAGACCACCGCCGCCGCGCCCTCGTGGTGCAGCGCACCGGGTGGGGAAAATCGGCCGTGTATTTTGTGGCCACGCTGCTGCTTCGACGCCAGGGCGCCGGCCCGACCATTCTGGTCTCTCCGCTCCTGGCGCTGATGCGCGACCAGGTGGCCGCTGCGGCCCGGGCCGGGGTGCGTGCGGTGTCGATCAACTCGTCGAACGCGCACGAGTGGAGCGATGTGCTGCGCCAGCTCGACGCCGATGAGGTCGACGTGTTGCTGGTGTCGCCGGAACGACTGAACAATCCGTCCTTTCGGGATGAGCAGCTGCCCGCCCTGATCGCCCGTGTGGGCCTGCTCGTGGTCGACGAAGCACACTGCATCTCGGACTGGGGCCACGACTTTCGCCCGGACTATCGCCGCCTGCGCGAGCTGATCGCGCAGATGCCGACGGGCGTCCCGGTGCTCGCCACCACGGCCACCGCCAACAGCAGGGTCGTGCAGGATGTCGCGGAGCAGGTGGGTATGGTCGCCACCGGCTTCAACGATGCTGGCACCACGGCGGGCACGGCCGAGGTCGTCACCATTCGCGGCCCGCTCGCCCGGTCGTCGCTGCGACTCGGGGTGCTGCGCCTGCCCGATTCGCGGGCCCGGCTGGCCTGGCTGCTCAGCCACCTCGGTGACTTGCCGGGCAGCGGCATCATTTATACCCTCACGGTCGCGGCCGCCGAGGACACCGCGCGGCTGCTCCGCGAAGCCGGTCACGCCGTGCGTGCGTACACCGGCCAGACCGACACGGCCGAACGCGAGGAATCCGAGGGGCTGCTCAAGACCAACCAGGTCAAGGCGCTCATCGCCACGAGCGCCCTCGGGATGGGCTTCGACAAACCCGACCTCGGCTTCGTGCTGCACCTCGGCGCGCCGTCCTCCCCCGTGGCGTATTACCAGCAGGTCGGCCGTGCCGGCCGGGCCACGGCGTCGGCCGATGTGTTGCTGCTGCCCGGAGCCGAAGACGAGGCCATCTGGCACTATTTCGCCACCGCCTCGATGCCCAACCAGGCCAAGGCCCTCGCCGTGATCGGCGCACTCGAAGCCGCCGGAGCTCCCCTGTCGACGCCGGCGCTCGAAGCCCGGGTCGACCTTCGACGTACGCCGCTCGAGCTGCTGCTCAAGGTGCTCGACGTAGACGGCGCCGTGCACCGGGTCAAGGGTGGCTGGCAGTCCACCGGGCAGCCCTGGGTCTACGACCAGGAACGCTACGAACGCATCGCGGCCGCCAGGCTCGGCGAGCAGCAGGCCATGCTCGAATTTGAGAACACCACGAGATGCCGCATGGAATTTCTGCAGCGAGCCCTCGACGACGACAGCGCAGTGGCCTGCGGTCGCTGCGACAACTGCCAGGGCGTGTGGTATCCAAGCGATGTGGCTGACGACGCCGCTGCGACGGCCGCGAAATCGCTCGACCGGGTCGGCGTCGCCATCGACGTACGCGCCCAGTGGCCCACCGGCATGAACAACCTGGGCGTCGCGGCGACCGGAAAGATTGCGCTCGGCGATCGCGCCGAGCCCGGCCGCGCGCTGGCCCGACTGACCGACCTGGGCTGGGGTGGTCCCCTGCGCGACCTGTTCGAGACGCAAGGCACGGATGCCGCCGCCCCGCCGGCCATGCTGGCCGCCTGTGTGCGCGTGCTCGCCGAGTGGGGGTGGGCCGACCGGCCGGTGGCCATCGTCGGGGTGCCGTCGCAGCGGCATCCGTTGTTGATTGATTCGGTGGCAGCGTCACTCGCTAGTATCGGTCGGCTGCCGTGGCTCGGCGCCCTGAGTTGGGCGAACGGCGGCCCCACCGGCGAGCCGGGCGGCAACAGTGCCTACCGGCTGTCGAGCGTGTGGGATCGCTTCGCTGTGGGCCCCGAGCTGGCCGAGGCCCTGGCCCCGTTCGCCGGCCGCCCCATTCTGCTCATCGACGACCTGGCCGACAGCCGCTGGACCCTGACCGTGGCGAGCCGCGTACTGCGCCAGCACGGAGTTTCGGCGGTACTGCCGTTCACCCTGGCCCTGCGCTCCTAGCCTGCGGTCTGAGCGGCCGGCAGATAGGCCGAGTGCGCCGCTTCATTGAACGTAACCGGAATATTCCCGGCAACCAGCGCCTTGTTACTCTGGGGACGCCGCTACCCGCGGCCTCCGCACATTCTGGGGCAGCGCGGCACAACCCGCCCGCCCCAACGAGTTCGTTAGGCATTCCTTTCATGAAGCTCAGATTCATTCCCGCTGCCGTGCTGTCGATCGCTGCCCTCGCCCTTACGGGCTGCTCCGCTCCCGCTGCGGAGACCGCAACCGGCACCGATGACTCGCTCAGCAGCGTGCTCGACTCCGGCACCCTCACTATCGGCACCGAGGGCACCTACCGCCCCTTCTCGTTCCACGAAGACGGTTCGGGCGAGCTCACCGGCTACGACGTCGAGGTGGCCCGCGCCGTTGCCGACGAGCTCGGCGTCGAAGCGAAATTCGAAGAGACCCAGTGGGACGCCATCTTCGCCGGCCTCACCGCCGGCCGCTGGGACACCATTGCCAACCAGGTGTCGATAACCCCGGAACGCCTTGAATCGTACAAGTTCTCCACGCCGTACACCTACTCCACCGGGGTCATCGTCGTTCCCGCCGACAACACGTCAATCACGTCGTTCGCGAGTCTCAAGGGCTTGACCACGGCGCAGTCCCTCACCAGCAACTGGAACGCCCTGGCCACCGAGAGCGGCGCGACCGTCGAAGGAGTCGAGGGCTGGGCCCAGTCGGTCGCGCTGGTCGAACAGGGTCGAGTCGATGCCACGGTCAACGACAAACTGACCTTTCTCGACTACCAGAAGTCCACCGGCGCCGACAACCTGAAGATCGCTGCGGAGACCGAAGACCGTTCGGAAAGCGCCTTCGCCTTCGCGAAGGACGGCACCGCGCTGGCCGACGCCGTGAGCGCAGCCCTCGCGACCCTCACCGCAGACGGAACGCTCGCCGAGCTCTCCGACAAGTACTTCGGCGCCGACGTCAGCCAGTAGCCCCCAGATTCGATGATCCAATCTGACTGGGAGTTGTTCGTCAGCTCGTTCTGGCCGATGCTGGACGGCGCGATTCGAGGCACGATTCCGCTCGCCCTGATGTCGTTCGCGATCGGGCTCGTGCTCGCGATTGCGCTGGCCCTGATGAGGTTGTCGACCCGCCGCTGGCTATCGGGCATCGCCCGCGGCTACATCTCGATCGTGCGCGGCACTCCGCTCCTGGTGCAACTGTTCGTGATCTTCTATGGGCTGCCGTCGATCGGCGTGACCATCGACCCGTGGCCGAGCGCCGTGGTGGCCTTTTCGATCAACGTCGGCGGCTATGCGGCCGAGGTCATTCGCGCCGCAATTCTCTCGGTGCCCAAGGGCCAGTGGGAAGCCGCCTACATGATCGGCATGTCGCACCGGCGTGCCCTCACCCGCATCATCCTGCCGCAGGCGGCCCGGGTGTCGGTGCCGCCGCTGTCGAACACGTTCATCAGCCTGGTCAAGGACACCTCGCTGGCCTCGCTGATCCTGGTCACCGAATTGTTCCGCGAGGCGCAGCAAGTGGCTGCGTTCAGCAATAAGTTCATGCTGCTCTATCTCGAAGCAGCCCTCATCTACTGGGTCATCTGCTTGGTGCTCTCCACCGGCCAGGGTTTTCTCGAGAGACGATTGGACCGCTATGTCGCCCGCTGATCTTCCGGCCGCAGATCGTGCGGCCGAGCCCGTTGTTCCACTACTCCGCGTGCGCGGCCTGCAGAAAAGTTTCGGCACCAACCGCGTGCTGGAATCGGTGGACCTCACGGTGGGCCGCGGCCGGGTGCTCGCCCTGATCGGTCCGTCCGGCTCGGGAAAAACCACCATTCTGCGCTGCCTGAACGGGCTCGAACTGCCCGATGGCGGCACGATCGAGGTCGCGGCAGCCTCCCCTGTTGACCGACCCGGTGCCGGCCGGACGCCCGGACGCGGAGCCACCTCCGTGCCCGTGACCCTTGATTTCGCCGCGAAGACCACGCCGAAACAGCTGGCCGGCCTTCGCGACCGCTCGGCCATGGTCTTTCAGCACTACAACCTGTTTCCGCACAAGACCGTTCTGCAGAACGTGATCGAGGGACCGGTCGTGGTGCAGCGCCGCCCGGTTGCCGAGGCAACTGCCGAGGCGTTCGCTTTACTCGAGCGTGTCGGACTGACCGACAAGCGGGACAGCTATCCGTTCGAACTCTCCGGCGGCCAGCAGCAGCGCGTCGGCATCGTGCGGGCACTCGCTCTGCAGCCCCAGCTGCTGCTCTTTGATGAGCCGACATCCGCCCTCGACCCGGAGCTGGTCGGCGATGTGCTGCGCCTGATCAAAGATCTGGCCGCGGAGGGCTGGAGCATGGTGATCGTCACCCACGAGCTTGAATTCGCCCGCGAGGTCGCGCACGAGATCGCTTTCGTCGACGGCGGCACCATCGTCGAGCACGGCGACCCGAAGCAGCTGCTGCGGAACCCCCAGCAGGAACGCACCCGCCAGTTCCTGCACCGGCTGCTCCACCCGTTCTAGAGCGGAGCAGCCGGTGCAGGCAGGCGCGGCACTCGCTACGGGTGCGGCGTGATTATCACAACGGTGATGCGATCGAGGCCGGGACCGTAGTGCCAGTAGATGCGCCCGGCCGTCGGCGTGCGGTGCTCTATATAGGAGTCCCAGACGGCCTCACCCTTCTTACCGGCGAGCGACACATACTTGTGTGAGCGCAATGCCGGGTCGTCAGGGTTCAGCTGCAGCCGACCGAGGGCCGTACGCACCCGCTTCAGACGGCCGACCAACTGTGGTTTCGTTTCGAGGATGGATAATCCCGAGGCCGCTTCCCTCGTGAGAAGAAGCGTAAAACTCATGACTGAGGCTCGGCGGGCGCGGCCGACTCGTCGACAGCGTGCTCCTCATCGGCGTACCGGGTGAAGTCGCCACCCTCGTTGGTCTCGTCCTTGCTGCTGTGCTCGAGGCCGCGCACCAGAGCGGCGCGAATGCCCTCGTCGTCCCAGACCAGAAGTTCCCGGCGAGGAATGGACACGAGCGGGGTGAGCAAAATCTCGCCCTCAGCGTTCACTGCGACGGCGTAACGATCGTCGCGGTGCACACCAGCCTTACCGAACGCCATTCGGGAGCGTTCATCGGCACTGACTTCACCCATCGGAACGAAATCCGACTTGAGTTCCGTCATCTTCTTCAGTTCCACCATCGTCTTCACCCAATCATCTGGTGGCCCAAATCTGTCCGGGTAAGCCACCGGGACCGATCCGTGCCTGTCTGAAAGTGAGATTACCCCAGATTTACATGTGGGTAAACCCCTAGTCAAGAGATCAAGACCATGTATTATGCGCCGCGCGTCGTCGGTAGGGGCGTCCCAGGGTTGTCAGCGACGTCGCCGGCAGGAAGGGCAGACAAGGAAAGACCAGTCCGGTCGGCAGGGCAATCGGACTGGTCTAAGCAGGATCAATATACAACGGCGAGCACCCCTGCTCAAGTGCCAAATTCACCTGTTTTCTTGCGCGATGAGCGAAATCGGGTTATAGCATTTGGACCAGTACGAAGCCCGTGGAATACGCGGTCAGCGGTGCAGCGCTGCCCCGCGCTGCAGCGCCGGGCGGTGCCGAGAATAGGGCTCGCTCGTCGGGGGTGAATCGTTGTCGGCACGCTCGAGCAGGTAGCGGGTCACCGTGTTCCAGTCGGGGAACAGCGGGGTCAGAAATTTGATCAGCTCGCCCTCGAACCGGTCAGCGCCAACGGCCAATCCGTCGTCGACCAGAAAGTCGCCGCGGTTCAGGTGCTTGTGGTGGGAAAGAATGAGCCGCTTATAGGCCGGTCCGCCGGCATCCACTCCGAGATGTTCCTGCACCCACTCCAGTTTGTGCTGCCAGGCACTCGCATTTCCCCACGGTGCCATCGACAGAATGTAGGTGTCGAACGATTGGGCGAGGGTGTGAAACGCGTCAATGGCACCGCTGATCGGCTCCATGCGGGCGAAAATACCCGGCACCTCGTCGAGCCGCTTCTCATAGCGGATGTACTCGGCGTTGGTGAGTCGGTCGATCCCCGATTGCACGTTGACGAGGGTGTTGTCGAGGTCGATATAGAGGATCTTCTTCATTCGGGCTCCCTGGCGCAGCTCGCTTCGTTGCGGCAACGCTCCGATCGTGACAGGCTCACCGCGGATGGGCAATGGCTAAAGCCCACCTCTTGTGGTCAGCCCGGTGGCCTCGAACGGCGCTTGGACGGTCCGGGAACGATTCCGTACCGCCCACGAACGGTCATTCGACGGGTGCGTTGGCCTCGATTCGGCTGTAGCCCTGGTCGGTGACCGAGATACGCAGGGTCGCCGGGATCTGCTCTTTCATGGAGTCGACGTGACTGATCAGGCCGATCGTGCGTCCGCCGGCGCGCAGGGTGTCGAGGGTGCTCATGGCCGTCTCCAGGGTCTCGCTGTCGAGCGAGCCAAACCCCTCGTCGACAAACAGGGTGTCGAGCGTGATGCCGCCGGCTTGCCCGGTCACCACCTCCGCCAGTCCGAGCGCGAGAGCGAGCGAGGCCAGGAAGGTCTCGCCACCCGAAAGAGAGTGCGTCGCCCGGGCTCGACCGGTGAACTCATCGCGGATCGCCAGCCCCAGTCCCGACCGAGCACCGCCCTTCACTCGGGAGTCATCGTGTTCGAGGGCGTAGCGGCCGCTGGTCATCGTGCGCAGCCGCAGGTTGGCCGCCACGACGATCTCTTCCAGCTGGGCGGCCAGAACGTAAGTCTCCAGCCGCATCCGTTTCGTGTTCGGTTCGTCTCCCTGCACGACGTCGGCCAGGCCTTGTACCTGGGAGTGTTCGTCGAGCAGATCAGCGGATGCCGCGAATCGCGTGGTAACGCCCCGCACGAGCACGTCCAGCTGGCCGGCACGTTCGGCGAGCGAGCTGTGCGCGCCCACAGCGTCATCGCGCGCGCCGCTCGCGGCTGCGAAGGCCAGCCGGGATGGCTCGAGATCGACCGGATCTGGCGCAAGATCGATCAGCTCAGGATCTGCCGCTGCCGCCAGGGCCGCTGCACGCTGGTCGTCATAGGACCGCACATCGTTCGCCAGCTGCGCGGTCTGGCGCTCGCCCCGCCGCGCCGCGGCAGCGGTTTCCTCGTCATCAAAGGCTTGCTCCGCCAGTTGGCTCGCGAGGTCGAGGTCGGCCGCATCACGAGCCGCGGCGCGCTGCTGGCTGAGCACGAGGGCGTCGTCGAGGGCGCGAGCGCAGTCCAGCTCGTGCTGCAGAGCGCGCGCCTGGTCGGTCACGGTATCGCGATCACCACGCTGCGCTCCCACGCGGGCCACGAGCAGGTCACGCTGCCCCGACCGTTCGCTGTGGGTGTCTGCCGCAGTATCGCGTGCCGCCCGAAGGCTCACCACCGCGGCTCGTGCGTGGGCCTGGGCGTCCCGCAGGTCGGCGTTTTCCTGCCGAAGCCCACCGACCAGGTCGGCAGCCGTGCGCGCGGTGGCCAACCTGACCCGGGCGGCCACGCCTTCGGCGCGGAGCTCGTCAACACTTCGTTGCCCGGCCAGCGCCTGCGCCTGCCCGAGACGATTCGTCAGGGAGGCCTGGGTCTCCTGAGCATCGGCCAGTTCGCGCTGCCGGCCCTGCATCTGCAGTTGGGCCGAATCGAGGTCGGCTGCAGTGACCTGTTCGCCCTCCGCTGCTGCGGGAGCCGGGTGTTCGACGGAACCGCAGACCGGGCAGGGCACACCATCGACGAGGCGGCTGGCCAATTCGGACGCCTGCCCGGCGAACCGACGAGCCACGAGGGCCTCGTAGTCAACGGCAGCCGCCGCGTTGTCCCGACTGCGGTCGAGCAGTTGCACGCCCGCCCCGGCCAGCTCGGTCTGCAACGACACCACGTTTTCGGCGGCCGTGAACGCGGCGTCGGACCGGCACACGGCGTCGTCGGCGTCGGTCTCGCCGGAGGCGGCGAGGGTTGCGGCCGCGAGTTGCTCGCCGACGAAATCGATCTGCTGAGGCAGCTCATCGATGCGATTCTGCGCACGCGTCAAACCGTCGGTGTGGCCGGTGAGCACGTCGAACAAAGCGGTGATCTCGTGGTTCAGGGCAGGGAGCTGCTTCTCTTCCGCGAGTACCTCCGCGAGCGCTCCGAGACGTCTCACGAGGGCGTCCATGATCGGACGCAGCGCCGGCTCGGACTCGCTCTGCGCCGTGCTGCCGCTGACACCGGCGCTGCTGTCGCCGAACGGCAGCCAGGCGACCCGCGCCAAGGTTTCAGCGGCCAGAGCGGCCTGCCAGTCGGCAGTCGCGGCCCGGCTGCTGCGAATGTGCGGCCAGACCCGTGCCGCCCGGGCGGCCCGCAGCAGTGTGCTGCGTTCTTCCTCGACCTCGGCCCGGCGGCCGTCGAGGGTGGCGAGAGCGGTGTCGGCCAGAGCGCGGCGGCCCTGACGCCGCTGGGTCTCCGTGGCCGCGCGGTGGTCGGCAGTGGCTTCAGACAGCAGAGCGGCCGCACTGGCCGACTCCTCTGCGGCGGCGTCGACTGCGCTGTTCAAGTCGGCCAGAGCGCCCTGAAACCAGCCCAGGTCGGGGGCGATGGGCGGTTCAGAAAGCCGAAGCTGATGCATGGCAGCGGTGGTGTGTTCGACGATGTCGCGCTGCACGTCAGCGAGCCGGTCGTCGAGTGATTTGCGGCGCTGCACGAGCGCGGTTTCCAGTTGCTCAAATCGGGTGGTCCCGAACAGGGTGCGCAGCACGGCACGGCGTTCATCGGTCTTGGCCAGCAGAAAGTATTGGAACCGGTTTTGGGCGAGCAGGATCACCTGCAGGAACTGGTCGGCCTTCAGGGGCAGGATCGCGCTCAGTTCCAGGCCGACCGCGTGTGGTTTGGCCGCAAGGCCTTGCCACTCGGTGCCGTGGAGCACCTGCAGTACAGCGGTGGGCGCCGCGGTGGTGGTTCCGGTGCCGTTCTTCTTCGCCCGCTCGTAGGCGGGGCTGCGCAACAGGCGATACTCACGCCCGCGCAGGCTGAAGTCGAGTTCGACAAAGGTGGGATCATCGGGCTCGCAGTAGTCGCTACGCAACGGCTGCTTTCCATCGAGAAACCGCGGCACTTGGTCATAGAGAGCGAAGCAGATAGCGTCGAGAATACTGGATTTGCCGGCGCCGGTCTTGCCTGTGATGAGAAAGATGCCGTCGGCATCGAAACGTTCGAAATCGACAATTTGTTCAGTCTTATATGGCCCGAATCCGGCCAGACGCAGTCGCTGGATCTTCATGCGTTCACCTCCTTCACACTCTGTTCGTTTAACAGTTCTGCGACCAAAGCACTTTCAAACTCGCTGGGACCGACCCCGTTGCGCACGAACGACAGGAAGCCAGCCACAATCTCGGTATCCCCCGTGGCCGCGCGAATGCGCTCGGCGTAGGTGGAGCCCTCCGCATCGAGAGTGATCGTGGGGCGGTGCTCGAGCGTCACCGCGTGGACAAATCGGGATTGCAGCGCCCGCATCGCGTCGAGCGGGCGCACCCGGTCGGTGAGAATGGCTTTCACCCAGTCGCCCTCGTTGTCGGCGAATGCTTCGTTAGCGAGCAGGTCGGCGAGTTCGCCGGTGAGTACCGCGAGCCGGCGCGGAACGGGCAGGTCGACCCACTCCACGGCACCAAGGTCGGAGCCCAGGCCGTCGGCGCCGAGTTCGACCAGCCAGGCACCGCGCGGCTTGCCGGCCTCGGCGAAAGAGTAGTGCAGCGGCGCCCCGGAGTAGCGCACCCGCGGGGTGAGGGTGGCTCGCCCGTGAATGTGGCCGAGCGCGACGTAGTCGCAGCCGTCGAACACCGACAGCGGTACGACGTCGAGCCCGCCGGCGGTGATATCGCGCTCCACATCGCTCGACTCGGCGGCCGGGGCGACGCCGGCCGCGAAACAGTGCGCGAGGACGACGCTGCGGCCACCCCGGCCGCCCGCAGTGAGGCGCAGCGCCAGGTCGTCCCGAATGCGCGTCATGGCGAAGTCGAGCACCTGGTCGTGCGTTTTCAACGGTACCCCGGGGTGCAGGTGGCGAATGAGCGCCGGCTCCAGATAGGGGATGCCATAGAAATGAACCGGGCCGTGCTCGTCGGTGAGCGTGATCGGCGAAGCGTATTGCTCGGGCCGGGTCAGGATGTGGATGCCGGCCAGCGCTGCCCACTCGGCCTGAAACCCGAGCCGGGTGGCCGAGTCGTGATTGCCGCTGGTCATCACAACGGATGCCCCGGCCTCTTTCAACCGCCGCAGCGTGTCGGTCAGCAGCGCGTAGCTCTCTTTGGAGGGCATTGCGGAATCGAAGACATCACCGGCCACGGCCACCACGTCGACACCGCGTTGCACCACCACCGCAACCAGTGCGTCCAACACGAGACCGAGGTGCTCGAGCGTGGAATGGGTATGGAAGGTGCGCCCGATGTGCCAGTCCGAGGTGTGCAGAATCTTCATACCAATTACGCTACCGGGGCCCACCGACATGCCCGACCGGCAGCATCCGCGCGCCGCTGCGCAGCAATATTTCTTTGTTTATCTTCTTTTTTCTTGACAAACAAAAATAAACACAGCTAAAGTCAATGAAACCAACTTCGTGACCAACATCACTCACCGTCGAGGAGGCATTCGTGTTCGCCGAAGAACGTCAACTCTTGATCGCCGCACTCGTGGCAACCCAGGGCCGGGTCACCGTCACCGACCTCGCCACGCGATTCACCATCACCGCCGAGACGGTACGCCGCGACCTCGACACCCTCGAAGCCGCCCGCCAGCTGCGGCGCGTGCATGGCGGCGCGGTCGCTATCGACCGCCTGAGCCTGTCCGAGCCGAGCCTCAACGTACGCCAGACCCAGCACCTCGACGAGAAGTCGCGCATCGCCGACGCCGCCATGCGCATGATTCCGGCCAGTCGCACCGGTTCGATCCTGCTCGACGCCGGCAGCACCACGGAGCTTCTCGCCGACAGCCTGGCCAGCTTCACTCCGGCTGTCAGCGGCGACCAACTTCTGGTGATCACCAACGCGGTGCCGATCGCCGGCAAACTCTCCAGCAACGAGACAATCCAGCTGCACATTCTCGGGGGCCGCGTGCGCGGGCTGACCAGCGCCATCGTCGGTGCCGGAACCGTCGCGCAGCTCGGGTTGCTGCGCCCCGACATCGCCTTCATCGGCACCAACGGCATCAGCGCCACCTTCGGACTCAGCACCCCCGACTCGGTCGAAGCGGCCGTCAAGGCGGCCATCGTCACCTCAGCGAGGCGCGTCGTCGTGCTCGCCGATTCCAGCAAGCTCGACCAGGAGACGCTCGTCTGTTTCGCCGCCCTCGCGGCCATCGATACCCTGATAACGGATGCCCCGCCATCCGCTAATCTGGCCGCAGCCCTCGCCGCGGCCGACGTCGACGTGGTGATCGCATGATCGTCACCCTGACCCCCAACCCGAGCCTCGACCGCACCATCGAGCTGGCCGGCCCGATCGAACGCGGCGAGGTGCAGCGGGCCGTGGCCGCCCACAGCGAACCCGGCGGCAAGGGCGTCAACATCTGCCGCGCCCTCGAAGCGAGCGGCATTTCAAGCCTCGCAATTTTGCCCGGTGACGCCGACGATCCGGTGCTGCTCGCCCTCACCAGCCAGTCAATTCCACACCTCGGCCTGCCGATCGGCGCGCCCCTCCGCAGCAATGTCGCGATCACAGAACCCGACGGCACCACGACCAAGCTCAACGAACCCGGCCCCGTACTGAGCCTCGCCCAGCAGGATGCCCTGGTGGAACTCGTTCTGGAACAGTCGGTCGGCGCGAGCTGGCTGGTGCTGGCCGGATCGGTCCCCCCCGGCGTGCCCGACGACTTCTACGCGCGTATCATCGTCGAGCTGCGCACCCGACTCGGTAGCCAGGCGCCGAAAGTCGCCGTGGATTCCTCCGGCGGCCCGCTCGCCGCGGCAGCTCTGGCCCACCCCGACCTGCTCAAGCCCAACGGTGAGGAACTCGCCGAGCTGAGCGGCCTCTTCGACGGCGACACGCTCGAAGCAAACCCCGATCTCGTCGTCGACGCAGCTCGCGTTCTCATCGCCGGTGGTGTCGGCGCCGTGCTGGCCACCCTCGGAGCGAAGGGCGCCGTGCTCGTCACCGCCGCCGAAAGCTGGCTCGCCACGACTCCCCCAATGCTCGCCGTGAGCACGGTCGGTGCCGGCGACTCGGCCCTGGCCGGCTACCTGCTGCAGAGCAACCTCGGCGCGAGTGCCCCCGATTGCCTGCGCCAAGCCGCCGCCCACGGCGCTGCCGCCGCCTCCCTGCCCGGTTCCACTGTTCCCGCCCTGCACCAAACCAACCCCAGCGCCGTCACCGTGACGGACCTTGCCCCAGTCCTGGCCTCCGAGCCGGTCCTGGCCACACATCCAAAGGAGGATGACCAGTGAGCGCACTGATCACCCCGGAGCTTGTTGCTCTGGACACCTATCTCGGTACCGAGCCGAAAGACGTCATTCGGCACCTGGCCGAGCTCGTCGTCGGCGCCGGCCGAGCCACCGAGATCGAATCTCTCTACGCGGATGCCCTGGCCCGCGAAGCGAAGACCGCCACCGGCATCCCGGGCGGGCTCGCCATTCCGCACTGCCGTTCCACGGCCGTGCTGGAGCCCACCCTGGCACTGGCCCGCCTGTCGACGCCGGTCGACTTCGGTTCCAAGGACGGCCCGGCCGACCTCGTCTTTCTTATTGCGGCGCCGGACGGCGCCGACCAGGAGCATCTGAAGATTCTGGCCAAGCTGGCCCGGTCGCTCATGAAGAACGACTTCACCGCGGCCCTGCGGGACGCGTCGACCGCGCAGCAGATCGTCGAACTCGTGGGCAACGTCGTCGCCCCGGTGCCGGTTGCTGCCGGCGCCCACGCCGGCAGTGCCGAAAACGCGAACGCCGGCACCGGCCCCGCACGGTCCGGCATGAAGCGCATTGTCGCCGTCACGGCCTGCCCGACCGGCATCGCCCACACCTACATGGCCGCCGACTCCCTCGTGGCCGCCGCCAAGGCCGTCGGAGTCGACCTGCAGGTCGAGACCCAGGGCTCGGCCGGACTCACCCCGCTCGACGCCGCCGTCATCGCAGCGGCCGACGCCGTCATCTTCGCCGTCGACGTCGACGTGCGTGGCCGGGAACGCTTCGCCGGACTGCCCGTCATCAACGCCCCGGTCAAGCGCGGAATCGACGAACCCGGACGATTGATCGAGGAAGCCCTCGCCGCCGCGCTCAACCCGAACGCCCGTCGCGTCAGCGGCACCGTTGACCTCGGTGGCTCATCAGAGGAGAAGAGTGAGCACCTGGGCCAGAAGCTCAAGCGAGCCCTGCTCACCGGTGTCAGCTACATGATTCCGTTCGTCGCCGGCGGAGGCCTGCTGATCGCCCTCGGCTTCGCCCTCGGCGGCTTCGAGATCACCAAGGTCGCCGATGCAGTCGTGCTGAACAACAGCCTGTTCAACCTTCCCGACGGGGGCCTGAACATCTATCTGGGAGCGGTCTTCTTCAAGATCGGCGCCCTGTCGATGGGCTTCCTGGTTCCCGCGCTGGCCGGCTACATCTCCTTCGCCATCGCCGATCGCCCCGGCATCGCTCCCGGCTTCGTCGCCGGTGCCGTGGCCGGATTCATGGGTGCCGGGTTCCTCGGCGGCATCGTCGGCGGACTGCTCGCCGGTGTCGTCGCTGTGAACATCGCCAAAATCAACGTTCCACGCTGGCTGCGCAGCCTTATGCCCGTCGTCATCATTCCGCTGATCGCGTCGATCGTCGCCTCCGGGTTGATGTTCATCGTGCTCGGCGGTCCGATCGCCCTGCTAACCGTGGGACTGAGCGACTGGCTAAACGGCATGACCGGGGCATCCGCTGTGATTCTCGGTGTCATTCTCGGCCTCATGATGGCCTTCGACCTCGGCGGCCCGGTCAACAAGGTGGCCTACGCCTTCGCCGTCGCCGGCCTCGGCGCAGCCACCCTCGCCAACCAGGCACCGTGGCAGATCATGGCCGCGGTCATGGCCGCCGGCATGGTGCCGCCGCTCGCGATGGCCCTGGCCACCGTGGTCGACCGCAAGCTGTTCAGCCTCGCTGAGCGGGAGAACGGCAAGGCGGCCTGGCTTCTCGGGCTCTCCTTCATCTCCGAGGGTGCCATTCCGTTCGCCGCCGCCGACGTCTTCCGCGTAATTCCGGCCAGCATGCTCGGCGCCGCCGTCACCGGTGGACTGTCGATGGCCTGGAACATCACGAGCAAGGCACCGCACGGAGGCGTCTTCGTGTTCTTTGCGATCGACAACTTCTGGTTGTTCCTGCTCGCAATCGCGATCGGTACTGTTGTATCAGCGTTTGCCGTTGTCGGACTCAAGCGCTACGCCGTGCGGAAGCGTCCGGTTGACGCTCCGGAAGCCGTGCTCGTCAACGCCTGATCCGGTGCCGGCGCCGCGCGAACCAGCGCAGCCCAAACGACGCGCGCGACCGCAGTTCCGCAATACAGTGACGCCAGCCGAATGCTGGGATGAAGGAATCGAGGATGATCGTGCAGACGCTTTCAGGCAGTGCCGGTGCAGGCCAGGCACCGGCAGACCAGGCCGAGACCGGCCGCACCTTCTCCGGAGTCGGAGTCAGCCCCGGACGCATCATCGGTTCCATCCTGCTGATGCCCAAAGCGGTTCGTGAACCCGCAGTCGGCGAGCAGTTGGCTGCGGGAACAAGTGCGGAAGACGCATCCGCTCTGCTGCGCACCGCGGCGAAAGCCGTGCAGACCAACCTCACGGCGCGCTCGTCCTCGGCTTCGGGCACCGGCCGGGAGGTGCTGGAAGCCACAGCACTAATGGCGAACGACCCGATGCTGGTGAAGGCCGCAGTCAAGCTCATCACCAACGGCGCCTCGGCGGAACGCGCAATCTGGGACGCCGCCGCGTCGGTGGCCGAGATGCTGCACAATCTCGGCGGCTACATGGCCGAGCGAGCGACCGACGTCCTGGATGTGCGGGGGCGTATCGTCGCCGAGCTGCGCGGCGTTCCCGCGCCCGGAATTCCCTATTCGGACACTCCGTTCGTTCTGGTCGGCGAGGACCTCGCGCCGGCCGACACCGCCACCCTCGACCCGGCGAAAGTCATGGCCCTCGTCACCTCGAGCGGCGGGCCGCAGTCGCACACGGCCATCATTGCTCGCGCCCTCGGGCTGCCGGCCGTGGTCGCCGCAGTGGGGGTCGACTCTCTCGCTGACGGCACCCTGGTCTTCGTCGACGGAGCCGCCGGCACGGTCCTGGTCGACCCCGGCGGCGACGAGGTCGCGCTCGCCAAGGCGTGGGAGACAACCACCGCCGCCCTCGCCGTGTTCGACGGGACCGGGCGAATGAAGGACGGCCACCTGGTTCCGCTGCTCTCCAATGTCGGTGGCGCGAAGGATGCGGTCAAGGCCGCGGCAGCCGGTGCCCAGGGCGTCGGGCTGCTGCGCACCGAGTTCTGCTTTCTGGAACGCGACACCGAGCCCACCATCGCCGAACAGGTTAAGGCCTATCGCGGCGTGTTCGACGCTTTTCCGGGCAAGAAGGTGGTCGTGCGCACGCTTGATGCCGGCGCCGACAAACCACTGCCGTTTCTGACCGATGCCTCCGAGCCCAACCCGGCCCTCGGCGTGCGCGGCTACCGCACCGATTTCACTTCGCCCGGCGTGCTCGAACGCCAGCTGCAGGCCATCGCGCAGGCCACCGAGGGCACCGAAGCCCAGGTCTGGGTGATGGCGCCGATGATCTCCACCGCCGAGGAAGCCGAACATTTCGCCAGCCTCTGTGCCGCAGCTGGCCTGAAAACGCCCGGCGTCATGGTCGAGGTCCCCTCCGCTGCCCTGACCTCCGCGAGCATTCTCGAACACGTCGATTTCGTCAGCCTCGGCACCAACGACCTCACCCAGTACGCCATGGCGGCCGACCGGCAGCTCGGCCCGCTCGCGGGCCTCAACACCCCGTGGCAGCCCGCCGTGCTCCAGCTGATTCGGCTGACCGTGGCCGGATCGCGCGACGAGGGCCACAACAAACCCGTCGGTGTCTGCGGCGAGGCCGCTGCCGACCCCGCCCTCGCGGTCGTATTGGTCGGCCTCGGCGTCACGACCCTGTCGATGACCGCACGGGCACTCTCCGCCGTCGCCGCTGTGCTCGCCAGCGTGACGCTCCCCGAGGCCGAGCAGCTGGCCAAACTGGCTCTGACGGCGCATTCGGCAGCGGATGCCCGTCGCATCGTTCGCGAGAAACTACCCATACTTAACACGCTGGGGCTCTAACCCGCCACACCCGTTTCACCGTACTTTTCACGCGCCTATCCCTGGAGGATCCCATGTCTGAACGAACCGCCGTCATCGCCAGCCGCGTCGGCCTGCACGCTCGCCCGGCCGGAATTTTCGTCGCCGCTGTGGGCGAGCTGCCCCTCGAAGTGACCATCGCCATGGCCGGCGAACCGGCCGACGACGCCATGGACGCCTCGAGCATCCTCTCGATCATGAGCCTCGGCGCCTCCAACGGCGACACCGTCGTGCTGCGGGCCGAGGGTGAGGGCGCCGAGGAGGCTCTCGACTCACTCGTGAAGATTCTCGAGACCGACCTCGACGCCGAATAATGCCCGTTCCCGTTTTACCCAAAATCCTTTACGCCACACAGCTAGGTAAATAGGCTAGGTAAATCTCGAGGTTCTCTTCCTCCTGACCGGTGCACTTGCCGGAACCTGCACCATTCTCTGTGCGAGCGAAAAGGAACTTACCGTGACCGAACGACAGACATACCTGGGCAATGTCGAGAACTCCGCTGACTCCGAGGAGCGCACCATCAAGGACTGGACCGACCTCGGCCAGGAAATGTGGTCCTATCTCACGGGCAAGGGTGCAGCGATCAACTACAGCTTCATCGATATGGTCGTCGAGGTTCCCCGCGATATCGGTCCCGACGCTCCGCGAGCCGTGTGGAAGTTCAACGGCACCCTGCGTGTAACGACGAGCGACCAGAAATCCGTCGGCTCCGATCCCTTCCGCGGCTAATCATGGGCTCCTCCGCGAGCGTGCCCCCGGCCTCGAACATCGATCTGCACATCGATCTCGCCTTCTCGCTGGAGGAGCCATCGGCCCGGCCCGATGGCTCCTCCGACGGTTCGACCGGCGACACTTTTGGAGCCGCCGACACCATGCAAGGCACGATCACTGCAGACGGCAGAGATGTGACCATCTACACGAGCAACCCGGAAATGTTCGTGCAGGGCCGGGCACTCAACCTGGAACCGTTGCGCGCACTGGCCGGCGAGTTGGCGAATCGTGGATTGACGGTGTCCGTCACCGGCCCCGTCGGGCTCATCGCCCGACTGGGCGACGTACAGGCATCCGTCACGCAACGTCTGGTGACGCGGTCACCGCACATCGTTCTCGGGTCGAGAAATGCACTCGGACCGCTGGTGCAGGCCCGCTTGCGCGGGCAGGCCCGCATGCCGGTGGCGATTCCGCTTCCACCGTCGACCGTGTTTCCGCTCGCGCCGACCTTCGACCGGCGCAGCCGCCGCCGGGTCACGACGACGCACTACACGCCGGGAAGCGGGCGCCCGCGCCTCATTTTCGTCGTGGGGTCGAAGAATTGGAACGGACAGATGCCCCGAGAGTTCAACCTGCTTCCGGGCACGACGACTATCGGTTCGTCGGCCGACGCGGACCTGCAACTGCCCGGCCTGAAACCCCTGCACGCCGAGATTCGCCACGATGACAACGACGAGTACCGCCTGTTTCCGATCGGTGAGGTCGGGGGCAGTTCCCGGCCGGCCGAAGACGGCCGCAGCATCGGCAATGGACAGATTCTGCGCACCGGTTCGCGGCTTGAAATGGGCCCGTGGCGGATGGGCTATTTTCGGGAAGAGTTCGCCGATCACGGCCGCCCGTTCGGCGGGCGCGTCGGCGGCGAACTGGCCTTCCAGAAACCACAGCCGCCCCGGCCGCGCAGCTGACCGGCCCTGTGGGTGCCGCACCTCTGTGCGACACTCACAGGGCTAAGAAGTTACGACGTGAAGAGGCCGGTCCAGACCGCGCGTGATCCCGATTCTCCGATGAGCGCCACGGTCACCACAGCTCCGATCGCGCTGACCAGAACGGCCAGGTCGAGAATGATGGTGGCTACTAGACGTCCCCTGCGGCTCGGCACAGCGGATGCGAAACGCCCGCCGGCACCGACAAAATAGCGATACCAGACCCACTGCACGACGGCCACGAGGAACAGGGCGATCACCCACGGCAGCATGGTGCGACCGAGCGCAGTGTGGGTTCCGAGCAGCGGGGTGACGTTGACGAGGCGGGATTGCAGCCACTCTCCCGCCTGCACCGCCAGGGGGACCAGCGCGAGCGCGGCGAGGGCCACGAGCGGCGTCACGATACCCAGCCGCCGCCGAACGGCCGGCCAGAATGCAGTGAGCAGCGCGCACAGTGCCGCCAGCGGAACCACGATCACGACGGCGTGCACGATGAGGACGTGCAGCGGCAATCCGTTGAATTCCCAATCAAAGTTCATGGTGCGTCTGTCCCGATGTCGAGTTCGCGCCGCGCCGCGCCGGTTGTGCTCGACCGGCCGGAGACCTCCGACCTGAGCGGGCACTTAGTGCGCCTGATCATTGCACAAATCGAGCTGATTCGACGTAAATGAGTCGAAGTGGCGAGCTGCCGGCATGCTCACCCGCTATCGGGTCACGCCGTAATCAGCGGTGGGCGGGGTGCCGACCGGCACCCCGCCCACACTCGTGCGAGGGTAGACGGGTGACCTATACCGCTGCGAACGCCTTCACCACCCGTCCGACCCTGCAGGGAACATTTGGCATGACCGCCTCGACGCACTGGCTCGCGACGGCCTGCGCCCAGGCCGTGCTCGAACGCGGCGGCAACGCCTTCGACGCGGCCGTGGCCGGCGCCTTCGTGCTGCACATCGTCGAACCCCATCTCAACGGTCCGGGCGGCGACATGACCGGCGTCTTCGTCACCGCCAGCGAACCGGATGCCCCCCGCATCTTGATGGGGCAGGGCCCGGCCCCAAAGAACGCCACCATCGAGCGCTACCGGTCGGAAGGCCTCGACCTGGTTCCCGGGTCTGGTGTGCTCGCCGCGGCCGTTCCCGGCGCGGTCGACGCCTGGCTCGTGCTGCTGCGCGATTACGGCACCTGGGAGCTGTCTGACGTGCTCGCGTTCGCCCTCGGGTACGCGCGCGACGGGCATCCGATTCTGGGTCGGGTCGTCGCCACGATCACCTCCGTCGCGACGCTGTTCACCGAGCACTGGCCCACCTCGGCAGCACAGTGGATGCCGGATGGTCGCCTTCCACAGGCCGGCGACCTCGTGACCAATGCGGCCTGGGCGCGAAGCCTCGACCGTCTGCTCGCGGCCAGCGCGGACGCGGCCGTCGCGACCCGCGAGGGGCGCATCGACGCGGCCAGGCAGGAATGGCGGGAGGGGTTCGTGGCCCGGGCCATCGTCGACTTCGGGCGCACGCCGCACCGCCATTCCTCCGGCACCGATCACGCCGGCGTGATGACCCTGGCGGATCTGGCCGGTTTCGAAGCGAGCATCGAAGAGGCCGTGACCGTCGAGTTTCGGGGTTACACGATCGCCAAGACCGGCGCCTGGGGCCAGGGGCCGGCGCTGCTGGCGACCCTGATGATTCTCGATAGTTTCAGCGACGAGTACCTTGACCCGTCGACCGCGCTGGGCGCGCACACGATTCTTGAGGCGCAGAAGTTGGCCATCGCCGACCGGGAGGCCTACTTCGGCGACACCACGGTACCCCTGAATTACCTGCTCTCGGCCGACTACGCGGCCACCCGGCGGGCTCTCATCACGGATGCCGCCTCGCACGAGTTTCGCCCGGGCATCGTTCCCGGCCACGCCCCGTACTACCCGGTACTGCGCACCGACTACACAACGGAGTCGCTGTTAGAGCAGGGTGCGGGGTCATCCGCTGGGGTGGGCGAACCGACGGTGGCCGCGCCGGCCAGCGCTGCACCATCTCGCACCGTGGCCGAGCCCGAAACGCTCTCGACCGGCGAACTACGCGGTGACACCTGCCACATCGACGTCGTCGACCGCTGGGGCAACATGGTCTCGGCGACGCCGTCGGGTGGCTGGCTGCAATCGTCGCCGACGATTCCCGAATTGGGGTTCTGCCTCGGCTCCCGGCTGCAGATGACCTGGCTCGAGCCGGGCGCACCCTCGGCACTGACCGGCGGCAAGCGGCCGCGCACGACCCTCACGCCGACGCTCGTGCTGAAGGACGGGCAGGCGGTGACGGCGCTCGGCTCCCCCGGCGGCGACCAGCAGGACCAGTGGCAGTTGCTGTACCTGCTGCGCACGATCGTCGGCGGCTATACCCCGCAGCAGGCGATCGATGCGCCCGCGTTTCACAGCACCTCGTTTCCGGGTTCGTTCTGGCCGCGCACCTGGCAGCCCGGCGGCGCCGTGGTGGAGGATCGGCTGGGCGACGCGGTCATCACCGAGCTGGAACAGCGTGGCCACCGCATTACCCGCGCCGGCGACTGGGCACTCGGCCGCATCTCGGCGGTCACTCGGGAGCCGCAGACCGGGCTGCTGCAGGCGGCGGCTAACCCGCGCGGGGCTCAAGGCTACGCGGCCGGTCGTTAACCCGGCGGCAAAATACCACCCTTTCGGGTTTTCTGCTGTCCCCACGAGTGGGGAGGACATCAACCTGTCTATCCCCACTACATTGGAGCTATCGAACCGATTACCCGAGTCGGCGATGGAACGGACAATCGTGAAAATGTTGCAGACAGAGTGCCCAGAATGCCAGCAAATGGTATGGATCACGTCGGATACCCGGTTCGCGACCTATCACTCGTTGGCTAACTCCACCACGGATTGCCCCGGCTCCCGCATGAACGTTCCGGTGCCCCCCAAACAGACTGCTGCGAGCCGTCGGCGCGCGCAGGCCGAGCTGCTCGCCTGGACCCACACCACGAGCGCGGTCGGCGCCGGCAAACACCAGGCCGCCTGACCGGTTGTTCCCCGGGATCGACATCGACTCACCCGACCAATCGATGCCTTCCCCGTTCCGGTTCGCAAGAGCGGGAAATTCGCTGCCTAAGCACTCCTGAAGCAACAATTTTTCCGCTCTCGCGCGTTGTGGCGGCGCGGGGCTGGGGTAGCGCTGGTGGGCGGCATCCGCTTCGCGCAATTCGTCGTCGATACCCACAGCCTGCGATCTTCAACTGTTCGACCTCCCATCCGGGTGGGTCACTGTTCGTAAATTCACTGTCAGTGACTTTTCTTGCTCACGAATGACCACGTGGATTTGTCGGGATGTCTCCTAGATGTTTCCAAAGAATTAAAACAGCGCGGCGGGGTGCACCCGGACGGGGGCGGCCCGCGATGCCTGCGGTTGCAACGGATGCATAACAAACCGACCGACCGGGAGTGGCTGGCTGCCCGGTGAGGGTAGACTCCGTTTTCCATTTTTATCAGCCTCTTCTCAGGCCGTCCCCCGTACGGTTATACACGGAGTTCCCCCACTCCAACGATTGGCCCCGGTATATTTCTCACCTCCCCCCAGGCGAGAAGTGCCGGGGCTTTTTCGTGATCTCGGCCCGGCCAGATGCCGATGGCGCGTAACGTTCGGCGCGGCACTCCGCGATGGGCCTAGCGTGGAGGAATGAGCCTTCGCACCGAACCGACGCCCACCACGAGCCCGGCACCGCGGCCCGACAAACACGACCCGGCCACGCTGGGCTTCCAGACCCAGTCGGTGCATGCCGGCAACGAGATCGACGCCGGGTCGGGCGCGCTGCGCACGCCGATCGTCATGGCCAACTCGTATGCCCTGCCGGAGGACCCGTCGACGCTGAGCTGGTCGGGCGCGACCCCCGGTCTCTACACCCGCAACACCGGCACTAACCAGCAGGGCCTGCAGCAGAAGCTCGCCGTGCTCGAAGGCGGCGAGGACGCGGTGGCGCTGGCCAGCGGGGTCGCGGCGCTGCACGCCGTGTTCTTCACCCTGCTGAAGAGCGGCGACCACGTCGTCGTCGCCAACGTGACCTATGAGGCCTCCTATCGACTGTTCACGGAGCTGTTGCCGGAGAAGTACGGGATCGAGGCCACCTTCGTCGACGCGACGGACCTGGCGGCGGTGCGCGGCGCCATCCGCTCGTCGACGCGGTTGATTCACATTGAGACGGTCGGCAACCCCACGACCGCGGTAACGGATGTCGCGGCCGTCGCGACGATCGCGCACGAGGCTGGCGCGCTGCTCTCCATAGACAACACGTTCACGCCACCACCGCTGTTTCGCCCGATCGAGCACGGAGCTGACCTGGTCGTGCACTCGCTGACCAAGTACATCAATGGGCACGGCGATGCGATGGGCGGCGCGGTGATCGGCCGGGCAGCGCTGATCCGCCGGATCAAGCTCGACGCGATGGTCGATGTCGGCGGTGTGATCAGCCCGTTCAACGCCTGGCTGATCATGCGCGGCTCGGTCACCCTGCCGCTGCGCATTCGGCAGCACTGCGAGTCGGCGCTGGCCATCGCCCGCTTTCTGGAGGCCGACCCGCGGGTGGCGTTCGTGGCCTACCCGGGTTTGGCGTCGCATCCGCAGCACGCCGTCGCGCTGCGACAGCTGTCGCACGGGTTCGGCGGGGTGCTCGCCTTCGCGGTCGCCGGCGACAAGGCCACGCAGAACCGGTTCGTCGCGAACCTGCGCGTGATCACCTCGGCCGTGTCACTCGGCCACGACGAGTCCCTCATCGTGCACGTCGACAATTCCGGGCCGCGCGTCGCGGCCTACCCGGCCGCGTTTCGCGAGTTCGGGCACCTGCGCTTCTCGGTGGGCCTCGAGGACACCGCTGATCTGGTGGCGGATCTCGTGGCGGCGCTCGATGCCACGTTCTCGGCTGCTGCCTGAGGCGTGCGAGGTGCGGCGGCTTGCTTCGGCGGTGCGATCTTAGGCGGCGAGCGCGTTCGTGACCCGCGCCCGGGCGTCGTGCTGGGCGGCGAGGCCGGCCAGGAGCAGCGCCAGCTGGTCGACCGGGGCATCGGGCGCCTCGGGGTGCCACTGCACACCGGTGATCGGCGCGATCTCGTGTTCGAGGGCTTCGATCAGGCCATCGGGAGCGTGCGCGGCAGCAACGAGGCCGGAACCGAGGCGGTCGACGATCTGGTGGTGGGCACTCTGCACCGAGATGTCGACGCGGCCGAGGCTCGCGGCGAGGGTGCTGTCATTGCTGAGCGTGACGTCGTGGGTGGAGAGGATCTGGTCGATCGGCACGCCGATGTTCTTGTGGATGCCGTCGTCGATGTGCTGCACCAGGTTGCCGCCGAGGGCGACGTTGATGATCTGCAGGCCACGGCAGATGCCGAGCAGCGGGGTGCCGAGCGCGAGGGCGCGCTGCACGAGAGCGATCTGCCCCTCGTCGGCGGCGGCGAAGTGCGCTGTCTCGCCCTCGTAGCCGGTGAAGCCGCCGTAGAAGTTGGGGGTGACGTCTTCGCCGCCGACGATGACGAGGGCGTCGGCATCCGCTGTGAGGCGAAGCAGGGCGGCGGGAGTGACGTCGGCCGCAGCGACCCGCGTGACGGTCCAGCCGGCTTTGTCGGCCTCGGTGACGACGCGGGCATTGAGCACCTGCACCTTGGCGTGATACGCGGGGCGGTCGGGACGCACGGTGGTGACCTCGACGACGGCGAGCATCCGGTTCGTGAATTCTTGGTTCATGGCGCAGCTCCCGTCGTGTCGTGTTGTCTCCATTGTGGGCGGGGCGCGCGTGGCACGCGAGCGCCCCTGTAACACGGGGCAACATCGCTCCCGGTTCGGATTTTCGACGGTTCCCAGACTCGTGTCTGCCGGTCACCCTAAACTTTGCAACAGGCACGCACGTTCCTGGCGAGACCTCGCCCAGGGTCACTCCTTTGAAAGGACCTCCGAATGACCAAGCAGTCCATCTTCGGCCGTATTGCCCAGCTCGCGAAGGCGAACATCAACTCGATCCTCGACTCGGCGGAAGACCCCGCAAAAATGCTCGACCAGATGGTGCGCGACTTCTCCAGCAGCATCTCCGACGCCGAAAGCGCCATCGCCGAGACCATTGGCAACCTGCGACTGCTCGAAGACGACCACCGCGAAGATCAGGAAGCCGCCGTGGAGTGGGGCGACAAGGCCCTCGCGGCCAGCCGCAAGGCCGACGAACTGCGCCTCGTCGGCAACGCCGCCGACGCCGACAAGTTCGACAACCTTGCCAAGGTCGCGCTCGGTCGCCAGCTCACCTCCGAGAAGGAGGCGCGGGCCGCCGAACCGCAGATCCAGTCGCAGACGGCCATCGTCAACCAGCTCAAGACCGGCCTGAACGCCATGAAAGAGAAGCTGGTGCAGCTCACCAACAAGCGCGCCGAGCTGATCGCCCGGTCGAAGACCGCCCAGGCGCAGGCTCAGGTGATGGACGCCGTCAAGAGCATCGACATGATGGACCCCACCAGCGAGGTCAACCGGTTCGAAGACAAGATCCGCCGCGAAGAAGCCCGTGTGCGCGGTGCCCAGGAGCTCGCAGCGTCGAGCCTCGATGCCCAGTTCGAAAGCCTCGACGACCTCGGCGAGCTGACCGAAGTGGATGCGCGACTAGCGGCTCTCAAGGCCGGCAACACCGCAGCCATCGAGGGCTAGTCGCTGAGTGGACAACTTTGAGTGGTTGCGAGCCCGTCACACCCACCAAAGTTGTCCACTGAGGCGTCGTTTGACGGAGGAGAAATTCGCTGCTGGCGAAGCGGATGCTTGCGGCCCCGGCGGCTGCGCCATACTGAGGTATGGCTCCCACCTTCGTTGTAGTGCCGCAGTGGCAGGGTTCGATTTCTCCGCGCGCGATGCGCCTGGTCGACGGGGCGGCGGCCATTCAGGGCGACCTGCCGTTCTCGGCCACGCGCCTGGTCGACGTGCCGGTCGAGGCCGGTGATGCGCTCGATACCGGCGTGCACCGGTTCTCCGCGATCGCGCAGGTGCGCGAGCGCCACACCAAGATTTTGAAGGACACCACCGACTGGGCTTTGTCGATCGGCGGCGACTGCGGCATCGCGCTGGCCGCGGTGGAGCACGCGGCGCGCACGCATCCGAATGATCTGGCCGTGGTCTGGTTCGACGCCCACCCCGACCTGCACACGCCGGAATCCTCGCCGTCGGGCGGGTTCTGCGGCATGGTGCTGCGCGCGATCATCGGCGAGGGGCCGACCGAACTCGACCTGCAGGCTTCGAGCACCGTGCCGCTTGAGAACGTGGTGCTGGCCGGCATTCGCGACGTCGACGACGCCGAAGACTTGCTGCTGCACGAGCGCAGCCTGGTGAGCGTGTCGTGCTCGGAGCTGGCCGACCCGGCCGCGCTCGTCGCGGCCATCGCGGCGACCGGCGCCACGCACGTCTTCGTGCACATCGACCTCGACGTACTCGACCCGTCGGCGCTCGACGGCCTGAGCGACCTGATTCCATTCGGGCTGAGCGTGGCCGATCTCGGCGGCGCGATCACCGCGCTGCGCGCCGAGTTCACCCTCGCCGGCGCGACCATCACCGGGTTCGCGCCCGCCTCGCCCGAGGCGGCGAACGACGACCTCCCGAGCATCCTGCGCATCATCGGGGCGCTCACGCGCTGAGCCCGGCTTCCCCACAAAATCAGCGGGCACCGTTGCCGCATAACTCCTGCAATTTCTGGCCGGCTGACGGCGCATCCGTGTCTTTCCGGGCAACTCCGCAGGACCCCACACAAATTGCAGGAGTTATGCCGGGGCGCAGGACCACACAGTCCGGCCAGGACCGCAGGATTTCACACCAGCCAGAATTCACACCAGCCAATGGAGGCACACATGACCGACCAGCCCCGCATTCTCACCGAACGCCGCGGCCACATTCTGCTGATCGGGCTGAACCGGCCCGAGAAACGCAACGCCGCCGATTTCGCCCTGCTGCAGCAGCTGTCACTCGCCTACGGAGAGCTGGACCGCGACTCCGAACTGCGCGTCGGACTGATCTACGCGGTCGGCGAGCACTTCACCGCCGGGCTCGACCTCGCCGATATCGGCCCGAGGCTCGGCCCGAACGGACTCGACATGGTGCCGGAGGGCGGCATCAATCCGTGGCAAGTGGATGGCATTTCGGTGAGCAAACCGGTCGTCATCGCCGTGCAGGGCACCTGTCTCACCCTCGGAATCGAGCTGATGCTCGCGAGCGACATCGTGGTCGCGGCGCAATCCACGAAGTTCGGGCAGATCGAAGTGGCCCGCGGCATCCTGCCGTTCGGCGGCGCGACCATTCGGTTTCCGCGCGCAGCCGGCTGGGGCAATGCCATGCGCTGGCTGCTCACCGGCGACCTGTTCGGCACCACCGAGGCGCACCGCATGGGACTCGTGCAGGAGATCGTGCCCGACGGTACCCAGTTCGATCGCGCCCTCGAGCTCGCCGACAAGATCGCCGCCCAGGCTCCCCTCGCCATCCAGGCCACGCTCGCCAACGCGCGGATGGCAGAGCGGGAGGGGGCGGCATCCGCTGAGGCAGCGCTGCAACCCGCCCTCGCCCGCCTGGTGCAAACCGAGGACTCCCGAATCGGCATGCAGTCCTTTCTCACCCGAACCCCCGCCATCTTCGTGGGCCGCTGACCCCTCCCTCTTGGGACGGGGCCCAGGCCCCGTCCACGGGCCCAGTTTATAAACTGGGCCCAAGGCCAGAAGGTGGGCCCGGAGCCGCCGAGGCGACCAACTCATTCGCCAGAACCTCGGGTAGGCTACTCCAAACCCGCACACCGCCACCCCCGTCAAGGAGATTCAATGTCGAGTCAGAGCTACGACGTCATCGTGATCGGCGGCGGCGCTGTCGGCGAGAACGTCGCCGATCGCACCGCACAGGGCGGCCTCACCACGGTCGTCGTCGAGAGCGACCTGGTCGGCGGCGAATGCTCCTACTGGGCCTGCATGCCGTCGAAAGTGTTGCTGCGCAGCGGGGCCGCCCTCGCGGCAGCCCGCCGGGTACCCGGCGCCGCCGAGGCCGTCACCGGTACCGTCGACGTGCGCGCCGCCCTGAAACAACGCGATTCCATTGCGAGCAATTGGAAAGACGACGGCCAGGCCAAGTGGCTCGACTCCGCCGGCATTGCCCTGGTACGCGGCCACGCCCGCCTTACCGGCATCAAAGAAGTCACTGTGACGCAAGCGGATGGCGTGGTGACCGTTCTCACCGCCACCCACGCCGTCGTCGTGAGCACCGGGTCGGCGGCGCTGCTGCCCGATATCCCCGGGCTGAAGGACATCGACCCCTGGACCAGCCGGGACGCGACGAGCGCCCAGCAGATTCCGCCCCGCCTGGCCGTTATCGGCGGCGGTGTCGTCGCCGCCGAGATGGCCGCAGCGTATGCCTCGCTCGGGTCGGCGGTGACCGTCATCGCCCGCAGCGCCCTGCTCGGCGGACAGGAACCGTTCGCCGGTGAACTCGTCACGGCAGCGCTCCAGAAGAACGGCGTCACCGTGCTCGTCGGGCCCTCCACCACCGAGGCGCACCGCGAAGGCGGCGCTGTCACGCTCACCCTCGACGACGGCAGCACGGTGACAGCCGAGAAGGTACTCGTGGCCATCGGCCGCACGCCGCGCACCCAGGACCTCGGCCTCGAGACGGTCGGCCTCAACGGCGGCGACTGGCTCGCCGTCGACGACACACTGCTCGTGCAGGGCGACTCCCCAACGCTCGCTGGCGACTGGCTCTACGCCACCGGCGATGTCAACCACCGGGCGCTCCTCACCCACCAGGGCAAGTACCAGGCCCGCGCGGCCGGCGATGCCATCGTGACCCGCGCGGCCGGCACCCCGGTCGATAACGCACCGTGGGGCGCGCACGTGGCGACGGCCGACCACGCCGCCGTTCCTCAGGTGACCTTCACCGACCCGGAGGTGGCGTCGGTGGGACTGACCGCGGCATCCGCTGTGAAGGCGGGATATCGCATCCGCATCCTGGACTACGACCTGGCCAACCTGGGTGGCTCCGCGGTGCTCGCAGTCGGCTACGTCGGCAAGGCCCGGGCCATCGTCGACCTCGACCGGGAGGTGCTGCTCGGCGTCACCTTCGTCGGGCAGGACGTCGCCGAACTGCTGCACTCGGCCACGGTCGCCATCGTTGGCGAGGTTCCGATCAACCGGCTGTGGCACGCGGTCCCGAGCTACCCCACCCTTAGCGAGGTGTGGCTGCGCCTGCTCGAGGCCTACGGTCGTCCCGGGTTCACCGAGAACGACGGGCGGAAGAATTAGGCTGAGCGGATGCGCCGCCTCCTCTTCGATTCACCGTTCAGCCGCGCCGGCTTCCTGTACGCAACCGCATTCGGGCTGGTCTGGGGCTCGATCTGGAGCACCGGGCGGGTCGAAAAACGGGCCGGACTGTTCGTGTTTCGCGGCATGCCGCCGTGGACCTTCGGACGCGGCGGCTCCTGCGTGGGCGGCTGCTACCTCACCAACCAGAACGTCACCGCGGCCGTGCTCGAGCACGAGGCCGTGCACAAACGCCAGTGGCAGCGCTTCGGCATGGTCTTTCCTCTGCTCTACGCGGTCGCCGGGCGCAATCCGCTCACGAACCGCTTCGAGATCGAGGCCGGTCTGAAAAACGGCGGCTATATCCGCTAGCGCGAGCGGATGCACGAAACCGCCCGGCCTGCGAACAGGCCGGGCGGTTGTGATCAACCGAGACGTGCTACTTCGCGGCGACGTACTCCGCGTCGACGGCAGCGGCTTCGGCGAACACGGCGAGGTTCGCGCGCAGCTTGGCGCCGAGGTCGGCGTCGACGCTGGTCCAGTACCAGATAGCGCGCTCGGTGACCTCTGGCCGGGTCACGCCGCTGATGGCACCGGTGATGGTGTCGAGGAACCGGGCCTTGGCGGCGTCGTCGTAAACCTCGCGGTACAGCGTTCCGGCCTGGCCGAAGTCGCTGTCTTCGCTGCGCAGGGTGGCGGCAGCACGCAGAAGCGTTCCGTCACCCTCCCAGGCACCCTCGCCGGCAGCAGCCGGGTCGGCGACGGGGCCGCCGAGGGAGTTGGGCGCGTAGTTCGGCTGGTCGGCTGAGTTGAAGTGGTGACGCTGCGCGCCGTCCTGCGAGTAGTTGTTCACCGGGCTCTGGGGAGCGTTGATGGGCAGCTGCGCGTAGTTGGTGCCCACGCGGTAGCGCTGAGCGTCGGGGTAGGAGAAGATGCGCGCCATGAGCATCTTGTCGGGGCTCGCCGCGATTCCGGGAACGAGGTTGGCCGGCGAGAACGCCGCCTGCTCGATCTCGGCGAAGAAGTTCGCCGGGTTGCGGTTGAGGGTGTGGGTGCCCACCGGGATCAGCGGGAAGTCGGCGTGCGGCCAGACCTTGGTCACGTCGAACGGGTTGAACCGGTAGGTGTTGCCCTGTTCGTACGGCATGACCTGCACGGAGACGTTCCAGGACGGGAAGTTGCCGGCGGCGATGGCGTCGGAGAGGTCGCGACGGTAGTAGTCAGCATCCGCTCCGGCGATGAGCTCAGCCTCAGAGCCTTCCATCTCCACGTTGCCCTGGTTGGATTCGAAGTGGTACTTCACCCAGAAGCGCTCACCGGCCGCGTTGATCCACTGGTAGGTGTGCGAACCGAAGCCGGGCATCTCACGCCAGGAGCGCGGCAAGCCGCGGTCGCCCATGAGGTAGGTGACCTGGTGTGCCGACTCCGGGGAGAGGGTCCAGAAGTCCCACTGCATGGTCGCGTCGCGGAGGCCCGTGCCCGGCAGACGCTTCTGCGAGTGGATGAAGTCGGGAAACTTGATGCCGTCGCGGATGAAGAACACCGGGGTGTTGTTTCCGACGATGTCGTAATTGCCCTCGCTCGTGTAGAACTTCACCGAAAAACCGCGAACATCGCGCCAGGTGTCTGGACTGCCCTGTTCGCCAGCGACGCTGGAGAAGCGCTGCAGGGTGGGGGTGACGGTGCCGGGCTGGAACACGGCCGCGCGGGTGTACTTCGAGACGTCGCCGGTGACGACGAACTCGCCGTGCGCTCCGCCGCCCTTGGCGTGCACGATGCGCTCCGGAATGCGCTCGCGGTTGAACTGGGCGAGCTTCTCGACCAGGTAACGGTCGTGCAGGGCGGTAACGCCGTCGGCGCCGACGGTGAGGGAGTGCGCGTCGCTGGCGACGGGCGTTCCCGTCTGGTCTGTTGTGGGCTTGATAGTCATGGTGCTCCTTGATTGTGAACAGCAACGCGAGGTTGTCGGGGGAAGTTTAGGGGGCGAAAGTGTCGGCCTGGCACTGTGCGCAGAGGCCCCAGTAGATGACCTCGGCGGCGCGCACGTCGAAACCGAGCGCATCCGCTGGAGTAAGGCACGGGGAGTGGCCGACGGCGCAGTCCACGTCGTGCACCACGCTGCAGCGGGTGCAGACGATGTGGTGGTGGTTGTCGCCCACTCGGCGTTCGAACAGCGCGGGCGAACCGGCCGGTTCGATCTTGCGCACCAGCCCGGCGGCGGTGAACGAGGCGAGCACCCCGTAGACCGCCTGCAACGACGTGCCCGGCAGGTCGGAATGTACCGCGCCGAAGAGGGCGTCGGCGTTGGAGTGCGGCTTGTCGGTAAGGGCGCGCAGCACCGCCAGCCGCGGCGCGGTCACCTTGAGACCGGCAGAACGGATGCTGTCGGCCAGCGCGGCGGCGTCGGCTGCGGCCAGGCGAAGCCCCGCATCGTCGTGGCTGGCATCGGTCAAAGGCATGCTTCAACTCTAGCAGTTGTTTTGATTGATTCAAAACAATTTTGGAGCCTCGTTTACCTAGCTAGGATAGCGATTATCGAGGTTCTGGGAGGAACTGTGCTCGCCATCTCACGCTTCATCACCGGCAAACGCACCGCCTGGGCGGTTCTACTCGGTACCATCATTGCCGTCGGACTGTTGTTCGCCCTGCTACCGGCTAATGAATCCGCAGATTTTCCGGCCGCCGGGTTGCCGGAAAGCAGCCAGGCCGCACAGGTCACCAAGCTCCTCGCCGAGTTTCCCTCGGCCGATCAGACCGCGGCGATCGTGGTCTGGAGCCGCGACGGTGCCGCACTAACGCCGGCCGACAAGACCGCGATCACCGCCGCCGCCGAGGAGCTCGGTGCCGCGTCGATCGCCCCCCGGGCAGCGACTCCCCAGTTCAGCGAGGACGGCCAGGCCGCCCTGAGCGTGATACCACTTCAGGCCGCGACGGCAACGGCCGATATCGAGAAGACGGCCACCGACATCCGTTCTACGGCGTCGGCCGGAATGCCCAGCGGTCTGAACGCCTATGTCACCGGGCCGGTCGGTTTTCAGGCGGACATCACCAATGCCTTCGCCGGAGCTGATTTTCGCCTGCTGCTGGTGACCGTGATCGTCGTGGCTGTGCTCTTGATCGTGACGTACCGCAGCCCGGTGCTCTGGATCGTGCCGCTCGTCGTGGTCGGCCTGGCCGACGGCCTGGCCGGCAAGGTGGCCGGGGCGCTGGCCGAGCCGCTCGGTTTCGCCCTCGACGCGTCGATCTCGGGCATCCTGTCGGTGCTGGTCTTCGGCGCGGGCACCAACTACGCCCTGTTGCTCGTGGCCCGCTACCGCGAGGAATTGCTGCACACCGAGAACCGCAACCAGGCGATGCGCACCGCCGTGACGAGCGCCGGCCCGGCGATCGCGGCGAGCGGCGGAACGGTCGCGCTGAGCCTGGCCACCCTGGTGTTCGCCGAACTGGCTGGTAACCGGGCGCTCGGCATCGCCTGCGCCATCGGCGTGATCATCGCCATCCTGTTCGCCCTGCTCGTGCTGCCGGCCGCCCTCGTGGTGTGCGGGCGCGGGCTGTTCTGGCCGTTCATTCCGCGGGTGCAGGCAGGGGCCGCCGCCTTGCGCACCGGCTTCTGGACCAGGCTCGGCCGAGGCGTGTCGAAGCATCCGGTGATCATCACGGTCGTGTCCGTGCTCGCGATCGGGTCGCTCGCGTTCGGGCTGAACGGCGCCGCCGTCGGGCTGAGCCAGGCCGATCAGTTACTCGGCAACCCGGAGTCGGTCGTTGCACAGGACATCGTGGATGCGTCTTTTTCGGCTGGGCTGACCAGCCAGACCGTTGTGCTGGCGCCGGATGCGGCATCCGCCGACGCCGTAGCGGTCGCCCTGAAATCCCCCGGCGTCTCCTCGGCCGTGGCTGGCGAGAACGCCGGCGGCCTCACCCGCATCGATGTCACGCTTGACAGCGAGCCGGGCAGCGACCAAACCTTCACGGCCATCGCCGCGCTGCGCACCGAGTTAGCGGATGCCCCGGCCGCGGTGTCGCAATCGCTGGTCGGTGGCAGCGATGCCACGGCCCTCGACACGAAAACCACGGCCGAACGCGACCAGGACCTGATTCTGCCGCTGATCCTCGGCATCGTCTTTCTGATTCTGGCGCTGCTGCTGCGCTCGCTCGTGGCGCCGGTGCTGCTCATCGTGACCGTGCTCGGCACCTTCTTCGCCAGCCTCGGCGCCTCGAACCTGATTTTTCAGAACCTGCTCGGCTTCAAGGCCTTCGACACCAACGTCGTACTGTTCGCGTTCCTGTTCTTGGTGGCACTCGGTGTGGACTACAACATCTTTCTGACCACCAGGGCCCGCGAAGAGGCCAAACGCTACGGCACGCGCGAGGGCATGGTGCGGGCGCTCTCGTCGACCGGCGCGGTGATCACGAGCGCCGGAATTCTGATCGCGGCGGTGTTCGCCGTGCTCGGGGTGCTTCCCGTGGTGGCCCTCACCCAGATCGGTGTGATCGTCTGCATCGGGGTGCTGCTGGACACCCTCGTCGTGCGCACCGTGCTCGTGCCGGCGCTGGTGTTTCTGGTCGATGACCGGTTCTGGTGGCCGTCGCGGCCGGTGTCCACCCGGCAGTAGCCCCGGCTGCCAGGGTTACGCCGGCTCGGGCGGCACCCGATCCTGCCAGCGGATGCGCCGCTCCAGCTGCGCGCCGAGCGCGAGCAGCGTGGCCTCGCCGCCCGGCCTGCCGATGAGCTGCACGCCCATCGGCAGGCCGTCGTCGGTCTGGTGCACCGGCAACACGATGGCCGGCAACCCGCTCACGTTGATCATCGAGGTAAACGGCGTGTACTGCACCTGCTGGGCGAAGTTGGCCTCGGCGTCGTCGGCGTCGTACCAGCCGACCGGTCGCGGCGTCAGGGCCATGGCCGGGGTCAGCACGGCATCGAATTTGGACAACTGGTGAATGAACGACCGCTCAAACGCGGTCAGTGCGGCGAGCGCCTCGGCCAGGTCGCGGGCACCGAGCGCGCGGCCGCGGGCCAGCAGCCACTGGGTCAGCGGTTCGAGCAGGGCGATCTCGGCCTCGGTTTCAGCCGGGATACCGGCAGCTCCGGCCTGCCAGATGGTGCGGAACGCCGGCACGTAGCTGGCGTCGGGCTTCAAAGCGGTCTCTTCGAGCCCGTGGTGCAGGGCGGCGAACCCTGCGACGGCCAGGTCGAGGGCGGCTTGCGCTTCGGGGGCGATCGCTATGGAGTAGTCGTTATCCCAGGCCGAGGTGGTCATGACGCCGAGCTGAAACCGGCCTTCGCCGCGCACCGCCGCCGCGAGCAGCGGCGTTTCATCGCCGGGGGCGCGCAGGGCGTAGTGGTGGTCGGGGTGACCGTCTCGGGGAGCGATCATGGCGTCGAGCAGCAGCGCGGCATCCGCTACGGTGCGGGCGAGCGGGCCGCCGACCGGGAGGCCGCCGAGCTTGTCGATGCCGGAGGCGGCGGGCACGCGCCCGCGGCTCGGCTTGAGCCCGACCAGTCCGCAGGCGGCAGCGGGAATGCGAATGGACCCGCCGCCGTCGGAGCCGGGCGCGAACGGCAGCAGCCGGGCGGCGACCGCGACGGCGGCGCCGCCGCTGGATCCGCCGGCACCGAGCGCGAGGTTCCACGGGGTGCGCGCGGGCGGCGCTGCGAGGCTTTCAGTGTAGGAGGCCAGGCCGAATTCGGGGGTGTTGGTCTTGCCGAGGCTGACCCCGCCGGCGTCGTCGAGCGCCTGAACGAGGTCGTCGGACTGGTCGGGCACGTAGCCATCGAACAGGCGCGACCCGAACCCGGCGTGTACCCCGGCGCGCAGGTGCAGGTCTTTATCGGCGAATGGGAGACCCCAGAGCGGGGCGGTGCGGGGCATCCGTTCTTCGACGAACCGGGCCCTGGCACGAGCGGCATCCGCGGTGACGGTGACGAAAGCGCCGAGCGCCGGGTTGAATTTCTCGATGCGCCCGAGGTAATGCTCGGTGAGTTCGCTCGGGCTGATTTCGCGGCTCTGCAGGGCCTGCCATTGTTCCAGGGCGGTCAATTCGTGTGGATCAGCCATGTGGCGAGCTTAGTTCGACCGGGGCGGGCGGGCAGCCAACACTGGTTATGCACGCGCAGGAAGGCTAGCCTCAAGCCATGGCCAGCGCTTTGTACAACCCCATCGGTACCACCGCGCTTATCACGGGAGCGTCGAGCGGACTCGGAGTCGGATACGCCCACAAACTCGCCGAGCGCGGCGCGGATCTCGTTCTCGTCGCCCGCCGTCAGGCCCGCCTCGAAGCCCTCGCGGTCGACCTGGCCGAGAAATACGGCACGGTCTCCACCGTGATTCCGCTCGATCTCACCGAAGCGGATGCCGTCACCGAGCTGGTGCGCGACCTGCGCGAGCGTTCGATCACCATTGGCACGCTCGTGAACAATGCGGGCTTCGCGACCTTCGGCACCGTGCTCGACTCCGACGAGAAGCGGGAACGTGAGCAGGTGGCCCTCAACGTGCACGCCCTGACCGCGCTGACCCACGCTTTTCTGCCCGACCTGGTCGAGACGGCCTCGCTGAATCCGCACACCGCGGCGCTGGTGAATCTGGCCAGCACGGCGGCGTTCCAGCCGGTGCCGCGCATGGCGGTCTACGGAGCGACCAAGGCGTATGTGCTCAGTTACACCGAGGCGGTCAGCTACGAGACCAGGGCCAGCGGCCTCAAGGTGACCGCGATCTGCCCCGGCCCGGCCGACACCGAGTTCTTCGAGGTCGCCCAGACCAGCGGCGGCAAGAAGGGGACGCCGCTCACCGTAGAGGAAGTCATGCGCGCCTCTTTCTCTGCGCTCGACCGCTCCGTGACGCCATCCGTTGTGCTGGTCGGAACGCGCAACGCCGTGCTCGCGCGGGTCGCGAGCATCTACCCCCGCCGCGCGGTGCTCAACGCGGTGGGCCGCCTAAACACCCCCCGCCTCTGACAGGTCGCGAGAGAGGGGCTACTTCAGGCTCTTCTGCAGCAGAATCGTGCCGAGCCAGCGCTCGAACTTGAAACCGACCTTGCCCATGCGGCCGATCTCCTCGAAGCCGAAGTCGCGGTGCAGCTTGATCGAGGCATCCGCTCCCTGGTCGGCGATGACGGCGATGATCTCTTTCAGGCCGGCCGCCTTGGAGCGTTTGATCAGCTCGCCGAGCAGCTCGCGCCCGAGACCCTTGCCCGTCGATGCGGCGCCGAGGTAGATCGAGTTCTCCACCGTGAAGCGGTAGGCCTTCTTCTGCTTCCACGGGCTGACCAGGGCATACCCGAGAATCTGGCCGGCCGGCGAGACCGCGACGATGAACGGCATGCCCTGCTTGTTCAGGTAGTAGAACTTGTCGCGCCACTCGGTGAGCGTCATCGCATCCTCGTCGAAGGTGACGGTGCTGTTGGCCACGTAGTAGTTGTAGATCTCGCGAATGTGCGGCAGATCGGTCGCCCGCACCTCGCGCATCTCGTATTCGAACGGTGCCTCGGCGGCAACTTCCGGCCGCAGGTGGCGGGGCAGCCGACGACGAGGCTCGTATTCTTCCTCAAGCACCGGGCACTCCCCTTTCTGGTTGGTTCCAGATTACCGGAAGCTCCCAGGCAACCGGAGCCGCCCCCTGCTCGGTGAGCAACCGGTTGGCCGCGCTGAACGGGCGCGAGCCGAAGAATCCTCGCCGGGCTGACAGCGGGCTCGGGTGCGCCGATTCGAGCACGGGTGTGTCGCCGAGCAGGGACGTGAGCGCTGCGGCATCCTTGCCCCACAAAATCGCCACGAGCGGATGCCGCCGCCCCACCAGGGCGCGAATGGCCTGGTCGGTCACGGTTTCCCAGCCGTGCCGCCGATGCGAACCGGCAGCGCCGGCCCGCACGCTGAGCACTCGGTTGAGCAGCAGCACGCCCTGGTTCGACCAGGCGGAGAGGTCGCCGTGCTCGGGGCGCGGCAGGCCCAGGTCGGTGCCGAGTTCGGTGTAGACGTTGCCGAGGCTGCGCGGAACGGGCCGCACGTCGGCATTGACGGCGAAGGCCAGACCGGTTGGATGCCCCGGAGTGGGGTACGGATCCTGCCCGACGATGAGCACCCGCACGGCGTCGAACGGCTGCCGGAACGCACGCAGCAGGTTCTCCGGCGCTGGTAACACCTCGTGGCCGGCGGCCCGTTCGCTCGTCAAAAACTCGGAAACCCGAGCCAGGTCATCGGCCACGGGCGCGAGTGCTCGCGCCCACCCCGGGTCGATCTCACCGCTGGCCGCAAGGGCGTCGAGGTTCACGAGCGCACTCCGCAGCGGCGCGTGCGCCGAAGCGGGCGCATCCGCTGAATTACCGCCATCAGGTGGGCAGATCAGGCACCGATGGTGCTCACGAGCACACCGCCATCGGCCTGGCTGACGTTCCAGACACTGCCGGCTCCGAGCACGCGGAGGGCCCCCTCTCCGACCACGAGCACGGTGTTCTCGTCGATGGCGAGGCCGCCGTCGATGAGTCCGGCCTCGGTCGCGGCGATCAGCCGGGACAGGCTGCCGGACTGGGCGGCGTGCACGTCCACCGTCACGTCGAGCAGTCCGATGCCCTGGGCGAGGGTGATCTCGTCGAGGCCCTCCGACACATCCTGGGGCGTGACCTCGACGCCGCCGATGCGCCAGCCACCGATCAGGGCGCGTTCGGCGGCGATCATGGCGCCGGCCGAGAAACCGAGGTAGGGCACGCCGGCCGAGACCTGGCGGCGAATCTCCCCAGCGATCGGCAGCAGTGCGGCGAGATAGTCGGGGGTCACGCCGCCGCCGATGATGATGCCGTCGACCGCGGACACGGAGGTGAGGGCCGCGACGTCGCCGGGGGCGAGCACGGTCAGTCGAGCCTGCGCGGTAAGCCCGAGAGCAGCGGCCAGTTCTTCGGCGTGGGCTGAGCCCGGGCCGACGGTGATGATCGCCACGATCGGTTCGTCGCGGTCGGCTGTGAAAGCCTGAGCCGTGACCTCGGACAGGAACGTCGCGAAGACCGCAATGTCGCTCTCGGCGTCTCCCCCGCCGCCGACCAGGTGCACGCTCATGCGGGCACCCCATCCGTCAGGTCGGCGAGCGCTTCGGGCGCAATATCCTCGGGCGCACCCGGCACCGGCGGCAGCGCCGACCAGGGGAACACGATCCACCTGTCGGTTTCGCGCCAGGTGAAGTCGGGCACGTGCACGGTGCGCGGCTTGGTGTAGAGCGTCGCGGTGCGCACCTCCATGGCGGTCTCGCCAAGCAGGCGCATGACGAGCGCGAGGGTGTGGCCGGAGTCGGAGACGTCGTCGACCAGCAGCACCCTCTTGCCGGCCAGGGCCGGTGCGTCGAGCATCGGCGCCGACAGCACCGGCTCGGGCAGGCGCTCGTCGATGCCGGTGTAGAACTCCACGTTAATGCTGCCGCAGTTCTTGGTGCCGAGCGCGTAGGAGATGGCACCGGCCAGCAGCAGGCCGCCGCGGGCGATGGCGATCACGACATCCGGGTGAAAACTGCTCTCGCGCACTCGGGTCGCCAACTCGCGCGACGCTTCAGCGAAGTCGGTCCACTGCAGAATTTCGCGGTCAATAGCGGGCGAAGTGGGCACGGCCTCGGCATCAAGTGTCATTCATCAATGCTAGCTAGATCCCGACCCGTTACGCACACAGCGGATGCCGCGCTGCCAGCTGGCAGCGCGGCATCCGCTCTGAAAAGAACAGCGCTACAGCACCTGCCGCTGATCGACGCCGTTATAGGCCGACAGCGGACGAATGAGCGCGTTGCTCTTCTTCTGCTCCATAATGTGCGCGGTCCAACCGGTGATGCGCGCCGCCACGAAGATCGGCGTGAAGGTGAGGGTGTCGAACCCCATCAGGTGGTACGCCGGGCCCGAGGGGTAGTCAAGGTTCGGCAGAATCGCCTTGCGGTTCGTCATCGCGCTCTCGAGGGCTTCGTACAATTCGAGCAGTTCCGGCTTCTGGTAATGCTCCACGAGGGTGACGAGCGAGGCCCGCATCGTCGGCACGCGCGAGTCGCCGTTCTTGTAGACGCGGTGCCCGAAGCCCATGATCTTGCGCTTCTCAGCGAGCGCCTTCTCCAGCCACGGTTCGGCCCGCGCCGCCGACCCGGCTTCGAGTCCGATCTCGGCGAACGTGTGCATGACGGCCTCGTTAGCGCCACCGTGCAGTGCACCCTTAAGAGCCCCGACCGCCCCGGTCACGGCCGAGTACAGATCGGACAGGGTGGACGTGATGACCCGAGCGGTGAAGGTCGACGCGTTGAAGGAGTGCTCGGCGTAGAGGATCATCGACACGTCGAAGGCGTTAACCACGACGAGTTCCGGCACCTCGCCGAAGGCCATGTGCAGAAAGTTCGCCGAGTAGCCGAGATCGTCGCGGGGCTCGACCAAATCGAGGCCGTGCCGGCGACGCTGGTCGTAGGAGACGATCGCCGGCAGCTGGGCGAATAGACGAATCGACTTGGCGAGGTCGGATTCCGGCGATGGAATCTCGGCGTCGGGGTCGCTCGCACCGATGACGCTCACCGCGGTACGCACGACATCCATCGGGTGCGCGGTCAGCGGCAGCTCGTCGATGATGCGCTTGACCACCGGGCTCATGTGCCGCAGCGAACGTTCGAGTGCCTCGAAGTCGGCGAGCTGTTGGTCTGTGGGCAGTTCGCCGTGCCAGAGCAGGTAGGCGACCTCTTCGAAGCTCTTCTTCGCCGCGAGTTCCTGCACCGGGTAGCCCCGGTAGAGCAGCGAGTTGGTCTCCGGGTTGACCTTGGAGACCGCGGTCGTGTCGACGACGACGCCGGTCAGTCCCTTATAGATGTGTGGTTCGACAGTTTGGGTGTCAGACATTGTGCTCCTTTAGGCCTGCGTCGAACTGGGCGTCGAAATGTGCGGGTTCAACGTGAAATCGAAGATACCCGAATCGAACTGACTGTACGACGCATAATCGAGCAACTCGTACAGGTCCGCGCGGTGCTGCATTTCCGGCAGCATCGTGGTGAGCGAGCCGGTCTCTTCGATCGCGTCGAGTCCGCGGGCGGCCGAGCCCATAGCCAGGCGCAGCAGCGACACCGGAAAGATCACCAGGTTCATGCCCACGTTTTCGAGCTGCTGCACGGTGTACAGCTCGCCCTTGCCGAACTCGGTCATGTTCGCGAGGATCGGCACCGACACCGCAGCGCGAATCGTTTCGAACTCGGCCAGGCTGCCCATCGCTTCGGGAAAGATCGCGTCGGCCCCGGCATCCTGCAGCTGTTTGGCGCGCGTGACGGCCGCGTCCAGCCCGTCGACGGCACGGATGTCCGTGCGCGCCATCACGAGAAAGTTCGGGTCCCGCCGCGCGTCGACCGCTGCGCGGATGCGTTTGATCGCGGTGTCGGCATCCACGACCTGCTTGCCGTCGAGGTGGCCGCAGCGTTTCGGGTTGATCTGGTCCTCGATGTGCATGCCGGCCAGGCCGGCGTCTTCCAGGGTCTGAATCGTACGCGCCACGTTCATCGGCTCACCGAAACCGGTATCGGCGTCGACGATCGCCGGAAGATCGGTCATGCGAGCGATCTGCTGCGACCGGCTGGCCACCTCGGTGAGGGTGGTCAGGCCGATGTCGGGTAGGCCGAGGTCAGCCGAGAGCACGGCGCCCGAAATGTAGACGCCCTCGAACCCCTTCTGCTGAATGAGCTTGGCAGACAGGGGGTTGAACGCGCCGGGGTAGCGCAAAATCTTGCCGCTTTTTAGGCCCTGGCGCAGGGCAATCCGCTTGTCGGCGGCGGTCGTGCCGGCGTACAGCATTAAAAGATTCCGTTCGGCGTGGCGACCCCGGAGAGCAGTCCGGGCTTGGCCACGATGGTCAGGCCCCCGAGGTCGGCAGCACCAAGCTCGGGCAGGCGCTGGGCCAGCGCGAGGAAGCGTTCGATCTCGGACACCTCCATCACCGGCGCGGCCAGGGTGCGGAACTTGTTGATGTACTCCGCGCGGGCAAACGGGCGAGCGCCAAGTGGATGCGCGTCGGCGACGGCGATCTCGTCGACCAGGCGGGTTCCATTGGCCAGTTCGATCTCCACGCGACCGCCGAAGGCCTTCTCGGCCGGGTCGAGGGAGTGGTAGCGACGCGTCCACTCCGCATCTTCGGTCGTGGTGACGGTGTTCCAGAGGGCGATGGTGTCGGGTCGACCCGCGCGCTCGGGGCTGTAGGAATCGACGTGGTTCCAGGTGCCGTCCTGCAGCGCCACCGTGAAGATGTACGGAATGGAGTGGTCGAGGGTTTCGCGGCTGGCGGTGGGGTCATACTTCTGCGGGTCGTTGGCGCCGGAGCCGATCACGAAGTGAGTGTGGTGGCTGGTGTGGATCACGACGCTCTTGATCGCACCGGCCACGAGCAGCTCGGGGTGCTCGTTGTGCAGCTTGCGAGCGAGATCGATCCAGGCCTGCGCCTGATACTCGGCCGAGTGCTCCTTGGTATAGCTGTCCAGGATCGCGCGCTTGATGCTTCCGGGTTTGGGCAGCGATACGTCGTAGGAGCCCTCCGGTCCGTCGAGAAGCCAGGCGATGACGCCGTCTTCGCCCTCGTAGATGGGCGTTGGGCTGGTCTCGCCGCGCAGGGCCCGGTCAACGGCCTCGACGGCCATCTTGCCGGCGAATGCCGGGGCGTGCGCCTTCCAGCTGGAGATCTCGCCCTTCCGTGACTGGCGGGTTGCGGTCGTGGTGTGCAGCGCCTGGCCGACGGCCTGGAAGATGACCTCCTTGTCGAGGCCGAGCAGGGTGCCGATGCCGGCGGCCACGGACGGGCCGAGGTGGGCAACGTGGTCGATCTTGTGGGCGTGCAGGCTGATCGACTTCACCAGGTCGATCTGAATCTCGTAGCCGGTGGCGATGCCGCGAATCAGGTCGCTGCCGGTCAGGCCGCGAGAGGCGGCGAGGTGCTGGGCGACGGCAATGATCGGGGGGATATTATCACCCGGGTGCGAGTACTCGGCGGCCAGGAAGGTGTCGTGATAGTCGAGTTCACGCACGGCGACGCCGTTCGCCCAGGCTGCCCATTCCGGGGACACCCGGCGAGCCGGCGCGAGGCCGAACACGGTCGCGCCGTCGCCACCGTTGGAACGCGGGTGCGCGAGTGCCTGCGAGCGAGCGGCGATCACTGGACGACGGGTCAGGCTGGCCGCGGCAACGGAGGCGTTGTCGATGACGCGGTTGATGACCATCTCGGTCACTTCCTCGGAGACCAGGGCGGGGTCGGCGGCGACCTCGGCGATCTTCCAGGCCAGCTGGTCCTCGCGGGCCAGATTCTCGTCGCTCTTGTGAACTCGAACGTGGTGCAGTTGCACGGTGGATCCCTTCGTTAGTCGGCCGGAGTCGTTAATCGACAAGAGCCGGATTGACACCAATTGCCGAGTCCTCGTCGATCGTCGCGAGGACGCTCAAGAGGCTTTGGTGAAGATGAATATGGGTGGCATGGGCTGCCAGCGACGGGTCGCCGGCGATGATGGCGTCGATAATCAGCAGGTGCTCGGACGCTGCGGCACGAAGCCGCATCGGATTTCTCCGGGCCAGCCGACGGATACGGGCCAAGTGGGTGCGTACGGCGCGCAGGGCGCCGACGAGAAAGGGGTTTTCAACGGCCGCGTCGACGGCATCTTCGAGCTCGTCGATCAGCACGTAGTATCGGTGCACACCGATATCGCCCTGGTCCAGCAGCTCCGGCGCCGTCACAAATGCGTCGCGCAGCTTCAGGAACGGTGCGGGTTCGCGCCGAGTCGCGGCCAGGCGGATCGCCTGCACCTCGAGCGCCTGGCGCAGTTCGTACAGTTCGGAGATGCTGTCGACGGAGATGTCGGTCACTTCGAAACCGCGGCCGCGACGGCCGACAACGAGACCGTCGGCGATCAACCGGGCGACCGCTTCGCGCAGCGGGGTGCGGGAGACGCCGATGCGCTCGGCTTGTTCTACTTCGAGCAAGGCAGCGCCGGGGGCGAGGAGGCCGTTGAGAATCTCCCCGCGCAGCTGACGGTACGCCCGCTCGCTAGCTCGAAGCGGTACGTCTAACCCCAACATTGCGGTTTCTGTATACACAAGAGCGATCCTATTCCACATAGCTGGGTTATATGCAATACTTCAACCACTCTTTGTATACAGAGGCACTTCGATGGAGAAGGTAGACATGAACGGCGAATCAGGTGAGGGCTACCGGGAGGCCTGGCGACGCAGCATTTCGTCGCCGGAGGACTTCTGGCTTGAGGCCGCCGAGGGTATCGACTGGATCACGCAGCCGACACGTGCACTCGCCGTCAACGGCAAAGCTACCGGAAGCTGGTTTCCCGGGGGAATGCTCAACACGAGCTACAACGCCCTCGATCGGCACGTTCTGGCTGGCCGGGGCGCCCACACGGCACTCATCTACGACTCCGCCATGACCGGCACCCGGGTTCAGCTGAGCTACCTCGAGCTGCTCGGCCGCGTCGCCAGATTCGCCGGCGTTCTCCGCGCCAACGGCGTCGGCACCGGAGACCGCGTCATCATCTACCTGCCGATGATCCCCGAGGCCGTCGTCGCCATGCTCGCCTGCGCGCGCATCGGGGCTGTGCACTCGGTCGTGTTCGGAGGTTTCGCCGCGACCGAACTGGCCGTACGCATTGATGACGCCCGCCCGAGTGTCATCGTCACGGCATCCGGCGGTCTGGAACCCGGCCGCGCGGTGGAATATCTGCCGCTGGTCGAGAAAGCGCTCGCCCTCAGCCAGGGCTCGGTGCACACGGTGATCGTACGCAACCGGGACAGCATTCCCGGGTCGGCAGCCGACTACCAGAAAGCGGATGCCGTCTGGCTCGACTGGGCCGACGAAGAGGCCACGGCGGCACCGGCCGACCCGGTGGCCCTGCGCTCCGACGACCCCCTGTACATCCTCTATACCTCCGGCACGACCGGCAAGCCCAAGGGCATCATCCGCGACAACGGCGGCCACGCCGTCGCCCTGAACTGGTCGATGCGCAATGTCTACAACGTAGGCCCCGGCGACGTCTACTGGGCTGCGTCCGATGTCGGCTGGGTGGTCGGGCACTCCTACATCGTCTACGCACCGCTACTGGCGGGCGCGACCACGGTCATCTACGAGGGCAAACCGATCGGAACGCCCGACGCCGGTGCGTTCTGGCGCGTCGTCGACGAGCACAAGGTGAAGGTGCTGTTCACCGCGCCGACCGCCATTCGGGCCATCCGCCGCGTCGATCCCGACCTGCTCGAGCTGAAGAATCACGACGTGTCCAGCCTGACCAGCCTGTTCCTGGCCGGCGAGCGCCTCGACCCCGAAACCTTCCACTGGGCCAATAACGGGCTGCACTGCCCGGTGGTCGACCACTGGTGGCAGACCGAAACCGGCTGGCCGATCTGCGCCAACCTGCTCGGCATCGAAGAGTTGCCCACGAAGCCGGGTTCGGCCACCGTTCCGGTTCCCGGGTATGACATCGCCATTCTGGACTCCAAGGGCAAGCCGATCGAAAAGATCGGCAAGGACGGCAACATCGCCATCCGCCTTCCGCTGCCACCCGGGACCCTGCTCGGGGTCTGGGGCAGTGAGGAACGATTCGAAAGTTCCTACCTCACCGCTTTTCCGGGTTACTACGCCACCGGTGACTCCGGTCATTTCGACGCGGACGGCTACCTGTTCGTGATGGGCCGCACCGACGACGTCATCAATGTGGCCGGGCACCGACTGTCGACCGGCTCTCTCGAAGAGGTGCTCACGCTGCACCCGGCCGTCGCCGAGTGCGCCGTGCTCGGCGTGCACGACCCGCTCAAGGGTCAGCGTGCCGCTGGATTCGTTACCCTCAAAGCCGGCAGTACGGTGCAACACGACGTACTCGCCGCAGAACTCGTCGCCCTCGTCCGGGAGCATGTCGGCCCGGTCGCAGCGTTTCGCGACGTCACCATACTCGACCGACTGCCCAAAACGCGGTCGGGCAAGATTCTTCGCAAAACCATTCGGCAAATCGTCGATGGTGAAGAATATTCCGTTCCCCCCACCATCGAAGACCCCACCGTTCTTGACGATCTGAAACGAGCGCTGTCAGCATCCGTTTCCTAACCCGGTCACGACCACTCTCCACCCCCACCGCGCACCCACACTTTTTCCGCAAAACCCGAATTTTCCGTCCCTGAGGCAAGGAGGCCCCATGAGTGAAGCAGTGAAAGACGCCCCACCGAAGTCCCGTATCGACTACGAGGCGTTTGAGAAGACCCCCCGTTTTCTCGAGTTGAAGCGCACTCGCAACAAGTTCGTCGTACCAATGGCCATCTTCTTCTTCGTCTGGTACATCGCCTACGTTCTCGCAGCGGCCTACCTGCACGACTTCATGGCCACGCCGGTCTTCGGCAGCATCAACATCGGTCTGCTCCTCGGCCTCGGCCAGTTCGTCACGACGTTCGCCATCACCATGACGTACGTGACCTTCGCCAACCGCAAGATCGACCCCCGCACCGAAGAACTTCGCCTTGAACTCGAGCGGATGGAACAGCGATGAACGCACTGCATTTTCTGGCCACCGCGGTCAAACCGGTTGAGAACAACCCGGTCCTGAACATCTCGATTTTCCTGGCCTTCGTGGCGGTGACCCTGATCATCGTCATCCGCTCCGGCCGCAACAACAAGACGGCGGCTGATTACTACACGGGTGGCCGCTCGTTCACCGGACCGCAGAACGGGTTCGCCATCGCCGGCGATTACCTGTCGGCGGCATCGTTCCTGGGCATCGTCGGCGCAATTGCCGTCAGCGGCTACGACGGATTCATGTACTCGATCGGATTCCTCGTCGCCTGGCTCGTGGCCCTGCTGCTGGTTGCGGAGCTCATGCGCAACACCGGCAAGTTCACCATGGCCGACGTGCTCTCCTTCCGGTTGAAGCAGGGCCCCGTGCGCGTGGCAGCGGCGACGACTACCCTGGCCGTCTGCTTCTTCTACCTGCTCGCCCAGATGGCGGGAGCCGGCGGACTCGTGTCGCTGCTTCTCGGCATCAACGACAAGCTCGGCCAATCCATCGTGGTCACCGTCGTCGGCGCGCTCATGATCGTCTACGTACTGGTCGGCGGTATGAAGGGCACCACCTGGGTGCAGATCGTCAAGGCGTTCCTGCTCATCATCGGTGCGTTCGCGATGACCATCTGGGTGCTGGCGATCAACGGCTTCAGCCTGTCGAACCTGCTCGACAGCGCCGTCGCAATCTCCGCCTCGGGCGCCGACATCCTGGCTCCGGGGTTGAAGTACGGCGCCAACCCGCTGGACTTCATCTCCCTGGCTCTGGCCCTCGTTCTTGGAACCGCCGGCCTGCCGCACGTGCTCATGCGGTTCTACACGGTTCCGACCGCGAAGGAAGCTCGTCGCTCGGTGGTCTGGGCCATCTGGCTCATCGGCGCGTTCTACATCTTCACGCTGGTGCTCGGCTTCGGTGCCGCGTCTCTCGTTGGTGCTGACACCGTTCTCGCCGCTCCCGGTGGAGTGAACTCAGCAGCCCCGCTGCTCGCGCTCGCTCTCGGTGGTCCGCTGCTGCTCGGCTTCATCTCGGCCATCGCGTTCGCGACGATCCTGGCCGTTGTGGCCGGCATCACCATCACGGCTGCAACCAGCTTCGCGCACGACATCTACGGCTCCGTCATCAAGAAGGGCAAGGGAAACCCCGACGACGAGGTCAAGGTCGCTCGTCGCACCGTGATCGTGATCGGTATCCTGGCCATCGCCGGTGGTATCGGCGTGCAGGGGCAGAACATTGCCTTCCTGGTGGCCCTGGCCTTCGCCGTCGCGGCGAGCGCCAACCTGCCGACCATCCTCTACTCCCTGTTCTGGCGTGGCTTCACCACCCGGGGCGCGGTCTGGAGCATGTACGGCGGACTCGCCTCGGCCGTGCTGCTGATCATCTTCTCGCCGGTGTTCTCCGGTACGGAGACCTCCATGTTCGGTGCTGACGTGAACTTCGCGATCTTCCCACTGAGCAACCCCGGCATCGTCTCGATCCCGCTCGGATTCTTCCTGGGCTGGCTCGGATCGGTCACCAGCACGGTGAAGGAGAGCCCGAAGCTCGCCGCCGAGATGTCGGTGCGTTCGCTCACCGGGCATGGCGCCGAGAAGGCTGTCGAGCACTAACCCCCGCAGTGCAACGAACGGGCCGGCCAGGATGCACATCCTGTCCGGCCCGTTTGCTGTGCCCCGCGGGAGGCGGAATTCCCGCGCACTGGCTCAGGTCCAGCGCGGCGCGTCGCGTGGGAACCCGCGGCCCCCGGTTAGTCCTCGCGCACCTTTAGGGGGCCGCGGGCGACGCGGGTCGACGATGCCTGGGCGACCGGCTTGATCACGATCAGGTCGAGGTTCACGTGCGCGGGGCGCTCAACGCTCGACACGATCGTCTCGGCGATGTCCTCCGCCGAGAGCGGATCGGGAACGTTCTCGTAGGCCGCGAAGGCCTTGTCGGCGTCGCCGTCGAAGCGAACCAGGCCGAACTCATCCGTTCTGACCATGCCCGGCGCGATCTCGATCACCCGAATCGGCTCCCCCGAGAGTTCGAGGCGCAGCACCTCGGTCATGGCGTGCGCGGCGAACTTCGCCGCGTTGTAGCCGCCGCCGCCGAGGTAAGCCACGTGCCCGGCAATCGAGGTGATGTTCACGATATCGGCCGATCCGGCCCCGGAGGCCATACCGGCGCGCAGCAGCGGCAGAATGGCCGTGGTGACCCGCTTGACGGCGAGCACGTTGATCTCGAACATCCAGGCCCAGTCTTCGATGCTTCCGGCCTCGACCGAGTCAAGACCCTTGGCGCCGCCGGCATTGTTGACGAGGGCGTGCACCGGGCCGCTGGCGGCGAGGTAGTCGCGCAAGGCGTCGACATCCGCCTGCACCGTGAGGTCGGCGGTGAAGACATCCGCTCCGGTTTCGGCCTGCAGCGCTTTGAGACGGTCGGCCCGCCGCGCGACCCCCACCACGTTCCAACCATGCTCCCGGAACAGGCGTGCCGTCGCCGCTCCAATTCCTGAACTTGCTCCGGTCACAACCACTCGTCGAATACTCATTTCTCCATTGTGGCGGGAGAATGGTGTCAATGAGCGCACTGGACACCACCACTCCACCACAGAAGCGTCGCGTACCCCTCTGGGACAACGCGCGCTGGGTGGCCGTCACCCTCGTGCTGATCGGCCACGCGATTCTCAAACTCATCGGCGAAGCCGATGTCGCCTACACGCTGTATCTGTTCATCTACGCCTTCCACGTGCCGGTTTTCGTGGCCGTGAGCGGCTACTTCGCCAAGTCGGGACCGCCAAACGCACGGCAGATGCACCGGCTGCTCACCGACATCGTCTTTCCCTACCTCATCTTCGAGACGATCTGGACGGTGCTGCGCTGGATCCTCGGCGGCAAGTTCGTGCTGGATTACTCCACAGCGAGCTGGACGCTGTGGTTTCTGCTCGCCCTGGTGATGTGGCGGATTGTCATGCCGTACCTCGTGTTCCTGCGCTATCCCCTCATCATCAGCATTATTATCTCGATCGGGGTCGGCTACCTGCCGAATATAGACGGTACGTTCGCCCTGTCCCGCACCCTCGGGCTGCTGCCGTTCTTTGTTTTTGGCTGGAAACTGCGCCAGTGGCTGCTGACCGACACCTGGCTCGAGCTCCGCAACGGCCTGGTCTGGCGCTGGCGGGCCGGCGCGATCGGGCTGTTCGCCCTGCTCTACCTGGTGATCGCGTTCAATATCGACGCCCTCCGCACCCTGCAGGTGCGCCGATTCCTGCTCTATGACGAGGGGTACGCGACGTTTGACTATTCCGCGTGGTGGGCTGGCGGCATCCGTTTGGCCGTCATGCTGCTCGCGTTTGCGCTCATCGTGGCATTCCTCATGCTGATTCCGCGGCGCAGGACCTGGTTCACCGAGCTGGGCGCGGCGACAATGTACATCTACCTGCTGCACACCTTCGTGCTATACCCGCTACGGGAGACGGGTGTGCTTGACGGTCCACAGCCCGCGTGGGTGTTGCCGGGCATGATCGTGCTGAGCGTGATTACCTCCATCGTGCTGTCGCTGCCCGTCGTTCGACGGCTGGTTCAGCCCCTGGTCCAGCCGAAAGTACGGTGGCTGTTCCGGGAGACGGCGACGACGCCGACCGGCACGATCGTGTTGCCGCATGACAATCGCACGTAAGCGCTCGCACAACATGACGTTGTGTTTCGCCCGCTCTTGCACGGCCATTCGGGCATCTTTAGGCTCGGGGCCAGAGCGCTGGAGAGTCCGCGCTGAATGACGCGGAGGCTATCGTGACCGACAATTCTTCATCGTGGAAGTTTGAGACCAAGCAGGTTCATTCAGGCGCGCGTCCCGACCCGGTTACGAACGCTCGAGCCACCCCGATCTACCAGACCACGTCGTACGTGTTCAACAGTGCGGAGCACGCCCAGAATCTGTTCGCGCTGGCCGAGTTCGGCAACATCTACACTCGCATCCAGAACCCCACGCAGGCCGTCGTCGAGGAGCGCGTCGCGGCGCTCGAGGGCGGAACCGCGGCGCTGCTGCTGTCTTCCGGCCAGTCGGCATCCACGTTTGCGGTGTTGAACATTGCGCAGGCCGGTGACCACATCGTGTCGTCGAGCTCGATCTACGGCGGAACCTACAACCTGTTCAAGTACACCCTGGCCAAGCTCGGCATCGAGGTCACCTTCGTCGAAGACCAGGATGACGCGACCGAATGGCAGCGCGCGGTGCGCCCGAACACCAAGCTGTTCTTCGCCGAGACCATCGGCAACCCGCGCATCAACGTTCTCGACATTTCCCTGGTAGCGGATGTCGCCCACGCCGCGGGTATTCCGCTGATCGTCGATAACACCATCGCCACCCCGTACCTGATTCGCCCGTTCGAGCACGGCGCCGACATCATCGTGCACTCGGCGACGAAGTTTCTCGGCGGTCACGGCACCATCATCGGCGGCGTGCTGGTCGACGGCGGCAAGTTCGAGTGGTCGAAGAACGTCGAGAAGTTCCCGGGCCTGACCGAACCCGACCCGTCGTACCACGGCGCCAGCTACACCACCGCGGTCGGCGACGGCATCGCCTACGTCATCAAGGCGCGTGTGCAGCTGCTGCGCGACCTCGGCAGCGCTATCGCCCCGGCGAGCGCCTGGCAGCTCATCCAGGGCATTGAGACCCTCAGCCTGCGCATCGAACGCCACGTGCAGAACGCGCAGGACATCGCCGAGTGGCTCGACAACCACGACGACATCGCCTCGGTGAACTACGCCGGACTGCCGTCGAGCCCCTGGTATGCCAACGCCAACAAGTACGCCCCGCTCGGCGTCGGTGCTGTGCTCTCGTTCGAACTCAAGGGCGGTGTCTCGGCCGGCCGCGCCCTGGTCGACAACCTGAGCCTGTTCAGCCACCTCGCCAACATCGGTGATGTACGCTCCCTGGTGATCCACCCGGCGTCGACCACGCACGCCCAGCTCACCCCGGAGCAGCAGCTCACCGCCGGCGTCACCCCCGGCCTGGTGCGCCTCTCGGTGGGTATCGAGAACGTCGTCGACCTCAAGGCCGACCTCGAGGCCGGTCTGGCCGCCGCCCGCGCCGTCGTCAAGCGCGACCGCGCCGACGCCTAAACCAAATCGGCCCAGCCCGGGCGTACGACGTAACATGCGCCCGGGCGGTTCATTCGACCGACAGAATGGACCTGTATGGAATGGCAATCGTCAGCAGACACGGTCCCGTCGAGCTTCATCACCGAAGCCCAGGCGCGCTCGGTACTCGGCAAGCCTCCGGCGACCGGAGCCTGGCGCGACGGCGACCCAGTGGGACACCGCCAGTTTCAAAACCTCGGCCCGCTCAGCTTCGAGGCCGGCGGCAGCCTTCCGGCAGCCCGCCTCGCTTACGAAACCTGGGGAACCCTGAACCCGGCCGCCGACAACGCCGTACTCGTGCTGCACGCCCTCACCGGTGACAGCCACGTGGTCGGCGCTCCCGGACCCGGCCAGGAGACCGGCGGCTGGTGGGACGGTATCGTCGGCCCCGGACTGGCCATCGACACCGACCGGTGGTTCGTCGTGGCGCCGAACATGCTCGGCGGCTGCCAGGGCAGCACCGGGCCGGCCTCGCTCGCACCCGACGCGCTGGAGTGGGGCATCCGCTTTCCCTATCTCACCATTCGCGACCAGGTCAGCGCCCAGCGCGTGTTCAGCGACCGGCTCGGCATCGAACGCTGGGCGGCCGTCATCGGCGGATCCATGGGCGGCATGCACGCCCTCGAATGGGCGATCGAGACCCCCGCCCGGGTCGAACGCCTGATCATTCTGGCGGCGCCGCCCGTCACGACCGCCGACCAGATCGCCCTCAACTCGGTGCAGATCGAGGCCATCCGCACCGACCCGGCCTTTCGAGCCGGCGACTACTACGACGAAGCGGATGGCGACGGCCCAACCCGCGGGCTGGCCCTGGCCCGCAGAATGGCCCTGCTCAACTACCGAAGCCCGGCCGAGCTGAACGCCCGCTTCGACCGGGGCTGGCAGAGCGGCATCAGTCCGCTCGGCGCCAACGGCCGCTTCGCCGTTGAGTCGTACCTCGACTTTCACGGCAACAAATTCACCCGACGCTTCGACGCCAACAGCTACATCGTGCTGGTCGAAGCCATGAACTCCCACGATATCGGTCGCGGTCGCGGCGGCGTCGCGACCGCCCTGGGCCGGATCAGCGCCCGCTCGGTCGTCGTCGGAATCGACAGCGACCGTCTCTTTCCGGTGGATGGCCAGCGCACCATCGCCGCGCATCTGACCAACAATATTGATGGACCCACCGCGGTCGTGCTGGAATCCGGCTATGGTCACGATGGTTTCCTCATTGAGAACGAGGCAATCGGCGCCCAGATTCGACGGGTGCTGCACTAGGGCGAACCCGCGCGCGCGTCGCCCGGTATGGTGCTGATAGAACACGTTCATTTCCAAACCGGACAGGCCCCCATGCAACGCATCCTCAAGGAGCGCGACCGCCTCCTGCGCAGAGCGGTGCAGGCAGCCGGGCTCGTGGGTACGGCCACGACGCTGGCCTGCCTGCTGGTGCCGGGCGGGCTGGAGGCCGACGCACGCCTCTGGTGTCTTGTGCTCGTGCTGTTTCTGGCCGTTGGACAATACTTGCTCGGCAGCACCGGGGCGCTGCGCTGGGCCGTTCTGACCGTGCTCAGCGGAGAAGCGATCATACTCATCGTGGGCTTCGCCAGCCATCCGGGTGTTCCCCTGAACCTGATCGAGGAGAGCGTCATCGGCATGGTTTCCACCGCGCCGATGTGCGCGGTCGCGGCCGTGCTGCTGACCAGCCCCCGCCGGATACTGCTGCTCGTGGCGAGTTTCGCAGTCACCATCGCGAGTGTGGCCGTCGTGACCGTCAATGCGCCCGACCGCACGGTGCTGCTGGCGCTGACCGTGAGCATGTGGCTGGCGTTCACGCTCGCTGCCTGGTGGATCGCGCAGAGCGTGCCCCGGGTGATGCACCGCATCGCCGCGATCGGCCGCGCCCACCGGGCCGAGCGGTACGCGAGCGAGCTGGAAGCGCAACGCCGTCAGGACGCCCGTCTGCTGCACGACACGGTGCTCGCCACCCTCACCCTGCTGGCCCACTCCGGCGTGGGGGTGAGCCCGATCGCCCTGCAGAAGCAGGCCGGTGATGACGCACGACTCCTACGCCAGCTGCGCCTCGGCGGCCTGCCGACGCCCCGTCGCTCCGGGGTCTACAGCCTGGAACCGGCGTCGGTGCTCTCCCTCGGCGACACCCTCGACGCCGTGCGCCAACGCTTTGAACGCATGGGCCTCACCGTCAACTGGCACGGCAGCGGGCAGGTGCAGCTATCCAGCAACGTACTCGATTCCTTTCTGCTGGCCCTCTCCGAATGCCTCGAAAACGTGCGCCGTCACTCCGGTGTCGACCACGCCGACGTGACCATAACAGATGACGCCCGCACTGTTCGCGCGATGGTCACCGATACCGGGGTCGGCTTCGACCTCGGCCAGGTGGGAACGGAGCGCCTCGGTGTGGCCGAATCGGTGATTGCCCGGCTTCGGGATGTCGGCGGCAACGCCCGCCTGTTCTCCTCGCCCGGCGCCGGAACCACGGTTGTGCTGGAGGTTCCCAAGTGAGCCAGTTCAATGACACCGCGCCCATCGCCACCCACCCGCGGGCCCGCGGTGTGGGTTCGCGTCTGCTCGGCGGATCATCCGAACGCAGCTGGCCACCGGCATCCGCCGCGCATCGCACCCGCGCCGACCTGTTGCCGCTGCGGTTTCCCCGCACGATTCTGCGCGGTGACGGCCGCATCACCGTCTTTCGGTCGGACCAGAACGGTTTGGGTGCCCGTCACCTCGGTATCGGCATGAGCATCAGCGGGGCCTTCATCGCGGTGTTCCTGCTCGCGCGCCTGATCATTGAGTGGGACCCGGCGCACATTCCGGTGCTGAGCATTCTGGCCTGGGTCATTCTGCTGGCCACCGCGGTGGCCGTTCACCTCGCGGTACACAAACTGGCCTCCCTCCTGCCGCTCTGGTTGTTCCTGGCGGCCCTGGGCGCCTGTGCGGTCGTGGTGGCGCTCGATCTGGCCGGATCCTCGGGCGCGACCGGCGCGGGAAACTTTTCGACCGCGGCACCCGCCGTCGGCGCTTTTCTGCTGTCGATCGTGACCCTACGCGAGACCGGCGAAATCACCATGGCCACCGTGGCCCTCGGTCTGGCGATGAGCGCGGCGACACTGTTCGAAACGCGCGCCGACCTGCTCACCCTCGGCCCCGACATCCTCTCCATCGCCCTCGCTGTCGCACCACCGCTGGTCGGTGCGAGCATCGTGCAGGCGTTCCGGCGCATGGTGCAGCGCGAACTCGACCTCGTTCTGGTGCAGAGCACGGTCTCCCAGCCACGATTCGCGGTCGGGATGCTTGCCTCCGAGCAGCTGGCCCGGCTCGACCTCGACGCCGAGACCCTGCTCGACGATGTTGCCCAGGGCCGCACCGCACTGCCACTGACGCCGTCGACGGCGACCACGGCGGCCTCCCTGGCTACCCAACTGCGCTTGCACCTGATCGAGGGGCGCACTGAAACCTGGCTGCACCACGCCATCACCGAGAGCGAATTTCTCGGTCCGGTCGTCGCGCTCAGCGATCCGGCCGGTCTGGCCGGACTGCTCTCCCCGCCGCAACGCGATGGGCTGCTGCTGACAATTTGGCTGCTGATCGGGGATACGGCCAGGTCGGGGACATCCGTTTCGCTGCGCCTTGGACCGATTGCCCCCACACATGGGGCGGGTCCGCACCGCAAGGTTCGTTTCCCCATCGAATTGACTACAACGGGGGTCGCCCGGCGGCGTGTCGATCCCGAAACCTGGCAGGCGATTCGTGCGGTTGGCCCGCATGTGGACTCAAATCGGGCCGGGAGCCTGCGGGTAGACATCGAGTGCAGTGGCGACAATCCAGCGGATGCCTAGTATTGGGGATTTAGGCGATAGGGTGCAACCAGTAGGAGGCAGAAAATGACGACAACAGACCGTCCCATCCGTTTAGCCCTGGTCGATGACCACAGGATGCTCCTGGGTGCCCTCACCGAGTGGATCCGCAGCGCCGCTGATGACATCGAGATGGTAGCGGCGGTGACCACCTGGCCCGAGCTGCTGACGCATCCCGAGTTTCCGGTGGATGTCGTGCTGCTCGACCTCGATCTCAAGGACAACATTCCGGTGTCGCTGAAGATCTCCACACTCAAGACGACCGGTGTGAAGACGGTGCTCATGAGCACCTATTCCGAACCGGCACTGGTGCGCGAAGCCCTCGCGGCAGGCGCGCTCGGCTACCTCGTGAAGAGCGAGGAAGCCAGCATGATCGTCGACGCCATTCGCGCCGCCTACAATGGCAAGTCGTACATCTCGGCCGAACTCGACTACGCGCTCAACTCCACCGAGAACGTCGAAGGTCCCCGCCTCAGCGCCCAGGAACGCCGGGTCATGGCGCTCTACGGTGCCGGCGAGCCGGTCAAGGCCGTCGCCTACCAGCTCGGCATCTCCGAGGAGACCGCCAAGAGCTACCTCAAACGCATTCGCGAGAAGTACCGCCTCGCCGGATACGACGTGGGAACCAAGGTCGCGCTGCGCAAGCGTGCCATCCACGACGGCATCCTGCTGCAGACCGACTGATTGTTCGTCTGAACTTGACCGGCCTTCTCGATGAGGGCCGATCAGTGTCGTTTAAGGCGGGCACGGTCAGACGGCGTCAGTGCTCGCGCACGACCGGGATCAGCTGCGTCCCGTAGGGCACATGGTGGCCGCGCCGACGACGCCGACGGTCGATGCTGAAGGTGAGCAGGGTCAGCAGCACGCCGAGCCCGCTCAGCCCCACGCCGATCCACACCGGGGCGAGATAGCCGAGCCCCGCCGCGATGGCCACACCGCCGAGGGCCGCGCCGAGCGCGTTGCCCACGTTGAGCGAGGAGTGGTTGAGCGCCGCGGCGAGCGACTGGCTCTCGTGCGCGACGTCCATCAGCCGGGCCTGAATGGTCGGTGACAAAGCGGATGCTGCCGCCCCCACCAGGAACATGCCCACCAGCAGCCCGGCCAGGACCTGCGCCGACAGGCCGAGCGTGACGAGCGCGATGATGAGCACGCCGAACGAGATGTACATGGTGCGGCGCACGCTCCAATCGGCCAGCGCTCCCCCGGCGAAGTTGCCAACCGTCATGCCGAGACCGACGACCACCAGAATGAGCGGCACCGCCGCGGCTTTCAGCCCGGTGATCAGGGTCACCAGCGGGGCGACGTAGGTGTACACGGCGAACAGCCCGCCGAAGCCGATCGCACCGATCGACAGGGTGATCCACACCTGCAGTTTGCCAAACGCCTGAAGTTCGGCCCGCATGGTGGCTTTCGGGTTGCCGTTCTGGAACGGTACGAACACGGCGACGGCCGCGAAGGTGAGCGCGAAAATGGCGGCGACGACGAGGTAGGCGACGCGCCATCCGCTCATCTGGCCGATCCAGGTGATGGTCGGCACCCCGATCACGTTGGAGATGGTGAGGCCGCTGAGCACGATCGCGATGCCGCGGGCCCGCTTGCCCGGGCCCATCAGGTGGGCGGCGACGAGCGAGGCGATGCCGAAGTAGGCGCCGTGCGGCAGTCCGGCCACAAAGCGGGCCGCGAGTACGGTCTCAAAGGTCGGCAGTAGGGCCGAGGCGATGGTTCCGAGGGTGAATGCGGTGAGCAGCGCGAGCAGCAACTGCTTGCGCGGCCAGCGCGCGGCGGCCGCAGCGATCGTGGGCGCACCGACGACGACTCCGAGGGCGTAGGCCGAGATGAGCCAGCCGGCCTGCGCGTTGGCGGCATCCGGTGCGTTGGCGTACAGGCCGGGCAGCAGGTCGGCGGCGAGGTTTGGCAGCAGACCCATGGCGACGAATTCGGTCGCGCCGATGCCGAATCCGCCCAGGGCCAGGGCTAACAGGGCAAGACGAATACGGGTCGACGACAGCTGCGTCGACCCGTCAGGAGTGAGGGGCATGCGTCAAGCCTAAGCCCCATGGCGCTCTCGTGGCCCGTCTGCCCGCCGCACATCATCTGCGCGACCAGCGTGTCGCGGTGTGAGCAGCGTCACCATTTGAGTTATCGCAAAATAGTGGGTCGGCATAGCTTCGGTCGGTGAACTCGCGAGTGCAGCGATGCGGGCAACGGCGACTGGCAGGGTCGACCGCGGTGGCTACTCACGATCTATGGATCCAATCCAAGCGCTGCGAGAAGCTCACCAATTTTGTGGTGTCGTTCCAGGGGATGCCGAAGAGGAAGCTCGGGGTAGAGCTGATAGCTGTTGCGCCGTCCGTCGCGGTGACGCGTGAGATAGCCATCTGCGACGAGTTCGGCGATGATGCGTTGGGCGGCGCGTTCGGTGATTCCCACTTCTACTGCGATATCGCGCAATCGCATCCCGGGGTCTTGAGAAACGCAGAGCAGCACGTGTGCGTGATTAGTGAGAAAGGTCCAGACGGCCATCGTTTGATCATAGACGACACACGCTCCGCAATACACGCTAGTGTTAGCACGTATTGCTCAGCGTGCATTGACGGGGTTGGTCACCATGGAGTCGCGCCGCTTCTTCGAACTTCGAGCAGAGTAAATCAGAGAGCCACAATGTGATCGATCCCACCATTCTTTTCTTTCTGCTCGGAGCAGTGGCCGGTCTTCTGCGTTCAGAGTTGCGTCTTCCGGCGGCGATGTACGAGTTTGTGAGCATCGTGCTGTTGCTGGTCATTGGCCTCCAAGGCGGCGTGGAACTGGCCAAGCAGCCCTTCGCCAACCTGTTGCCGCAGATGCTGGCCGTGGTGACCATGGGTTTTGGCCTCACCCTGCTCGCGTTTCCCGTGCTGCGCTATCTGGGCCGGTTCAAGCGAGCGGATGCGGCCTCTATCGCCGCCCATTACGGATCCGTGAGCGTGGGCGCCTACGCCGCTGCCGTCGCCTACCTCGGCAGCCAGCAGATCTCGTTCCAAGAACACATGCCGCTGCTTCTGGTCTTGCTGGAAGTGCCCGCAATTCTGGTGGGAATTGTTCTGGCGCGAGGCATCTCGCGCAAGACGCGGTGGAAGTCGATCGCCCATGAAGTGTTTCTGGGGAAAGGCATCGTGCTGCTCCTGGGCGGACTCCTCATCGGCTGGGTAGCTGGCCCGGACGGGTTGTCGTCCATCGAAGCGCTGTTCGTGGATCTCTTCAAGGGAATTCTTGCTCTTTTTCTGCTGGAGATGGGCTTGTTTAAACTCCGGTGTCGGTCACGTTCACTCGTGTTCCACCTTGCGTCCCCGCTGCCGTACGACCAGGACGGGGCATGTCGCGTGCCGCACGCACTGCTCACTCACGGAACCGAGCAGCATCCCCGTGAGGCCGCCACGACCGCGAGATCCAACAACGAGAATACGAGCGTCTCGTGAGACGGCAATGAGGCTCTTCGCAGGGCTGGCATGAACCGCCCGGTAGCTCACCACGACCGCGAGATGATTCTCGACGCTGGTCCGCGCGTCCCGCACCAGTTCATCGTGGACCGCTGAGAGGTACTCCTCGAACGAAGAGACATATCCGAACTCCCAACTTGATGGCCGCGGAGCTGTCGCGATGGACCACGCCCGCACAACAACAACGGGAACGTGCAACTGGTCGGCGAGTTCAAGGGCCATGGCTAGTGCGTAATCGGCACAGTCTGAGCCATCGTGTCCGACCACGATGCTATTGCTCGGGGCTGGCACCAGTTCAACGGTGTCGATCGCGCCGTCAACGCTCATTGGTAGTTCTCCTTATCGGTAACGGGGGGTGACAGCGATGCCGGCCCGCAGGCCGATGGGTGGCACCCAGCTGGCCTTGCTAGCGGCAAATCCTGTGAAATGACAGTTCTAAAATACGCTTTCAGATTACCGAATTATGGTTCATGTGTCTATCCTTGGTGGAAGAACCCCGGATGCACTCGCTCACGACGACAGGCGATCTTCGGTATCACCGAGGAACCGTACATCGTCTTCACCGCCAACGCCTTCGCCCTGCTCGGGCTGCGTGCGCTTTTCTTTCTCGTCAAGGGACTCCTGGACGAGTTGGTGTACCTATCCACCGGTCTGGCGCTCATCCTCGCTTTCATCGGCGTGAAACTCGTTCTGCACTGGGGACACGGTATCGACGACCGCGTGCCGGAGATCAGCACCAACCTGAGCCTTGTCGTCATCGCTGTCGTCTTGACGGTGACCACAATCGCCAGCCTGATCAAGGTTCGTCTGAACCCGACCATACGCGCCCACGCCGGCTCACTGACTGCCGATGATCCGCCCGACTCCGAACGGACAAGCTAACCGCCCAATCAGGACGTGAAGCCCGCGTGGCGGTTCGCTCAGTCGGATTTCCCTTGCCCTAACGCACTCTCGAGTCGCTGGAGCTTGCCGGCCAGCTCGCCCGTGTGACCTGGGCGGATGTCGGCCTTCAGCACGAGGGAAACGCGCGGCCCGAAGGCTCCCACTGCCTCGGTCGCCGCCTTGATCACGGCAAAGACTTCGTCCCAGTCGCCCTCAATGGTGGTGAACATGGAATCGGTGTGGTTGGGCAGCCCGGAGTCGCGCACGATGCGCACGGCGGCGGCGACCGCGTCGTGCACCGACCCCTGCGAGTCGGCGGCGACGGACGGTGCAACGGAAAAGGCTACAAGCATTGTGACTCCTTAGATGTGATGGTCTGAGCTGGGATTGCGCGCACTGCTACTCGGGGCCGGGCCGCGCCGATGGCGGACCCGCGACCGCACCAGGAACTTACCGATTTCCTCGACCCAGAGCGCGGAAGACCCCACCAGCACGGCCAGGCCCCAGTGGGATGCAGTGAGTTCTGTGGTGTCGAAGAGCCCCTGCAGAACCTGGAGCTGCACCACACAGATCTGCAGGATGATCACGGCCGCCAGGGCGACCCAGATGCTCCGGTTCGTCAAGGTCTGGATCGAGAATACGGAGTGCGTGTCCGAACGCACGTTAAGCAGATTGAACACCTGGTAAAACACGAACGTGGTAAACGCCAGGGTGCTGGCGAATGCCGCATCATCGGCCCTGTCCGGGAACACGACCGGCGCAAGGGTCAGGACGGCGATGGTGCCAGCGGCCATGACGATCCCCAACCCGAGGATTCGGACGAGCCGACCTCGGGTCAGCAGCCGTTCATCTGCCGGGCGAGGCTGTTCCAGCATCGTGCCCGGCTCCGCCGCATCCACGCCGAGGGCGAGCGCGGGCGGGCCGTCCATGATGATATTGACCCAGAGGATCTGCAGGGCGGTGAACGGCGCACCGCCGGCCAGCCCGGTGACGCCCGCGATCAAAAAGATGAGCACGAACCCCCACGCCGTGGTGAGCTGAAATCTCACGAACTTCAGGATGTTGGCATAGATGCCGCGGCCTTCTCTGACCGCCGCCACGATGGTGGCGAAGTTGTCATCGGTGAGGATCATATTCGCTGCGCCTTTGGACACGTCCGTACCGGTGATGCCCATCGCGATACCGATGTCGGCCTGCTTCAGGGCCGGGGCATCGTTGACACCGTCCCCGGTCATCGCCACGATATTGCCCCCCTGCTGCAGAGCCTTGACCATTCGAATCTTGTGTGCCGGGGTGACCCTCGCCAACACGCCGTAACCGGCAGCACGTCGGCCAAGCTCGCCGTCGTCCAGTTTGTCCAGGTCCGGACCGGACGCGGCGTCGCCGGGGATACCCAAATTCTTGGCGATGGCCGAAGCCGTGATCAGGTGATCGCCCGTGATCATGTGTACTTGGATGCCAGCTCTCCGCGCCACGGCGATGGCCTCGGCAGCCTCGGCACGGGCAGGATCGACAATTCCCACGATTGCGTAGATCGTCAAACCGGTGACCATGGCTTGCAACGATTTCTCGTCGTCTGGGAGAGCGGCGTCAAGCCGCCGCCCGGCGATCATGAGTGTGCGCAGGCCCTCCCCGGCCAGTTTCTGAATGGCAGCGTGGATCCGTTGGCGATGTTCCTCGGTGATCGGCCGGATTCCGTGCGCGGTGAGTACCGAATCGGCCAGCTGCATCAGCGCGACCGGGGCCCCCTTGGCCAGACACTGGTCGACGGTCAGCGGCGCGGACGGGTTCGAGTTGGGCGTTGTCGACGCCAGCCGGTGGAAGGTGGCCATGTATTTGTACTCAGAATCGAACGGGACCTCCGCCACGCGCGGGTGATCTTGCCGGGCTGCCTCAACGTCGAGACCGCCCTTTTCGGCCAACACGAGCAACGCACCTTCCGTCGGATCTCCCACCAGCCTGCCGTCACGGATCACGGCATCGTTGCACAGCGCCATCGCCAGTAACGCCTCGGTCAGGTCGGGCACCGGCAGGTCCTCCGGGGTCAGGATTTTCCCGTTTGTCGAATAGCCCTCGCCGGTGACCAGAAAATCGTGTCCGTGAATGTGTAGGCGGTGTGCCGTCATCTCGTTCATGGTCAGCGTGCCGGTCTTGTCCGTGGCGATATGGGTGACGCTGCCCAGGGTTTCCACCGCCGAGAGCTGCTTGAGAATGGCCCCACGGCCCGCTAGCCGAGAGGCTCCCATCGCCAGAGTGAAGGCGACGACCGCCGTGAGTCCCTCTGGAATTGTCGCCACGGCCAGCGACACCGCGGTGATCAGCAGGTCGGACCACGACTGCCCACGGATGAGACCCAGCACAAAGACAACGGATACCACGAGCAGGGCCACCACGGTCAGCATCTGGGCCAACTGGTCGATCCTCTTTTGGAGGGGGGTACGTTCGCCTTTCACCTCGCTGAGCAAAGCCGCAATTGCACCGACCTCTGTGCGCATACCGGTAGCGGTGACGACCATGGTGGCCCGGCCACGGGTGACCTCGGTGTTCATGAAGACCATGTTGTCGCGGTCGCCAGGCGGCAGGCTCGCAACCGTGAGGGCACGCGTCGTCTTGCCGACGGGTTCGGATTCTCCGGTCAGTGTGGCCTCGGCCACCTGCAACCGCGATTCTTCAACGATGCGGCCGTCGGCCGGAATGGAGTCCCCGGCGTCGAGCAGAACAATATCTCCGGGCACCAGCGCGGACCGAGGAACCTCCAGCTCGGTGCCGTTACGGCGAACCACCGCCGTTCCCGCAGACATAGTTCGCAACGCCTGGAGGCTGTTTTCGGCCCGTCGTTCCTGCAGATAATTCAATGCCGTGTTCAGGATGATCACCGCGAGGATAACGACAGGCGTCTCCCATTCGCCTGAGACGACGGCGCTCACCACTGCGGCGATCACCAGCACGAGCGTCATTTTCTCCGCCAATAAACGGATGATTTTGCGCCAGGCCGGTATCCTTCTGGGCTCGGCCAGGACATTGGGTCCGTACTCTTCCTGTCGCGCCTCAACCGAGCCGTCGTGCAGACCGGCTCCTGGATCGACGTCCAACATCGTGGCGACGACCGTGGCAGAGAGGGTATGCCACGCCAGGGGCTTCACTGCGGGCTCAGCACTGACACCAACGGCCGGTGACTGTCGGGATCGAGAACTCACAAGAATGCTCCTGAATACCGGTGGAGGTCGATAGCAGCACTGCGGGTGCGCCATTGAGATCAGCGGCCCCGCAAGCCACCACGACCGTGGAATCCAACAACGAGTATACGAGCGTCTCGTCAGAGGTCCATGAGGCGCCTCGCCTGATCGACGCCTGATCCGGCTTCGAGGGGTGCACCGGGAGTCGGGGTGGTTAGCTAGGCCGGATTCGCGCGGGCCTCGGCCGGTAGAGCGCCCCGATCGCCCAGCCGAGCAGCACGAACTCGAGCAGGTTGCGCAGGGTCAACACGAGCACCATAAGCGGGTTGGCCACGAGCAGCCAGTCGTACAGGTAGGGGTAGACGACCTGGGTGAGAGCGGCGAGCGCGAGCCCGAGCAGCGCCGGTGTACGCCAGGCCCGGCCGCTCTGCACGAGTCCCAGAATGATCGGTGCGGCCAGCCAGCTGATGAACTGCGGCGACCCCACCTTGTTGAACGCGATCAGGGTCACCGTCAGCGCGAGCGTCAGCGGCGGCAGCACCGCGAGCCATCCAGCGCCCATGCGTTGGGCGCGCACGCCGAGGAGCAGCACGGCAGCGGCAGCGACCGCCAGCAGCGGGGTCATCAGAACGCTCAGGGCGGTGGTGCCGGTGCCGGCGACCTGAAAGGTAAGAATCTGATGGTCGTAGTAGACGAAACTGCTCGGCACGCCGAGCGCGGCCTGCCAGAGCCAGGGCACGGCGACGGGCGATTCGATCTGGATCCCCCGGCCGGCCTGCTCCGCCACGAAACTCAGCACGTGAATTCCGCTGCCGCGGGCAAGGCTGAGCGCCGCGGCCACGGCGACGACCGCCGCGGTGACGGCGGCGGCGACCCCGAGCATCCGCCAGCGTTGTTTCGACGCCACGAACAGGGCGGCGAGCACGGCGACCGGCCAGATTTTGATCCAGGTCGCGATCGTGAGCAGTGCCGTACCCCAGAACGGGCGCCGGCGCAGCCAGAGCAGGGCCACGATGACGAGGGGCACCGTGATCGCGTCGATGCGCACGAGCGCGATGGGGCCGAGCAGCGCCAGAAAGAGCAGCCACCACCAGGCCGCGCTGCGGTGTTCGCGCACGAGCACGACGAACGCCCCCGCGTTCAGCGCCGTCACCAGCGCGAACCAGGTTCCGAGGTAGGCCGGGCCGCCGAACGCGAACGCGGCGGAGATCGGCAGGAGGGCGAGCAGCGGGTAGACGAAGTTTTCGGTGATTCCCACGATGCTGCCGGCGGCCGCGTTCTCGGCCCAGCCGCGGTAGACCACCTCGACGTCACCGAGCGGATACCCCGGCCCGAACACGGCCAGAAGAATCAGCAGCAGGTGCACGAGAGCGAAGGCCGACCACTGTGCGGCGAGCGGATGCCGCCGGGGTCGCTGACCGCTACGGGTCTCGTCGTGAATTCGCACGCTTTACTTTCGCACAGCCGGCCGTCGTGCGGGACCAGCCGGCGCATCCGTCGTATTTCGTCGAATTGGCGGTCAGTCGGCCTAAAAGGTCGCTGCGACGCTCGACGCCCTGCGGTCCGACTGCAGGTTAGCGGTTCATGCCGAACAGCGGTTGGCCCGGGCTGCCACACCCCAGTGCCGCACCCGGGACTTTCTCGCCCGCATTCCGCTTTAGCGACTGAGGCTGCGGGTCGCCTAGCGCGCGCCGGGGTCGGCCCAGTGATCGAGCAGCGCGGCGACGGCACGCGGCACGGCATCGGCGATGTCGAGGGCTGCAATCGGGCCTCCGGCGGAGGCGAGCCTGGCGGCTTCGGCGTGCAGGAGCGCGGCGGTGGCGGCGAGCGGGGCGAGGGAGGCGGCATCAGTTTCGAGCTGGTCGGAGTGGGTGGCCAGGAGCGCACCGAGAATGCCGCCGAGCACATCGCCGGAGCCGGCCGTAGCCAGCCAGGCCGGCCCGGTCGACACGGTCAGGCGGGCGCCCGACGGCGACGCTACGTGGGTGACGGCACCCTTGAGCAGCACCGTCACGTCGAACAGGCGCGCGGCGCGAATGGCCCACTCCCCCGGGTTGGCGGCGATCTGGGAGGCCGAACCGGGCTTGGCCTCGTGCGCGAGCATGGCGGCCAGCTCCCCGGCGTGCGGGGTGATCACGGTCGGACCGATCGCCCGGGAGACCAGATCGAGGGCGCCGGCGTCGAGAACGGTGGGCAGGCCCTCCGCAAGGGCTTCCGTCAGGGCTGTGGTGACGGCATCCGTTCTGGTGCTGGCGTTGATACCGGAGCCGAGCAGCCAGGCCTGCACCCGACCGGGCACGGTCACGATCTCGGGGCGGCGCTGCAGCACGAGGGTGGCGGCGCGGCGCGGCCCGAGGTAGCGCACCATGCCAAGGCCGGTGCGCACGGCCGCGTCGACGCCGAGCACCGCCGCGCCCGGGTAGTCCTTGGAGCCGGTGCGCACGCCGAGGACGCCGCGCGAATACTTGTCGTCGCCGGCCTGGGGCCGGTAGACCCAGTCGCGGGCCTGTTCGGCCTCCCATTCAAGCCAGCCGCGCGGTTTCACCATGCCTCCACGATAGGTCGTTTTCGGTCTGCTCGCGGGCCCACCGCCCGGTCGTCCCTCGGGCAAACGGATGCCGCGCCCCGGTGCGCCGCCCCGCCCCGAGCCGCCACCATTCGCGACCGCCCCCGAAATTGGTGCGCGCTACGGTAACCGGCGTAGCGGCCACCCATATCGGGCGCGGTCATCCGCTCGTCCGCCCTGGCACGGGCGAGGGGCGAGTCAGTCGCTGATCGTGGAGCTCTGCGAGCCCTCCAGCTCCCGTGCATCGCTGCGGCTGAAGGCGACGGTCTGCGACACGCAGATGATGTTGCCCTCGGTGTCCTTGAACCAGGCCGCGCGATCCGCGCTGGTCGTGGCGATGCCGTTCTCGGTCTTCAATCCTGGAAAATCGTATTCCTCGAACGTGACGCCCCGGCCGCGCAGCACGGCAACCTCGGCTTCGATGTCATCGGTGTCGAAACCGATCGCGGTGTTGGCCGCGGTGCCGGCGTTCTCGGTTTCGTACACCATGATGGCGGCGCCCTTCGGGGTGCGGTAGAGCAACCCTTCCACGCGTTCCTCATCGGGTTCCATGCCGAGCACGTCTCTGTAGAAGCGCCGGGCACGCGCCAGATCGCGCGCGGGAAGCACCGAGTAGGTTTCCAATTGGTTTAACATGAGCTTTCCCTTTCTGCACTTTCATAGGTGAATGTGCATTTTTCAGGGAACATTTTACGCCCGCGTCGACGTCTTGGCAAGGCGGGAGCAGCATCCGCATGCCGTTGACGCGAGCACGTCTAGGCGGTCAGAAGCTGCGGGGCTAGTCGCGACGCGTGGCGTCCTGCACTTCGCCGACCAGCTCCTCGATGATGTCCTCCAGAAAGAGCACCCCGGTGGTCTCGCCCTCGGCGGTGAAGGACCGCGCGAGGTGCGCGCCCGAACGCCGCATGGTGGCGAGGGCGTCTTCAAGGTCGGTGTCTTCGAAGATCGAGATCAGGGCACGGATGCGCTTGGCCGGGATCCTTCCCGCGTAACTGTCTGGCACGGCCAGCGTTGCGGCATCGGCCGAAGCCGCGGCAACATCGAGGTCGAGCACGTCCTTCAAGTGCACGTAGCCGGTGAGATAGCCCTCAGTATCGGCGAGCACGTAGCGGGAGAATCCGTGGCGCGTCACGGCCTTCTCGACGTCGGCCGGCGTGGCCGATTCCGGCAAGCTAACCAGCTTGCCGAGAGAGACCGCCACATCGCGCACCTTGAGGTTGGTGAACTCGAACGCGGCGCTGAGCGCTCCGGTTCCATCGCTCAGCACGCCCTCGCGGGTGGACTGGGTGACGATCGTGGCAACCTCGTCGAGGGTGTACGCGCTCGTCGCCTCGTTCTTCGGCTGCACTCCGAACAGACGCAACACACCGTTGGCACAGGCGTTGAGTGTCACGATCAGGGGCTTGAATACCCTGGCCACGAACACCAGCGGCGGCGCGAGCAGCAGCACGGCGCGGTCCGGCACCGAGAAAGACAGGTTCTTCGGCACCATCTCACCGAACACGACGTGCAGGTAGGAGACCAGCAGCAGCGCAACGACGAACGCGATGGTGCCGATTGCGCCTTCCGGCAGACCGGTCAGGCCCAGCGGTACCTCGAGCAGATGGTGGATCGCGGGTTCGGACACGTTCAAAATGAGCAGCGAGCACACGGTGATGCCCAGCTGCGAGGTTGCGAGCATCAGTGTCGCGTGTTCCATCGCCCACAGCGCGGTCTTCGCGCTGCGCTTGCCGGCTTCGGCGAGCGGTTCGATCTGCGAGCGGCGGGCCGAGATGACGGCGAATTCCGCCCCGACGAAGAAGGCATTGGCTGCGAGGAGTACGACCAACCAGGCAAGTCCGGCCCAGTCGCTCATTTGTCGCTCACCTTCTTTCGATCGGATTTGGTGTCAACGGCCAATGCGGGTTCCGGCACAGCCTCCGGCGTGAAGCGCAGCCGGTCGATGCGGCGCCCCTCCAGTCGCTCAACGGTGAGGAAGCCGCCGTTGACCGGAACCCGATCACCGATCACCGGCAGCCGGCCCAGCTCGCTCATGACGAAACCGGCGACGGTCTCGTACGGGCCCTGCTCCGGCACGACGACGTTCGTGCGTTCGAGCAGTTCGTCTGGCCGGAGCATGCCGGGAAAGGTCAGGGAATCGGGCGAGCGCACCACGCCGGCGCGAGCCCGGTCGTGCTCGTCGGCCACCTCGCCGACCAGTTCCTCGACCAGGTCTTCGAGGGTGACGACACCGGCTGTTCCGCCGTACTCGTCGACAACGATCGCCATCTGGTAGCTACGGCCTCGGAGTTCGCTGAGCAGGTCGTCGAGCTTCATGGTCTCCGGCACGCGAACCGGGTCGGTCTGCAGGGCCGACACCGGGACATCCGCTCGCCGGGCGCGCGGCACGGCTACCGCCTGCTTGACGTGCACGATGCCCACGACGTCGTCGACGCTTTCGTCGACGACCGGAAACCGCGAGTAACCGGTGGAGCGGGCGAGGTCGATGACGGCCTGCGCCGAATCGGTGCGGTGGATGCTCGCCACCCGCGGCCGCGGCGACATAACGTCGGAGGCATCGTGTCCGGAGAACAGCAGCGTGCGGTGCAGCAGGGTCGCGGTGTCCTTTTCGAGCAGTCCGGCGCTGGCCGAGCGGCGCACCAGCGAGGAGAGTTCCTCGGCGGTGCGGGCGCCGGAGAGTTCTTCCTTGGGTTCAATGCCGATGGCGCGCAGCAGACCGTTGGCGCTGTTGTTCAGCACCAGCACGGCCGGTTTGAACACTGTCGTGAATACGGTCTGGAACGGGATCACCAGGCGCGCGGTCTGGATGGGCAGGGCGAGCGCGAAGTTCTTGGGAACCAACTCGCCGATGACCATCGACACCAGGGTCGCGGTGACAATGGCGATCGTGGTGCCGAACAGCGGAACCACATCGCCGGGAAGCCCGAGCGCGGTGAGCGGGGCGCGCAGCAGCGACGACAGGGCCGGCTCGATGGTGTACCCGGTGAGCAGGGTGGTGAGGGTGATCCCCAGTTGCGCGCTCGAGAGGTGCGTCGAGGTGATTTTCAGCGCGGAGATGGTCAGTGCGAGGCGGGTCTCCCCGCGACCCTGTCGCGCTTCGAGGTCGGCGCGGTCGAGATTCACCAGGGCGAACTCACTGGCGACGAAAAGGCCCGTTCCGACGGTGAGGATGAGGCCGAACCCGAGCATGATCAGCTCAGACACAGGCAGCACCGCCAGCTCCTAGCGGCGAGGGTTTATGAGAAGACGGTTCAGCGGTGGGAGGGTCATCCATTATTCATCCGAGTATACCGGGCGCATCTGACACTCGTCCGGTGACCAGCGGATGCTGCCTCCGCGAAATACCGCCGGCCCTACCAGCGCTATCGCAGCCCTACCAGGAAACGGGAAGCGCCTTGCCCTCTTCGTAGCCGGCCGCCGACTGAATGCCCACGAGAGCCTTCTCGTGAAATTCGGCCACGGTGGTGGCCCCGGCGTAGGTGAACGAGGAGCGCACGCCCGAAGTAATCATGTCGAGCAGGTCCTCGATCGACGGCCGCAGCGGATCAAGGTAAATCTTCGAGCTCGAGATTCCCTCGGCGAACAGGGTCTTGCGGGCGAGGTCGTACGCGTCGAGGCGTTCGAACCGGGCCTGTACGGCCTTGGTCGAGGCCATTCCCCAGCTTTCCTTGTAGAGCGCGCCACGGGCATCCGTATTGAGTGTGCCTGGCGCTTCGGCGGTTCCGGCGAACCAGGAACCGATCATGACGGATGCCGCGCCGGCGGCGAGTGCCAGCGCCACGTCCCGCGGGTAGCGCACCCCACCGTCGGCCCAGACATGAGCGCCGAGTTCGCGGGCGGCGGTGGCCGTTTCGAGCACGGCCGAGAACTGGGGCCGACCGACGGCCGTCATCATGCGGGTGGTGCACATGGCGCCGGGGCCGACACCGACCTTGACGATGGTGGCGCCGGCGCCGACCAGGTCGCGCACGGCATCCTTGGTCACGACGTTGCCGGCTACGATCGGCAGTCCGAGGTTCAGGTCGGCGACGATGCCGAGCGCGCGCAGCATGCCGTCCTGGTGGCCGTGGGCGGTGTCGATCACCAGAATGTCGACGCCGGCCGCGGCGAGCGCGCGGGCTTTCGCCGCGACGTCACCGTTGATCCCGATCGCCGCAGCCACCTTGAGCCGTCCGTGGACGTCGAGGGTGCTCTGGTAGAGCGTGGAGCGCAGCGCGCTCTTGCGACTGAGGGTTCCGACCACGACGCCGTGGTGCAGTACCGGGGCGAAGTCGATGTCGGCCTCGGTCATCAGGTCGAACGCGCGACGCGGCCCGTCGACGTCATCGGCGTCGAGCGCGGTCAGTTCACCGTGCAGCAGATCGCCCAGGCGAGCGTCGGGCAGCGCGGTGGCCAGTCGGCTGGCGGCGATGCAGCCGAGGTAGTCACCGGTACCGGAGTGGATCACGATTCCCTGCCCGGGAACGGCCGGAACCTGCCGCAACGCCCGCTCGACGGTGTCGTCGGGCGCGAACACGAACGGCGTGTCGAAACGAACCGATTGGTCTTTTACCCAGCGGATGGCCGCATCCAGGTCCTGCAGGTGCATGTCCTGCGGCAGCACCCCGAGCCCTCCACGCCGCGCCAGAGAGGCCGCCAGACGCGGCCCGGTGACCGAGTTCATATTGGCCGAGACGACAGGTATCGTGGCGCCTGTGCCGTCATCCGGGGCCAGCGAGACATCTAAACGGCTGGTGACGGCCGATTGGCCGGGCACCAGGAACACGTCAGAGTAGGTCAAATCGTGGCTGGGCGTCGTTCCATAGAACTGCATACCAAGAACGCTAGCCGCTCAGTGGGGTGTTTATGGCCCGGCGGGATGGGATTAGGCTAGATGGGCAGACTGACCTGGCGGTCGACATCGTCAGCGACAGACTCACTGAAAACGCAGATTGACCCGGCGATTGACCCGCCGAGGGCATCCAAATTCAAAGCAGAGAGTGGGCGATCCCACGGTGTCAGGCCAGGTAACCGGTGGAGCTTCTGACGAGACAACGTCAGGCGAATTCGGAGCAAACGAGTGGCTCGTTGACGAATTGTACGAACGATATTTGATCGACAAGCAGTCGGTGGATGAATCGTGGTGGCCGGTGCTCGAGAGCTACCACCAAACCGCGAACGCTCCGGCGGCAGCGCAGTCGGCAGCGCCGGCAGCATCCGCTCCCCCGGCCACACCGGCACCGGTCGCACCCGTTGCAGCGGTGCCCGCTGCAACGCCGACCGCAGCCCCCGTACCCGTCACCGAGAACCAGCCGACGGCCCGCACCACCTCGAGTGCGCCCAAGCCGGCCCCGGTTCCCGCCGACGCTCCCGTGACCAGCCCGCAGGCCGTCGTCGTCGACGACTCGGAGCCGGTCAAGCAGGATAAGGTCGTTCCGCTGCGCGGCATGGCGAAGTCGCTCGCGACCAACATGGTCACCAGCCTCACCGTGCCGACCGCCACGAGCGTGCGTACCATTCCGGCCAAGCTGCTCATCGACAACCGCATCGTCATGAACAACCACATGAAGCGAGCTCGCGGCGGCAAGGTCTCCTTCACCCACCTGATCGGTTGGGCGCTGATTCGCGCGCTCAAGATGTTCCCCAGCCAGAACGTCTACTACAACGAGGTCGACGGCAAGCCCTCCGTCGTCGCCCCCGCCCACGTCGGCATGGGGCTGGCCATCGACATGCCCAAGCCCGACGGCACCCGCGCCCTGCTGGTTCCGGCCATCAAGCGCGCTGACACGATGACGTTCGGCGAGTACCTCGCGGCCTACGAAGACCTCGTCACGCGCGCACGCCAGAACAAGCTCACCGCCGACGACTTCGCCGGCGCGACCCTGTCGCTGACCAACCCGGGCGGCATCGGCACCGTGCACTCGGTGCCCCGCCTCATGAAGGGCCAGGGCTGCATCATCGGCGCCGGCGCCCTCGACTACCCGGCCGAGTTCCAGGGTTCGAGTGTGAAGACGCTCACCGGCCTGGCCATCTCCAAGACCATCACCCTGACCAGCACCTACGACCACCGCGTCATCCAGGGTGCCGGTTCGGGCGAGTTCCTCAAGATCGTGCACGAGCTGCTCATCGGCCAGCACAACTTCTACGAAGAGATCTTCTCGGCCCTGCGCATCCCGTACGACCCGATCCACTGGGCACCGGACATCAGCGTCGACCTCGCCAGCGCCGTCGACAAGACCGCACGCGTGCAGGAACTGATCAACTCGTTCCGCGTGCGCGGCCACCTGATGGCCGACATCGACCCGCTCGAGTACTCGCAGCGCAGTCACCCCGACCTCGACATCGCCACCCACGGCCTCACTTTCTGGGACCTCGACCGGTCCTTCGTGACCGGCGGTTTCGGATCCCAGCGCCAGATGCTGCTGCGCGACATCCTCGGTGTGCTGCGCGACTCCTACTGTCGCACCACGGGCATCGAGTACATGCACATTCAGGACCCGGCCCAGCGCAAGTGGGTGCAGGAGAAGATCGAGAAGTCCTACGTCAAGCCCACACACCACGAGCAGATGCGCATTCTCGCCAAGCTCAACGAGGCCGAAGCCTTCGAGACGTTCCTGCAGACCAAGTACGTCGGTCAGAAGCGGTTCAGCCTCGAGGGCGGCGAGTGCACCATTCCGCTGCTCGATACCATTTTGCAGGGTGCCGCAGAGCAGGGCCTCGACGAGGTCGCGATAGGCATGGCCCACCGTGGCCGCCTGAACGTGCTCACCAACATCGCCGGCAAGACCTACGGCGAGATCTTCCGCGAGTTCGAGGGCACGCAGGATCCGCGCACCGTGCACGGTTCCGGTGACGTGAAGTACCACCTCGGCACCATGGGAACCTTCCGCGGTGAAGACGGCGCCGAGATTCCGGTGTCGCTCGCCGCGAACCCCTCGCACCTCGAGGCCGGCGACGGCGTGCTCGAGGGCATCGTGCGGGCCAAGCAGGACCGCAAGCCGATCGGTACCTTCTCCACCCTGCCCATCCTCATTCACGGCGACGCCGCGATGGCGGGCCAGGGCGTTGTGCTCGAAACCCTGCAGATGAGCCAGCTGCGCGGCTACCGCACCGGCGGCACCGTGCACATCGTGGTCAACAACCAGCTCGGCTTCACGACCCTGCCGCAGGATGCCCGCACCAGCGTCTACGCGACCGACGTCGCCAAGACCATCCAGGCGCCGATCTTTCACGTCAACGGGGATGACCCGGAGGCCGTGGTTCGGGCCGGCGAGCTCGCGTTCGCCTACCGCCAGGAGTTCAAGAAGGATGTCGTCGTCGACCTCATCTGCTACCGCCGTCGTGGCCACAACGAGGGCGACGATCCCTCGATGACCCAGCCGCTGATGTACAACCTGGTCGAAGCCAAGCGCAGCGTGCGCAAGCTCTACACCGAAGCGCTGGTCGGCCGCGGTGACATTACAGAGGAAGAATACGAAGCCGCCCACCGCGACTTCCAGGACCGCCTCGAGCGCGCCTTCATGGAGACGCACGCCGCGCAGACCGCTTCGATTCCGATCATCACCCCGGAAATGGCCGCCACAGCCAAGGCCGACGCCGACGCACAGGCCCGCGAGGACGCTGCCGGCGAGCCGGAGACGACCGGTGTTCCCGAAAGCGTCATCCAGCTCATCGGCGACGCGTTCAACAACAAGCCGGCCGGTTTCACCGTGCACAACAAGCTGCAGCAGCTTCTGCAGAAGCGCCTCGACATGAGCCGCAACGGCAACATCGATTGGAGCTTCGGCGAACTGCTCGCTCTCGGCTCACTGCTGGTCGAGGGCACCCCGGTGCGCTTCGCCGGACAGGATGCCCGACGCGGCACGTTCGTGCAGCGTCACGCCGTTCTGCACGACCGGGTGAACGGCCAGGAATGGCTGCCGCTGGCCAACCTCAAGGACAACCAGGCCCGGTTCTGGATCTACGACTCGCTGCTGAGCGAATACGCCGCCATGGGCTTCGAGTACGGCTACTCGGTGGAACGCGCCGACGCCCTCGTGCTCTGGGAGGCGCAGTTCGGTGACTTCGCCAACGGCGCGCAGACCATCATCGACCAGTTCGTCTCCTCCGCCGAGCAGAAGTGGGGCCAGCGGTCATCCGTTGTGCTGCTGCTTCCGCACGGTTACGAGGGTCAGGGCCCCGACCACTCGTCGGCCCGGATCGAGCGGTTCCTGCAGCTGTGTGCCGAAGAGAACATGACCGTGGCGCGCCCGTCGACGCCCGCATCGTACTTCCACCTGCTGCGCCGCCAGGCGTACATGCGCCCGCGCCGCCCGCTGATCGTGTTCACGCCCAAGTCGATGCTGCGCCTGCGCGGAGCGACCAGCGCCGTGGCCGAGCTCACCAGCGGCAAGTTCGAGACGGTCATCGACGATGCCCGCATCCAGGACAAGAACGCCGTGAAGCGCGTCTTGTTCATGGCCGGCAAGATCTACTACGACCTGCTGAACGAACTCGAGAAGAACCCGAACCCCGAGATCGCCCTCGTGCGCGTCGAGCAGTACTACCCGCTGCCCGCCGTTGAGCTGAAGAGCGTGGCCGCCCAGTACCCGAACGCCGAACTCGCCTGGGTGCAGGACGAGCCGGAGAACCAGGGAGCCTGGCCGTTCTTCTACCTGGAGACCAACAAGCTCGGTCCGCGCGCCATGCGGCTGTTCTCCCGCCCCGCGTCGGCCTCGCCGGCTGCCGGGTCGGCCAAGCGTCACGCGATCGAGCAGGCCAAGCTGCAGCGCGACGCCCTGACGCTGTAACGGTCACAGCAACTTAGGTAGCAATGGAGGGTGACGTTGTCACCCTCCATTGCTGTCTCCGCGGCTGTCTGCGGTCGCAGATGGCAGCATCCGCTTGCCGCGTTCGAGCGGATGCGGGTCGGCTGGCGTTGCGATTGTCCGCCGACGGTTCTAGGCTCGCAGGCAACCCGAGGAGAGATCGTGCCCCTTCGCACCGAAAACCGGCTCGGGGAGCCGTGCTGGATCGACCTTGTGACGCGCGACCCGGCCGGCGCGGCCGTCGGAGTCTGGGAGGCCGCCGGCCACCGGGGCTTCGGTGCCGACAATGAGATTGGAACGCCGGTCTGGCACGATCTGATCACCCGCGATTTCACGGCCGCGATCGCCTTCTACGAGGAGGTTTTCGGCTGGACGCCGATTCCGCTCAGCGACACAACCGACTTTCGGTACAGCACCTTCGGCCACGACGAATCGATGACCGGCGGGGTGTACGACGCCGACGCCATGCTGCCCCCGGGAGTACCGTCGAACTGGCAGGTCTATCTCGGCGTCGCCGATGTGCGCTCATCCGCGGCACGGGCGACGGAGCTCGGTGGCGCCGTGCTGCGGGAGCCGTGGGATTCCGACTTCGGAACCTTCGCCCAGATAGCGGATGCGACCGGTGCCGTCTTCCTGCTCGGGCAGGTGGAACCGTCGCCGCGTGCCTGAGACGCGCGCCTCAGGTGCTCTAGTGCGAGGCCTGCAGCGCGCGGAGCTTCAGCAGAACCTGGTCGCGCAGGTCTTCCGGCGCGGTCTCCTTGCAGGCGCGCTGCATGACCTCGGTCAGTGTGCGCCCAACCAGGTGCTCGCTGCTGCAGTCGGTGCAACTCGCGAGGTGCTCCCGAATATCGGCCGCATCATTCTTGCGAAGTTCGTTGTGCAGGTATTCCTCGAGTTCGGCCTTGGCCTTCTCGCAACCACAATCGGTCATTTGTCTGCGCTCCTGGATGTCTTCTGGCCCTGGCCCATGCCCAGCCCGCGCTCAACCGCATAGCCGGCCAAGAGCTCGCGCAGGAGTCGCCGGCCACGGTGCAGGCGGCTCATCACGGTGCCAATGGGGGTTTTCATGATTTCGGCGATCTCCTGGTAGGAGAACCCTTCGACGTCGGCGAAGTACACGGCGAGTCGGAAGTCTTCGGGAATGGACTGCAGGGCGTCTTTGACAGCGCTGTCCGGCAGGTGGTCGATGGCCTCGGCCTCGGCCGAACGCCCCGACATGGCGGTGGTCGATTCGGCGCCGCCGAGCTGCCAGTCTTCAAGCTCGTCAATGGTGCCTTGGTAGGGCTCGCGCTGCTTCTTGCGGTATTGGTTGATGAAGGTGTTGGTGAGAATGCGGTACAACCACGCCTTGAGGTTGGTGCCCTGCTCGTACTGCGCGAACGCGGCGAACGCCTTCACGAAGGTTTCCTGCACGAGGTCCTGCGCATCGGAGGGGTTACGGGTCATGCGCATGGCCGCCGCGTACAACTGGTCGAGAAAAGGCAACGCCTGCTCTTCGAACAGTCCGCGGGTCTGCTCGCGCAGTTCGGCCTTGGTCGGGGCAAGGGTTGTGAGTTCTGGGTCGCTGCTGGAAAGGTCTTCCGCGGAAACGGGCGTGTCTGAAGTCATCACGCGCAATTCTAAGCTGTTACCCACAGCCAGGGGTCGTTCCAACAACATTGACACCGTTACGGATCTCCCTCAGATTGTTATCACCGACTATTCTGATAACCGATGTTGATCTCGAGATATTCCAAGCCGGAGTTCGATCCGTACGGCGATAATTCGCCGACCGAAGAGGATGCCTGGTGGCCCGCGCCGACCACGGACGCGCCGCTGCAGGCGGTGCTGGCCCTGCCGGGCTCGAAGTCGCTGACCAACCGGGAGCTGGTCGCATCCGCTCTGGCCAGCGAACCGTCCCTGCTGCGTTCGCCACTGCACTCACGGGACAGCGACCTCATGGTCGACGCGCTGCGTCAGCTCGGCGCCACCATTGAGGCTGTTCCCGGCACCGGCGCCTTCGGCACGGACCTGCGTGTGACCCCGCCGTCCGAGCTGCTCGGCTCGACCACGATCGACTGCGGGCTGGCCGGCACGGTGATGCGTTTCCTGCCGCCGCTGGCCGCCCTCGCCCTCGGCCCGACCACGTTCGACGGGGATGCCGGTGCACGCCGCCGCCCGATGGGCCCCATCATCGGCGCGTTGCGCGACCTCGGCGGCGATATCAACGACGATGGCAAGCGCGCCCTGCCGTTCACCGTGCACGGCCGTGGAGCGGTCACCGGCGGCGCGGTGACCATCGATGCTGGCAGCTCCAGCCAGTTCGTCTCCGGGCTGCTGCTGGCCGGCGCCCGGTTCGACCAGGGGCTGCACCTGACTCACTCGGGCGAACGACTGCCCAGCCTGCCGCACATCGAGATGACCATCGAGGTGCTGCGCGCCCGCGGAGTCGACGTGGCCACTCCTGCCGTCGGCGAGTGGATCATCCCGCCCGGGCCGATCGCGGGCCGCACGGTCGACATCGAACCCGATCTCTCCAACGCCGCGCCGTTCCTCTGCGCCGCGCTCGTGGCCGGCGGCAGCGTCACGATCACCGGCTGGCCGGCCGAGACCACCCAGGTCGGCGCCGACCTCGAACAGCTGCTTCCCCTATTCGGTGCGAGCGTCACCCGCACCGGCGACCGCCTCACCGTCACCGGCGGCGAGCGTATTGTCGGCGTCGAGCTCGATCTGTCCACCGGCGGTGAACTCGCCTGCACCCTCGTAGCCCTGGCAGCCCTCGCCGAGTCGCCCAGCACGATCACCGGCATCGGGCACATTCGCAACCACGAGACCGACCGCCTCACTGCGCTGGCCACGGAGATCAACCGGCTCGGCGGGAAGGTCACCGAGCTGCCCGACGGCCTCACGATTGAGCCCGCTCCCCTGCACGGCGGCCAGTGGCTCAGCTACGACGACCACCGCATGGCCACCGCCGGAGCGCTGATCGGCCTGCGCATTGAGGGCGTCGACGTCGAGAACATCGGCACGACCGCCAAGACCCTCCCCCAGTTTCCCGAGCTGTGGCACGCGATGCTCACCGAAGCGGCGCTGTAGATGGCAGTGGAGCCGCCCGCCGGCGACCCCACCTGGGATGACGATCGTGACCGGCCTGACGACCTGGCCGATTCCGGCGAGCTCGCCGGCGACCCCGGCGACACCTGGTGGGCTTCCGCCGACGACGACGAGCCCGAATTCGACGAGTCGAGCGTGCGCGTGCGTCCCGGCCGCAAGGGCTCTAAACCCCGCTCCAAGACCCGCCCGAGCCACGAGAACGCCTTGACCGGTCGCATCCTCTCTGTCGATCGCGGACGCTACACGGTCATGCTCGACGAGAACCTGCCCACCGAGCGGCGCATCACGACCGCCAGGGCCAGCGAGCTGCGCAAGAAGGCCGTCGTCAACGGCGACCGGGTCGATATCGTCGGCGACACCACCGGTGCCGAGGGCAGCCTGGCCCGCATCGTGCGCATCGTGCCGCGGGACACCCTGCTGCGGCGCAGCGCCGACGACACCGACGCTGTCGAGCGTGTGATCGTGGCCAACGCCGACCAGATGCTGATCGTGGTCGCTGCGGCCAACCCGGAGCCGCGCATCCGCTTGGTGGATCGCTATCTGGTCGCGGCCTACGACGCCGGCGTGAAGCCCATCCTGTGTATCACCAAGACCGACCTCGCCGACCCGTCAGCCTTTCTGGCCAACTTCGCCGGACTCGACCTGCCGGTGTTCCAAAGCGGCGAGGGCGGCATGCCGATCGAGGAGATCTCGGCGGCGCTGGTCGGTCACGACACCGTCTTCGTCGGACACTCCGGCGTGGGCAAGTCCACCCTGGTGAACGCGCTCGTTCCCGGCACCAACCGGGCCATCGGCGTCGTCAACACCGTCACCGGTCGCGGCCGCCACACGTCGTCCTCGACCGTGTCGCTGCGCCTACAAACGGATGCCGGCCGCGGGTGGGTTATCGACACCCCCGGCGTGCGGTCCTTTGGCCTGGGCCATATCAACACCGACAACATTTTGAAGGCGTTCACCGACCTTGCCACCATCGCCGAGCGTTGCCCGCGCGGCTGCACGCACCTGCCCGGGTCGCCGGATTGCGCCATCATCGAAGCCGTTGAAGCTGGCGAGCTCGGCGACACCGGCCGGGTGCGCCTGGATTCCCTGCAACGCCTGCTCGCCACCTTCGCCCCCGCCCGCTGAGATACGACATCGATACGATGGAGGCATGACGGATTCAGCACGCCTTGCAGTCGGCGACACAGCCCCCCAGTTCACCCTGACCGACCAGGACGGGGCATCCGTTTCGCTGGCGGACTTCGCCGGCAGCAAGGTCGTCGTGTATTTTTATCCGGCCGCCATGACCCCCGGCTGCACCACCCAGGCCTGCGACTTTCGCGATAACCTCGGGTCGCTCAAATCAGCCGGCTACCAGGTGCTCGGCCTGTCGAAGGATGCTCCGGCCAAGCTCAAGAAGTTTCAGGAGCACGACGCGGTGAATTTTCCGCTGCTAAGTGACACCGACCTTGAGGTTCACAGCGCCTACGGTACCTGGGGAGAGAAGAACCTCTACGGCAAGCTCGTGACCGGCGTGCTGCGGTCTACCTTCGTGCTCGATGAGGCCGGAATCATCACCCACGCCCTGTACAACGTCAAGGCCACCGCGCACGTCGCGAGCTTGCGCAAGAAGCTCGGCATCGACGCCTGATCTGGTCGTCACGGCCCGAGGCTGCTGCAGTTTGAGCGGCGTCAGTCGGCTTCGGGCTCGGGTTCGTGACTGGTGGCGGCGACCACACGCGGGTTGAAAACCAGCACGAGCACGACGATCGAGGGGGCCAGCAGCGCCCAGCCGACGTCGGGTCGGGCGTAGATGCCCTGAAAACAGCCGATAGCGATCATGACCTGCACGAGCTGCCAGGTCACGGCGGCGCCGCGAATCCACGGACGGCGGCGGAGCGCCCCGACGGTGATCGCGCTGACCCATACGGCAGCGACCACGGTGAGGGCTAACAGGGCCAGCGAGGCTCCGACGGAGTTCGGGGTGGCGATGAGCAGTTCGAGCACCCACCAGGCGCTGAAGGCCCACAGGGCGAGTGCTTCCACGGCGAGGAGCGCGATCAGCACCCCCAACATTGGGGCGCGTCGAAGTGCCCGGAGGTCAATCCAGGCTGGGCGCCCTGCACCAGAGCCGCTGTTCACAGCGAAAAGCCATACAAAACTATTGATTTGATACCTCTATTATGGGACGATATTTGAGGCCCGGTTGACGCTCACAGGGACGTGAGCTGTTTCAACGCGGTTATCGCGCAGATCCCACTTTCCTGCAACCGGCCATCACCCCTGCAACTCTGGCCAATCGGCCGTGCACCCATGTAATAAAAGGAGCATCCCTATGGACTGGCGCGATAAAGCTGCCTGCCTCACCGCTGACCCGGAACTTTTCTTTCCGGTCGGCAACACTGGACCCGCTGTGGACCAGATCGAGAAGGCAAAGTCGGTGTGCGCCCGATGCAACGTCACCGAGGTGTGCCTTCAGTACGCACTCGAGACCGGCCAGGACTCGGGAGTCTGGGGCGGCCTGAGCGAAGACGAGCGCCGCGCACTCAAGCGTCGCGCCGCACGCGCCCGCCGCGCTTCCTAGCGAGCCAGCACAACTACAGAACGCGAGCCTGCGGCCATCCGGTACTCCCGGAAGGCCGAGGGCTCGCTTTTTTGTGCCCGGCGAGCCGTCGCGCGCCGCGCCCCGGTGCATCCGCTCGTCGGGCCCACCTTATGAACATGGGCCCAGTTTATAAACTGGGCCCATGGACGGGGCCTGGGCCCCGTCCCGAAATCCGCGCAGAAATCCGCGCAGCAGGAGGGGGCTAGCCCTCCTGCATGAAGCGCAGGGGGATCTCGATCGTGACCTCGGTGCCGCTGCCCATCATGGTGTGCCAGTCGATGGTGCCGCCCAGCTCGCCCTGAATGAGGGTGCGCACGATCTGCGTGCCGAGCCCGGAGCCGACCTTGCCCTCGGGAAGCCCGGCACCGGTGTCGCGCACCATCACCGTGAGGGTCTCGTCGCTGCGCTGCGCCTCGATCGAGACCTCGCCCTCCCGCCCGGCGAGGCCGTGCTCGACCGCGTTCGTGACGAGTTCGGTGAGCACGAGCGCGAGCGGCGTCGCGTACGCGCTCGGCAGGGTTCCGAAGCTGCCGAATGACTTCGGGTGCACCGTGGTGTTGTGAGCGGATGCCACCTCCACCGTCAACAGCAGCACCCGTTCAAAGACGGCGTCGAAGTCGACGATCTGGCTGAGCCCCTCTGACAGGGTGTCGTGCACCACGGCGATGGCCGCAACCCGCCGCATCGCCTGGGTCAGCGCCTCGCGTGCCCGGTCGGATTGGGTACGCCGGGCCTGGATGCGCAGCAGCGAGGCCACGGTCTGCAGGTTGTTCTTCACCCGGTGGTGGATCTCCCGGATGGTGGCATCCTTGGTGATGAGCTCACGTTCCTGGTGCCGCAGCTCGGTCACGTCCCTGGACAAAATGATCGCGCCGATGCGTTCGCCCCGGTTGCGAATGGGAATGGCTCGGAGCGACACGGTGACCCCGCGCGCCTCGATGTCGGTGCGCCAGGGCGCCCGCCCGGTCACGACGAGCGGCAGGGACTCGTCGACCACGGCGGTGCCGGTGAGCAGGCTCGTAGTGACCTCGGCGAGCGACTCTCCCTCGAGTTCCTCCGCGAAACCCATCCGGTTGAATGCGGAGAGCGCGTTCGGGCTGGCAAAGGTGGTGAGGCCGTCGACATCGAGTCGCAGCAGGCCGTCCGACGCGCGCGGCGCGCCACGGCGCGGCCCGGTCGGGGCACCGAGGTCGGGAAAATCGCCAGAGGCGATCATGGCGAACAGGTCATTCGCGCAGTCGTTGAAGGTGAGCTCCTGACGGCTCGGCGTGCGCGCTTCACTCAGGTTGGTGTGGCGGGTGAGCACCGCAACCGGAGCAGCGGTCACTTCAGCACCGGTCGTACTCAGCCGGCGCAACACCGGGATGGCCCGCACCCGGGTGGGAGTCTCCTCGTACCAGTCCGGAGCGTCACGGTCGACGATCTTCGCCGTCTCAAAGGCTTCGGTGACCTGGTTGCGCCACTCCGCTTTGATGTGCTGGCCGACGAAGTCCCGGTAGAACAGCGTGGCGGCACTCGACGGGCGCGCGTGTGCGACCGCGACGAAACTGTCAGACGTTGTCGGAACCCACACGACGATATCCGCGAAGGCGAGGTCGGCCAGCAGCTGGCCATCCGCGACCAGCATGTGTAGCCAGTCCACATCTTCCGCGCTGCTGCGGCCCTGGGCAAGTACGAGATCACTGAGCGTCGACACTCTCCATAGCCTAGGTGTATCCGGCGGGTTACGTGGCCGGGGCGGCCTTACGGCCGCGCCACCTGACCCGCCGCGGCATCCGTTCTGATTCCCGGGCTGGAACCACGATGAGGTCCTCCAGTACAAACCGACGGATGCTCGCTCGAGCTGACGACTTCGGGCTCGCGTCCCGCAGGCTGCGGCCGGTCAAGACCGCAGCGTCGAGGGCGCCCTGATCGTGCGGCACCAGAATGGGCGATTCGATGCCGCCAAAGCGCAGCAGCATGGCCGCGACCTGCCCGCGCGGATTCAGCCCGACCGCGCTCGCCCGCACCTGGTTCATCACGACGCTGACCGTGCTGCTGCCGATCACCTCGGTGAGGTCACTCCAAGCGCGCAGAAACCGGGCCATCCCGACCGGGTCGGCCAGCCCACAGGCCACGACATGGTCGGCCACCCGCAGGGCCGTGACGGTGGCCGCGTTGCGCCGGGGTGCCAACATGTCGCTGGTCAGCTCTTCATCGCTTTCCAGACTGAACCCGGTGTCCAGCACGACGTAGTCCACCCAGTGCCGCAAGGCGTCGATGGTGCGGGTGACCCGTTCGGTCGACAGTTCCGGCCAGCGCGACGGTCGGCCGAGGCCGGTGAGCACCCAGAAGGCACCCTTGGGCGATTTGTAGCGTTGCGCGATACGTTCGAGCTCTGATTGGTTCAAACTGTCGCTGCCGGCCAAACGGCAGGCAGCGGCAAAGCCGGGCGCTTCGTCGAGCATGCCCAGGCTCGGAGCGATCGAGGCGCTGTAGGTATCGACGTCGGCCAACACGACGGTATGACCGGCCGCTGCGATTTCGGCCGCGATGTTGATGGCCAGTGTCGTGCGCCCCGGCGCGCCGGCCGGGCCCCACACCGCGATCACCGAGCCGGTATTGAGTGCGCCGCCGGTGAAGTGCCGCTCCCCCACCCGCAACGGAACGACAACCCCCGACACCAGCAAATCTTCAATCTCCGACCAATCGCAGGGTATCGCGACAGTTTCGTAGAGGCCCAGGGTGCCGGCGTGCCGCCGTTCCAATTCCGTCGCGGTCAGGGCGACAACGCGAATGCCGCGCTCGTCGCAGGCGGCGATCAGCTGGCCGGTCAGGGATTCCCGGCGACCACTGACGACCACGACGTGGGGTTGCCCATGGGACAGCGTCTCGAGGAACTCCCGGGCGGTATCCACGCGAGTGACCACGCTGTGCCCACAATCAATGATGTCGGCCAGCATGCGCTGCTCGGTCGCTCGGTCGAGCACGAGCGCGAGCCGGGCCATCAGGGCACCACCGGGGTGTTCACGGGAACGATCGCGAGGGCATCGCCGTTCATGATGGCCTCGAGCACCGCGCCCACGTTGGCCTTCGGCACGAGTATTTCCACGGATTGCCCACTGGAGGCGGCAATGATGCCGGTCGGTTCGACGATCCGCACGACGACAGCCTGCCCCACGAGAATCGTCGGCGGCGCGTACTCACTCGGCCCGGTCGCCCGCGCCGACCAGATGTCGACGACCGAACCGGCCGCGATCGAGGCGGCCAGTCGACCGGGAACGTCGACGACGACACTGGTCACATCGCTCCCCGACGATTCCCCGACCGCTGACCGGGCCACCAGTTCACCGGTCAGGATCGTCCGCGTGACGAGCAGCCCACCCTTCAAGCCGGTCGACGGAACCAGATACAGGTCGGCCGCGCCGCCGAGCTGCACCCGAGTTTCAACGAGGTCGGCCGCCCTCAGCTGGTCACCGACGGTCAGTGTGTGCCGTGCGGTATAGACCGCCGTAGTGCGATCAGTGCCGGCGACAATCGCGCCGACCCCCGCTATCGAAGCAGCGACCAGCACCAGCCCGATGATGAATCGGGGGTCAACCCAGAAGCGGCGGCGCGTGCGTGTGGGACGGGGTGTTTTCATCCGTTACCTCGCTTCTCTGAATCGATTCCGATGGTGCAATGGCCCTATCGTGCCCGACTTCGCTAAGTCGTGAAAAAGTTATCCACAACTAGCAGAGCCGAATAACGTGAATCTGCCAGAACGGCACGAGACGGTAGTGCAGAATCTCCGGCGCGCGGCGCAGCGTTCCGAGCGGATGCACCGCCAGATCGAGATGGTCACGCGCCACCCGGTCGATGGTTCCGGCCAGGACACCACCGCGGGTATCGAGTTCCACGAAGCGCCGCCGCCGGCACAGGTCCCGCAGCACAAAGGGAAAACCGACGCGTTCGATGAGCTTTCCGGTGGATTCTGACTCGACCGCGAGCGAGACCAGGCTCTGCTCCGCGCTGAGCACTACACCGGCGACGGCCGAGAGCGGGATCACGCACTGAGCCCGCCCATTGGCGGTGCCGGGCAGTTCCGCCGCGAGCCAGTCCCGGCCCAGCGTCGTCGGTCGAACCGAGAGGGTCTCACCGGACACCAGCACGATTCGCAGTTGCAGTGTGCCTCCGGGGCCGGCCGATCGCACCACGTTACTCAACCGGGTGCGCAGGGAGAGCTTTTCCAACCGCGTACGTTCCTCCTGCAGGCGCAGGTCAGTGGCCTCGGCGTGCAGCTCGCGTTCGAGTTGCCCTTCGAGGTCGTCAAACAGATTATCCCAGCGCACACGTTGAAAGTAGCCGACGCCGAGCGTTCTCGCTCGGGTTGTGCACAGGCTCTTTAAGCGCTCGACAGTGCAGCGATCAAGCTGCTTAGGTTTTGCGCCACAAGAGTTGCACGTTCGATATCAGGAGGAACAATGACGTCATCTGGTTCCGGGTCTGCCCGTCTGCAGGTCAACCCGTTGGAGCCCCGCGTCGACCAGCGCGCAGTCAGCCCGCGCGGTGCCGGCCCGAGACCAATCGGAACAGCGCACGGGCACGAAACAGAACAGCTCCTGCGCGCCCTCGCACTGCGGGCCATCGAGGTCATCGCCGGAGCCAGAGACCTCGAGCAGCTCGCGCGATGGGTCACCGACGACGTCTACGCCCATCTTCACATCCGTGTGACGATCGCCTCTCGTGCCAGAGCCATCACGGGAATCGTCGCGGAGAGGCCGAGACTGTGGATCGATCAGGTCAAAACCTGGCCGACCGAGACCGGCGGTTTCAACGCGGTGATCGTGGTGTACGACAAACGCCGCGCGCACGTCGTCTCCTTGCAGCTGGAAGCCCTGGACCAGCGCTGGAGAGCTACTGTACTCGTCGTCCTGTGAGGCCAGGACAGCCCGGCCAGCAGACGGATGCCCCACCCACCCATATCGACGCGCGCCGCCGGACGGGCGCACGTCGATGTGCTGGCGCGGGGTCTAGCTGTTCTTCTTACCCTGCGATCGGCGTTCGGCCCGGTTCACCGGGGCTGCACCCTCGGTTTTCTGCCCGAACGCTCCGCGCTGAGGGGGGCCGGCTGCTTCGGCCGGTTCGTCGTCGCTGGCCGCGACGGTGGCCGAGCGCCGGGCCCGGTCAGTGGCTGCCTGCTGAATCTGGCCGCGCTGGTTGCGCACCTCGACTCCGCCTGAGTCACTGGGTGCGGTGTAGCTGAGCTTCTCCTCCGGAGCGTCGGCCGGTGTGAGTCCCTTGGCAGCGACGACCGGCCCGGCGACAGCACCGGCCCCAGCAGTCACCTCAACGTCGAGGTTGAACAGGAACCCGACGGTCTCCTCGCGAATCTGACCCATCATCTGCTGGAACATGGCGAAACCTTCGCGCTGGTATTCCACCAGCGGGTCGCGCTGGGCCATGGCGCGCAGTCCGATACCGTCTTTCAAGTAGTCCATCTCGTAGAGGTGGTCCCGCCAGCGACGGTCGATCACCGAGAGCACGACACGGCGCTCCAGTTCGCGCATGGCCGGGGCTCCGAGGCTCTCTTCCCGGCGCGAATAGGCCAGCTTGGCATCAGAGAGAATCTCCCGGCGCATGAAGTCGCGGTTGATCTTGCCCTTGTCGCCGGCCTCGGAGACGACCTCATCGATGGTCAGTCCCACCGGGTAGAGCGTTTTGAGCTCGGTCCACAGTGCATCGAAGTCCCAGTCGTCACCGTTGCCGTCGCCAGCGTGCACATCGAGCACCTCGTCGATGACGTTGGTGAGGAAGGTCTGGGTGCGTTCGTGCAGGTCGTCACCCTCGAGGATGTGCCTGCGGTCTCCGTAGATGGCCTCGCGCTGACGGTTGAGAACGTCGTCGTACTTGAGCACGTTCTTGCGGATCTCGGCGTTGCGACCCTCGACCTGGGACTGGGCACTGCGGATGGCGCGGCTGACCACCTTGGATTCGATCGCCATGTCGTCTGGCACGCCCTGGCGGCCCATGAGGGCCTCGGCGGCACCGGCGTTGAACAGGCGCATGAGGTCGTCGGTGAGCGAGAGGTAGAAGCGGCTCTCGCCCGGGTCTCCCTGACGTCCGCTGCGCCCGCGCAGCTGGTTGTCGATGCGGCGTGATTCGTGCCGTTCGGTGCCGAGCACGTAAAGACCGCCGGCGGCGATCACCTTCTCGGCCTCTTCGGTGACGTTGGCCTTGACCACGGTGAACACGTCGTCCCAGGCGAGTTCGTACTCGTCAGGGGTTTCGACCGGGCTGAGGCCCTTGGCGTTCATCTCGGCAACGGCGAGGAATTCGGCGTTGCCGCCGAGCATCACGTCGGTACCACGACCGGCCATGTTGGTGGCGACGGTCACCGAACCGAGTCGACCGGCCTGCGCGACGATCGCAGCTTCACGGGCGTGATTCTTCGCGTTGAGCACCTCGTGACGCACGCCCTTCTTGGCGAGCAGGCGCGAGAGGTACTCGCTTTTCTCAACGCTGGTCGTGCCGACCAGAACCGGCTGTCCCGCTTCGTGTCGTTCGACGATGTCCTCGACGACCTGACGAAACTTGGACTCTTCGTTCTTGTAGATCAGGTCGGACTGGTCGATGCGCTGCATCGGCTTGTTGGTGGGGATGGCCACCACGCCAAGCTTGTAGGTGCTCATGAACTCGGCAGCTTCGGTCTCGGCCGTTCCGGTCATTCCGGAGATCTTCGAGTACAGGCGGAAGTAGTTCTGCAGGGTGACCGTGGCCAGGGTCTGGTTCTCGGCCTTGACCGCGACCCCCTCCTTGGCCTCGATCGCCTGGTGGATGCCCTCGTTGTAGCGGCGGCCCATGAGGATACGGCCGGTATGCTCGTCAACGATGAGCACCTCGCCGTTCATGACGACGTAGTCCTTGTCTTTCTTGAACAGGGCATTCGCCTTGATGGCGTTGTTCAAGAAGGAGATCAGCGGCGTGTTGGCCGACTCGTACAGGTTGTCGATGCCGAGGTAGTCCTCGACCTTTTCAATGCCGGGTTCGAGCACACCGATGGTGCGCTTCTTCTCGTCGACCTCGAAGTCTTCGTCAGCAATGAGACGCTTGGCCAGGCTGGCGAACTCGTTGAACCAGCGGTTCGCTTCACCGGATGCCGGCCCGGAGATGATCAGCGGGGTACGGGCCTCGTCGATGAGGATCGAGTCGACCTCGTCGACGATGGCGAAGTAGTGGCCGCGCTGCACCATGTCGCTGGCCTGCCACGCCATGTTGTCGCGCAGGTAGTCGAAACCGAACTCGTTGTTGGTGCCGTAGGTGATGTCGGCGGCATACATTTCGCGACGCTGCGCCGGAGTCTGGCCGGAGAGGATGCATCCGGTCGTCATGCCGAGGGCGCGGAAGACGCGCCCCATGAGCTCGCTCTGGTAGCTCGCGAGGTAGTCGTTGACCGTGATGACGTGCACGCCGCGGCTGCTGATCGCGTTGAGATACGCCGCGGTGGTGGCGACGAGGGTCTTGCCCTCACCGGTCTTCATCTCGGCGATGTTGCCGAGGTGCAGGGCTGCTCCGCCCATGAGCTGCACGTCGAAGTGACGCAGGCCGAGGGTGCGCGTGCTGGCCTCGCGCACGGCGGCGAAGGCCTCCGGCAGCAGGTCATCGAGCGATTCGCCGTTGGAATACCGTTCCCGCAGGGTGACGGTTTCGTTTTTCAGCTCGTCGTCGGTGAGCTCATGGAAGTCTTCTTCCAGCGCGTTGATGGCTTTCGCATAGTTTTCGAGGCGGCGCAGAACGCGGCCTTCACCAACACGAAGAACCTTTTCAAGAATTGACGCCACGAATGTACTCCACTAGTCAAACGGTGCAGGCTCGCACTGCGGCAGCCCAATCGGACTTCTGCAGCACAAGCCTGCACCTCTCGTCTGGCAGATGCCAGAGCACCGACCTGGTCGGCGGCTAAGGCAATGCTAGTTGGTCAGTTGGCACGCCCGCTGGCAACGGGCACAGCCTCCTGCAACTCGCTCGACGAACCGTCGAGCTCAATGACCCCATAGTCCCAGCCCTTGCGGCGGTAGACCACGCTGGGACGCTTCGTCTCGATGTCCTGGAACAGGTAGAAGTCATGGCCGACGAGCTCCATGAAGTAGAGGGCATCGTCGACGGACATGGGAGCAGCCGCGAACACCTTGCGACGGATGACGACGGGGCAGTATTCCTCCTCGGCGGAGGCTTCTGGGGCATCCGCTTGCACAATCGGGATCGCGCCGGTGCGCACCCGCTCGAGCGTTTCGGGGTTGGCGGGGGTGATGTCGATGACGCTGAATCCCACAGCGGATGCCTCGTGCAGCGAGGTAGGACGGTGGGCCCCGCCGCGGTGCACCTTCTTGCGGTCTTTGGCGCGACGAACGCGTTCGAGCAGACGACCCAGCGCCACGTCGAAGGCGGCGTACTTGTCGGAACCGTCTGCTTCGGCCCGCACCAGCGGACCTTTGCCGATCAGGGTGAGTTCGACCCGGTCGTTGCCGACGGCAGCGCCGTTCTTCTCGTGGTGGCGGCTGACCTTAATCTCGAGCGCGACGGCCTTCTCGGCGAGGAGGGCAATTTTCTCGGCCTTCTCCGTCGCGTAATCCCGGAAGCGATCAGTGATCCCAAGGTTGCGTCCGACGATGTTAGTTTCCATGACGACCTCCAGTTTGGCGGACCGCCCGACAACTGGGCGATCATTACGCGCCTTTGTCTCCACCGTAGCCGTGACGGTCAGATAAGTCACAGTATTTATCCATCAGTTTGCCTAAGGAGGGTTGTGCGCGGGGAGCAGACGCCGTGTTTCCGCCAGTGCGGCCAGACCGACGACGATACCGCCCGCAGCGAACACGGCACGCCGCGCCTCGAGCAGGGTCGCGCCGGTCGTCACAACGTCGTCGACGAGGATCACCGACACCCCGTCGAGCGGATGCCGGGCGACAAGACTGTTGTTCTTGTTCGAGGCCCTCGCCGCCCGGCCGAGGCCCACCTGGTCGAGGGCCTCGGTGCGCTGCACGAGCACCGTGGATGAGTGCAAGCCGGCCCGGCGCAGCAGGGCGTCGACCGGGTGGTAGCCGCGTACGCGCCAGGCCAGGCGGGACGACGGAATGGTGACCAGGTGGATGTCGCGCGGGCTCCCGGGCTGATTCGGCTCGGTCAGGTTTGGCACGGCGACGAGCGCGGCCACGATGGCCGCTCGCAGCGGCGCGGCGAGCGCGGCGGCGGCATCCGTTCGACCGCCGTCTTTGTAGGCGGCGATCACGTGGCGGGCAGGACCCGCATAGGTCAGAGCGGCCCAGATGAGGGCGTCGTCGCGGGTGACCGCGTGCACGGCGGGCGCCAGCGCCAGCCGGCAGCTCGCGCACAGGGCACGGTCGACGGCACCGCAGCCGCTGCACTCGGTCGGCAGCAGCGTGGCCCAGGCGTCGCGGCCGGCGGCGGCCAGTCGATCGCGCAGCTGTCTACTCATGGCCTCAGTGTGCCGCGGGATGACGGTGGGGACTGTGCGACCTCGCCAGCGGTGCACAAACGGGCCTGGACGCCCGCTGGGGAGGAGAAGCTAGCCGCCGAGGCCTTGCTGGGTGGCGAGCAGGGTCACGTCTCCGATGCGGGCCTGCCAGCCCGCTCCGCGTTGCACCTCGAGGCTGCCGGTGTCGGTGAGGGCTCGCAGGTCGCGCACCGAGTTGCTGCCGACGATGAACCGGCTGCTGACCGGGGATTCCAAAACGGTACTGACGCCGCCGATCTGTTGGGCGACGATGCGGGTCTCGCCACTGGGCAGCAGGCTGAGCGATGCGACGGTCAACTCGTTGATCCAGGTGGCGCCCTGGCCGACCCCGCCGCCCGATGCCAGCAGCACGGGCGCGCCGATGCCGGTCGGCACAACGCCGGTGCGAATGATGGAGGCGACCACGAATCGGGTCTCGGAACCGGTGCCGAGCAGCGCGATCAGTCGGGCGCCGTCTCTGGACACCTTCAGCGACGAGATCGACGTGGCCTCCGGCCATGGCGTCGGCAGTACGGTCGCCTCCCCCGACGGGCCATAGACGACCAGTGCGCTCGGATCGTTGGCCGGCACTGACCAGACGAAGCGGTCGTTGTCGATCGAGGGTGCGAGCAGTCCGGCACGCGTATCGAGCAATTGGGGGTCGTCGCCGGCCCGCACGAGGTAGACGCCGTCGCTGGCCAGTACAGCAGCCGATCCCTGCCCCGAAGCGAGCGTCACCGCGGTCGGGGCCAGCTGGGCGATGGCGTCAGACAAACCGTCGAGCGGGGTGACGCTCTGCCCGGTCGCGGCGAGAAAACCGAACTCGTCGCCGCGCAGCACGAGCGCCCTGGCATCCACGCGCGGATCCACGAGCGGAGCGCCGGACTCCAGATCAGTGATGGCCTGGGAGTTCTGGTCGATGGTGATTTCGACGGTCAGGCCCGTCGGCAGGCTCGCCGCCAGTTGGGCCTTCATACGCTGCAGGGTCTGCCGATCGGCGTTGAGGGCTTCGCTGTTCAGGTCGACCATGGCCTGCCGCCCGACGACCTGCACGGCGTCGGCGGTGAGCTTGGAGCCTTCCGGAAACGCCGTGGCCACGGCGCCGGTCAGCCAGGCGCTCGGTCCGTTCAGGACGGCATTGACCAGTTTGGTCGGAGCGGATGCCCCGCGCGGAAACCAGCGCAGGTCCGGCACCAGAAACCGAAATCCCGGGTCGTAGAAGTAGACCGGCTGGGCGCTGAACACGTCATTGAAGGTGTTCTCATCGATCACGGTGCCGTTCGGGGCCGCGCTGATGCGCCACTGGCCGCCGATCTGCGCAAATTCGTAGCGCAACGGTACCGGGCTCGCGTCGACCTCGCGGTATTCCCCGGACTGGTCTACTTCGGCGATCGGTGTGACGGCCACGAGGGTGGTGGCGTCGTCGATGACGGTCAGGGTGCGCCCTGAACCGTTGTCGACGGTGACGCCCGCAGTAGGATCCCAACTGGATTGAAACGCCGGAGCCAGAAACTGGCGGGCGATGTCGTAGTTGTTCTCCGGGCTGGAGGAGGCGTCGATGAATCCGCGCAGGATGGACTCGATCGAAGCATCCTTTTGCGGTAGTGCGGGCAGAAAGACCGGCGCCGGATTGTCGTCGGGCGCGATGTCATTGCCGGCGTGCACCACGCCGTCGCGCGGTATGCCGGTGCAGCCGCCGAGACCGACGGCGAGACTGACCGCTACGAGCAGCGCCGGAACGACGCGCCAGGCTGAACTGCGACTACTCATGCTGGCCCCCGCCGATTCCGGGCACATGCCCGATTTCGCCCAGCGCGGCCGTGGCGTCGTCGGGCGGCAGCGGGATCGGGGACGATTCGAGCATGGCGCCGGCCGTGCGCGGCAGAGTCAGTCGAAAACACGACCCGTCGCCGGGGCTCGACCAGACCTGCAGCCAGCCGTTGTGTATGCTCGCGTCTTCGCGCGAGATGGCCAGCCCCAGTCCGGTCCCGCCGATCGTGCGTTGGCGTGAGGGATCAGCACGCCAAAACCGGTCGAACACGTGCGCGACCTCGGCCTGGCTCATGCCGAGCCCGTAGTCACGCACGGCGAGCGCCACCGCGTTCGCGTCGCTGTCGACCGAGACCACGACGGGTTTGCCCTCACCGTGCTCGATGGCGTTGCCGATGAGGTTGTGCAGCACCCGACGGATGCGCCGCGGATCGACGTCGGCGTTCAGGTACCCGCCGGGGGCGAGAAGTCGCAGGTCGCTGCCCTTGGTCTCGGCGAGGGAGCGGAGGCTGTCGATGGCATCCTCGGCGAGGTAGACCAGATTGGTCGGTTCACTTTCCAGCTCCACCGACCCGGCGTCGTAGCGGCTGATTTCGAGAAGGTCGCTCAGCAGCAGCTCAAACCGTTCGACCTGGGTGTGCAGCAGCTCGGCGGTGCGGCCGGTGGCCGGCGGAAAAGTCGCCCGCTGGTCGTACAGTACATCGCCGGCCAAGCGGATGGTCGTGAGCGGCGTTCGCAATTCGTGCGAGACATCCGATACAAAGCGTTGCTGCACTTCGGACAGGTCGGCGAGCTCACGAATCTGGCTCTGCAGGCTGTCGGCCATACCGTTGAACGAACGGGCAAGCGTGGCGATGACGTCTTCACCCTTCTCGGGAATGCGCACTTCCAGGTCACCGGAGGCCAGCTTCTGGCTCGTCTCGGCGGCCACGCGCAGCGGCGTGACGACGAAGCGCACGACGATCCACGATACGGCCCCGATCAGCAGCACGAGGGTGACACCGGCCACTCCGAGGGTCTGCTGTACGAACAGGAGCGTCGCTTCGGCATCCTGCAGGCTGTACGCGATGTACAGCTCGTAGCGGCCGGCCACCGGAACCGTGATCTGCGACCCGACCACGATGCCGGGAATGGTCGTGGCATCCTCACCGGTCAGGGTGACCGACTGCCAGAACTGATCGCCGTCGTTGGCCTGCACCTCGGTGCGCAGGTCGGTGCCGATCACACCGGTGGATTGCCCGAACGTCGAGGAGTCGAGCGGCGCGACGGTCGACGGATCCTGCCCAGGCACCCGCAGCACGGCGACCAGCCGGCTCGAGGAGGCGGCCGAGATCGAGGTGCGGGCCGAACTGAGCAGGTTCTGCACCTGCACCCGGTCGGTGGCATCGGAGGAATCGAACAGGCTCTGCGCGGAGCTGGTGGCACGGTCGGATTCGAGCAGCACCTGGCTGAGTCGTGATTGAAACAGGTCGTTGCCGATGCTGACCGACATGTAGACGCCCACCACCAGAATCGCCAGCCCGGACAGCGCGACCGAGATCGTCACCGTACGAAATTGCAGGGAGGAACGCCACGACGCGCGCACCAGCCTCGGCCAGTTACGCGGCCTGCTCCAATAGGTCAGCTGGGGCACGGTTTGAGAAACCGTTTCTGCGGGAAGCGCCGGGCGCACATGGGCGGTCGTAGTTCTCTAGCTGACCGTGCCGGCGCGATAGCCGACACCGCGCACCGTCATGACGATCTTCGGATTGTCGGGGTCATGCTCGACCTTGGCGCGCAGCCGCTGCACGTGCACGTTCACCAGCCGGGTGTCCGCCTTGTAGTGGTAGCCCCAGACCTGTTCCAGCAGCATCTCGCGGGTGAAAACCTGCTGGGGTTTGGACGCCAGGGCGAGCAGTAGGTCGAATTCGAGCGGGGTCAGATTGATCGAGGCCGTTCCGCGGGTGACTTCGTGGCCGACCGCGTTCACCACGAGGTCACCGATGTGCAGGGCGAGGGCACCGTCGGCGGCGGGCGGGCGCAGGCGCGTGCGAATGCGGGCGACCAATTCCTTGGGGTTGAACGGCTTCACCATGTAGTCGTCGGCGCCGGACTCGAGACCCTTGACCACGTCGGTGGTGTCGGACCGCGCGGTGAGCATGATGATCGGGACCCCCGATTCTGCGCGGATCAGCCGACACACTTCGATCCCGTCGAGGCCGGGCAGCATGAGGTCGAGCAATACCAGGTCGGGCTTCTCGGTGCGAAACGTCTCGAGGGCGAGGGACCCATCGGCGCAGAACCCCGGATTGAAGCCTTCGCCGTGCAAAACGATGCCGATCATCTCGGACAGGGCGGTATCGTCATCGATAACCAAAATTCGTGCAGTCATGGGTCTCTTTCCAGAACGTCAGTCACGTGTGTTCTGATGTGGTTCGCTCAGCAGATTGCCCGATGAGTACGGCAAAGTCTGGCATAAGAGTAGCTGAGCGCGCTGACAGAGTGCCTCTGAGCGCATTTCTTGATCGACCTGTGCCAGCATTGAATGGTGACAGACCCCTGGCAAGCCCCCGACGCCCCCGTTGCACCGCGCTACGGGGAGTTTGCGCCGCCCGTTTCGCCCGATCAGAGCGCGCCGCATCCGTACGGTTCGTACCCGGGCGGCCCGTACCCGGACGGCGCCCCCGGCCAGGGCTGGGCGCCCCCGCCCAAGCCGGGGCTGATTCCACTGAGACCGATCGGATTCGGTACGCTGCTCGGCGCGTCGTTCCAGGTCTTGCGCCGCAATCCGAAGGCAACCTTCGGCAGCGGTCTGATCGTGCAGGCCGCGATCATGCTCATCACCGTGGTCATTGTCGGGCTCGTCACGTTCTGGGCCATCGACCGCATCGACAGCGCCCCGCTCGACCAAAAGGATGCCGTCACCGCCGGCTCGTTACTGGCCGGCGCGCTGTCCGCCATCATCCCGATCGCCCTGTCACTCATCGCTTCGGCCCTGCTGCAGGCCGTCATCGTGCTCGAAGTGGCCCGCGCGACCCTCGGCGAGAAACTACGGCTCGGCGCACTGTGGCGCACAGCGGCGACCCGTCTCTGGCCGCTGGTGCTGTGGACCGTGCTGTTGACCGTGGCACTCTTCATCGGCGTGGCCGTGATCGCCGGCATTGTCGTGGCGCTGATCAGCGTCGGCGGTACCGCCGGATTCGTGGCCGGCGTTCTGGTCGGCATCTTCGGCGGCCTGCTGCTCGCGGCCGTGAGCGCGTTCCTGTATGCCAAAACCAGTGTCGTGCCGAGCCTGATCGTGCTGGAGAAACTGGGCGTGCGGGCATCCGTTGTTCGATCGTGGTCACTCACTCGCGGCTACTTCTGGCGCACCCTGGGCGTACTGCTGCTAATCGGCCTGATCGTGCAGGTGATCACCCAGATCATCACCACGCCCGTATCACTGCTCATGGGAATCGGCGCGTCGCTGATCGACCCGAACGGGGCATTCACCGACGAGACGACCTACATCATCACCGCCCTCAGCCTGATCATCGCTATCCCGGTGGCCGCAGTGGCGGCCGTCGTGCAGTCGGCGGCCATAGCGCTGATCTACCTCGACCTGCGCATGCGCAAGGAGGGGCTCGACCTCGAGCTGGCGCGCTACGTGGAATCGGCGGCGCAGGGCGGCGATGTTCCCGACCCGTATCTGGTACCGACCGCTCCCGGCACGGGGTATCCGGCGGCATGACCGCTCTGGGCCTGGCGCAGCTCGGATCGCTGGTTGACCGCATCACGTTCGGCGTGCCGCGTGATGTACCGGTGGTTCCCGACGCGCCAGAGGCCCGCCAGTGGCTTCGCGAGGAACTCGCCAAAGCCCCGTACGCCGCCGCCCGGCCCACCTGGTTCGACCGGGCGTCCCAGGCCTTTTTGGACTGGCTCCAGTCCCTGACCATCAGCGGCGACGGCAATTTGAAAGACTGGCTGCCGATTGTCGCGGTCGTGCTGGTGCTCGCGGCGCTTGTGGCCGGCTGGCTGCTGTTCGGCGCCCCCAGGCTGGCCAGGCGACGCCGCGCCGTTCTCGACCTGTTCGGCACGATCGACCAGCGCAGCAGCGCCGAGATGCGCACGGCCGCCGAGGCAACGGCGAGCTCAGGCGACTGGAGCCTGGCCTGCGAGGAAATTTTTCGCGCCCTGGCCCGCGGCCTCGCCGAACGCACGGTGCTCGTTGTCTCGCCCGGCACGACCGCGCACGATTTCGCCGCCCGAGCCCGGCAGGCCTTTCCGGCGCATGGCCCGGCCCTGGCTCTCGCCGCCGATACCTTCGACCGGGTGCGCTATCTGGAGCAGGCCGGCACCGAGCCCGACTATCGCGCTCTGGCCGCGCTCGAGGCCGAGTTGCGCTCTGCGATGCCCGTCGTGCTGGCCCCGCTGGCCGAGGCGGGTCGGTCATGAGCGCGACGCTGACGTCTCCAGAGGATGCCGCTGCGCCCGGCGCCCGCGCCGGTGGTGGCCCTGCGAGCGCCACGACCGTGGCAACGCCGACCCTGCGCGCGCTGCTTCGCCGCTCCTCGTTCTGGGTGATCGCCGCTGCCTGCATACTGGCCATCGCCATCATCGCCGTGCTCGTCTCGGGTGGCAGCCAGGCGGCCGGCCGGGCACTGGCCGGGGACAACGCGGCTCCGGCCGGGTCGATGGCCCTGGTCGAAGTGCTTCGCCAGCAGGGCGTCACCGTGACTCTGGCCGGTTCCCTGGCCGAGGTGCGCGGAGCGGTCGGCGCGGATTCCACCGTGCTGCTCTATGACGAGAACAGCTACCTCGACCAGTCACAGCTAAGCGAACTCGGCGACGTCGCCGCGCGCACGGTGGTCGTTGCACCGGATTTCTTGGCCCTGCAGTCGCTGGCGCCCACCGTGGGCTTCGGCGGTGTCTCCGATGCGGAGACACTGACGGCCGACTGCTCGGTTCCGGCCGCAAGCCGGGCCGGGGAGCTGGTGCCGGGAGGCGACACCCTGTCGATTCCGCAGGGCGAGCATCCGCTGGTCACCGGCTGCTTTCCGAGCGGCACCGACACCTTCTCGCTGGTGCAGGTGCAGAACGAACTAACCGGCGGGCTCGTCTCGCTTGTGCCCGACCCGCGCGTGTTCAACAACGAGAACGTGACCGGCTACGGCAATGCGGCGTTCGCCCTCGGCCTGCTCGGGCCGAGCGACTCGCTGGTCTGGTACCTGCCGACCCTGGCCGACCTGCCCCGCACGGGGCCACCCTCACTCGCCGAGCTGACGCCCGGCTGGGTCACCCCGGTGCTCGTGCTGCTCGCGCTCGTCGGCGTCGCCGCTGCCCTCTGGCGCGGCCGGCGCTTCGGGCCGCTCGTAGCCGAAAATCTGCCGGTAACGGTGAAGGCGAGCGAGACCATGGAGGGTCGCGCCCGACTCTATGCGCGCAGCAACGCCCGCCTGCGGGCGATCGACGCCCTGCGCGTGGGCTCCGTGCAACGCCTGGCCCGAACCGTCGGCCTCGGCCGGCTCGCCCACCTGGACGAGGTCATCGGCACGGTGGTGCTTCTCACCGGCCGCGCCCCCGACGAGGTTCGCCGGGTTCTCGTGGGGGCGATCCCCGTCTCCGATGCCCAGCTGATGGAGCTCGGAGGCGCCCTGCAGGCCCTCGAAACGGCGACCAGCCAGGCCGTGCGGGCCGGGGCTCCGGCATCCGCTTCTTCTGAAATCTTCACCCCTCCAGCCGAGAGAATGGACCCATGACGACTCCCACTGATCAGATCGACACCGCGCCGACCAACGCAGCGGATGCCGCCGCGCTGCGGGCCGCCCTCAACCGGGTGCGCACCGAGGTCGGCAAGGCCGTCGTCGGGCAGGACGGCGCGGTCACCGGGCTGATCATCGCGCTGCTCGCGCGCGGCCACGTGCTGCTCGAGGGCGTGCCGGGCGTAGCGAAAACCTTGCTCGTGCGCACCCTCAGCCACGCACTCAGTCTCGACACCAAACGAATCCAGTTCACGCCCGACCTGATGCCCGGCGACGTGACCGGGTCGCTCATTTACGACGCCAAGGCCGGCGAATTCGAGTTTCGGCAGGGGCCGGTATTCACGAACATCTGCCTCGCCGACGAGATCAACCGCACGCCGCCGAAGACGCAGTCCGCGCTGCTCGAGGCGATGGAGGAGCGTCAGGTCAGCGTCGACGGCGAGTCGCTGAAGCTGCCAGAGCCGTTCATCGTGGCGGCGACCATGAACCCGATCGAATACGAGGGCACTTATACGCTGCCCGAGGCACAGCTCGACCGGTTTCTGCTCAAGCTCGTGCTCGAAGTGCCTCAGCGGGTCGATGAGATCGAGGTGCTGCGCCGCCACGCGGCCGGCTTCAACCCGCGCGATCTGGCCGCTGCCGGTGTGAGCGCGGTTCTCGGCGCGGCCGAACTCGCCGCGGCGCAGGATGCCGTCGCTCGGGTCGGGTCGAGCGCCGATGTGCTCGCCTACATCGTGGACCTGGCCCGCGCCACCCGCACGAGCCCCTCGGTCAAGCTCGGGGTCAGCCCTCGCGGCACGACCGCCCTGCTCGCCGCTACCAAGGCGTGGGCCTGGCTGAGCGGCTACGACTCGATCACCCCCGACCACGTGCAGGCCATGGCGCTGCCGGTCTGGCGGCACCGTGTGCAGCTGCGCCCCGAAGCCGAACTCGAAGGCGTCTCGGTCGATGCGATTCTGCGCGGAGTGCTGCAGCAGGTTCAGGTTCCGATCTAACGATGACGCTCAGCGGACGGTTCGTTCTTCTCCTCGCCCTCGGCGCGGTGCCCATCGTGCTGTTCGGGCCCTCCGTGGAGGCGGCGGCCGGCGTGCTCGCCCTCTGGCTGATCTTCGTGCTTCTGCTCGGCAGCCTCGACCTGGCGCTGGCCGCGTCGCCGCGCGCCGTTTCGGTCGAACGGATGCTGCCCGCCCGCGTTCGCCTCGGCGAATCGGCCACGAGCGAGTTGTACCTGACGAATACCGGTCGTCGGCGCCTGAACGCCGTGGTGCGGGATGCCTGGCAGCCGTCGGCGGGTGCCGGCCTCGTGCGCGGCCGGGTGGTGATTCCGCGCGGCGAACGGCGCCTGGTCTCGCTGACGCTCACTCCGTTTCGGCGGGGGGAGCGCCGGGTCGAACAGGTGACGGTGCGCTCCCTGGGGCCGCTGGGTTTGTGGAACCGTCAGGCGACACTGAACGCGCCGGGGCGCATCCGGGTTCTGCCGCCGTTTCACGCCCGCAAACACCTGCCCTCCCGCATCGCACGACTCAAGGAGCTCGACGGACGCACGAGTGTGATGGTGCGCGGGCAGGGCACCGAGTTCGACTCGCTGCGCGAATATGTGCGCGGTGACGATGTGCGCTCGATCGACTGGCGGGCCACGGCCCGGCGGGCCGACGTCATGGTGCGCACCTGGCGGCCGGAGCGCGACCGTCGGGTCGTGATTCTGCTCGACACCGGCCGCACGTCCGCAGCCCGCGTCGACAACGAGCCCCGGCTGGACACCGCCTTCGAGGCGGCTCTGCTGCTGGCAGCCCTCACCTCGGTGGCCGGCGACCGGGTGGACTTTCTCGCCTTCGACCGCCGGGTGCGCGGCCGGGTGCAGGGCGCGACCGGCGCGGCGCTGCTGTCGCAGATGGTCGATTCCATGGCGCTGATCGACCCGGAGCTCATCGAAATGGACTGGGCGGCCGTTCCCGGCCAGGTGCGCGCGGTCACGAGCCAGCATGCCCTGGTCGTGCTCCTCACCTCCATCGACGCTGCGGGAGCGTCGACCGGGCTGCTGTCGGTGCTGCCGCAGCTCACCAAGCGGCACACGGTGGTCGTGGCCTCCGTGCTCGACCCAGCTACCGTGCTCGCGGCGGCCACCCGCGGCGGACGCGACGAGATCTACCGCGCGGCGGCCGCTGAGCGGGCCCTGCTCGACGTGGCGCGCGTGTCGGCCGCCATCCGCCAGCTGGGAGCGGATGTCGTCACCGCCTCCCCCGCGCAGCTTCCGCCCGCCCTGGCTGACCGCTACATCGCGCTGAAGGCGGCCGGGCGGCTCTGACTCACGCGCTGTAAATGCGCGTACTCCCCGCTTCGAACTCACTGAGGTCGCCGGTTTCTCCGGCCCTGCTTGCGCGCCCGCCGACCACGATCATGTAAAACAGGAACGCGCCGAGCGCCACCGCTCCGATGCCGATCTTGATCGGCCACGGCCAGGGCTGCGAGGTGACGAAGCCCTCAATAATGCCCGACACCAACAGCACGAACACCAGTCCGATCGCCACGGTGAACAGTGCTCGGCCGTCTTCGGCGAGTGCCTGACCTCGGGTACGTGCGCCGGGGGCGATCCAGGCCCAGAAGATGAGCAGTCCGCCGGCAGCCGCAACGAAGATCGCCGTGAGCTCGAGCAGCCCGTGCGGAGCAATGTAGAGAAAGAACACGTCGCCCTTGTCGTAGGCGAACATGATGGCGGCCGTGGTGCCGAGGTTCATGGCGTTCTGCAGAATGATGAATGGCACGTAGACCCCGGTGATGCCGAAGGCGATGCACTGCGCGGCGATCCAGGCGTTGTTGGTCGAGACGAACCCGGCGAAGGAGGCCGCCGGGTTCGCGGAGTAATACCCCACGAAGTCCTCGTTGGCCAGTTGCGCGAGTTGCGCCTCTGTTCCCAGGTTGGCCAAGACCCTTGGATCGTTGTAGGCCCACACGGCGTACAGTCCAGCGACGACGACCGTGACCACGGCGACCGCGAGGGTGAGCCAGCGAAGCCGATATAGGGCCGCGGGGAGCTGGGCAACGAAAAACCGGGGAAGCTGCGCCAACACATTGACACTCACGCCGGTGAAGCGCAGCCGGGCGCGGGACAGGCCGACCGACAGCCGGTCACCTTCCAGGGTAGAGCCGGCGGTCGATTTGATCGCGGAGAGCTGAGTGGCCCCGGCCTGATATCGCTCGATCAGCTCATCCGACTGGGCACCGGACAGACCCCGCCGGGCACCGAGCTCGGTCAGGCGGTCCCAGTCGGCGCGGTGCGCGGCCGTATATGCGTCGAGATCCATCTGGTTCAATAGTAGACATGAAGGAGACCGCGCGTCCCACCGACCGTGCCGCTGATTTTGAGCGTGACGATGAACTCGTCACCGGTGAGGCGGTCGCGCTCGACGTGCGGCCGGCCAGCGTCATCCTCCGCGGTGCCGGTGCGATCATCGACGCGATCGCCTATCTGGCCCTGTACCTGCTCATTCTTCTGGGCTTCTATCTGAGTTTCGCGGTCTATACCGACGCCGCGCTCACCCAGGCACTGAACGTTGTTGCCCTCGTCTTCTCGCTGGTGGTCGTGCCGGTCCTGGTCGAAACCCTCACGCACGGCCGCTCGCTCGGCAAGTTCGCCATCGGCGCCCGCATCGTACGAGACGACGGTGGAGCGATCTCCCTGCGTCACGCGTTCATTCGCGCCCTGACCGGCGTGCTCGAGATCATCATGACCGTCGGAGGTCTCGCCGCCATCACAGCCCTGCTCAATGGGCGTTCCAAGCGCCTCGGCGACCTGCTGGCCGGTACCTACAGCCAGCACGAACGTGTGCAGCGCAATAAAGAGGTCCCGCGGCCCCTACCCGACGCCTTGCTGCCCTGGTCGCAGACGGTCGATATCGCGCGCCTGCCCGACCGCCTCGCCCGTCGTGTCGCCCAGTACCTGCGCCAGTCGTCCCATCTGACCCCCGCGACCCGCGAACATCTGGCTCAGTCCCTCGCCGCCGAGGTCGCCCCCTTCGTCTATCCTCTGCCCGACGCTCCGGCCGAGTACTTCCTCGTCGGCGTGGCCGCCGTGCGCCGCGAACGTGAGTACACCGCCCTCGTCCTCGAGCGCGAGCGTCTGGCCCGGCTCGCGCCGATCCTGACCGGCCTCCCCCACGGCTTCCCCAACCGCTAGCTAAACAGCGGAGGGCACGCCTTCTCCTGTTCCGTCCTGAGAGCCAAGCAAAAGCCGCGGGATATAGCACGCGGATGGTGGATCTCAGAGACAGCCACAGAACCGCAAGCGCCTATTGCCCGCTGCGCGTTGCCCATCGCCAAACGCCGGCTCTCACCACCGCTGCAGCACGTCGCAGCTCGCACAGCGTCTACGTTGTGGGCGGGGTGTCGGGGTATTCGCGGGGTGCCGAGTTCGAGTGTTTGAGCTGAGCAGCGGATGCGCCGTCACCCCGCAGGCGTACGGCCCGGGTCTTGAGAACGCTACTGAACGCGGCCGAAAGAGACCGGCTTAACGAAAACAGGGCCACCCGTGGGTGGCCTGTTAACGCAGGAAAGCCATCCCCGGAGGGATGGCTTTTCTGGTGTTTCTAAGTTAAGTCCGGCGGTGTCCTACTCTCCCACAGGGTCCCCCCTGCAGTACCATCGGC
>NZ_SOGS01000017.1:0-175747 GCF_004403505.1 Cryobacterium sp. TMT1-2-2 | reverse complement strand
CCGCTCCGGATCCACGAACCGCACCCCACCGCGCCGCGGGCTGGTCAATGCGTCGTAGGTGGCGATCCACAGCTCGCCCTGCTCCGGCGGCAGCAACGCATGCAGCGTGACCATGCCATCGGCCCGCCGCCACAACGACCACCGGGTGTCGTCGCGGGCCTGCTTCTCCCGCGCGAGGATGCCCGCAGCATCCAACTCATCCCGCATCCGCCTGGCCCGTTTGAACGCCTGCTCCGTATTCAGGCCCGGAGCCTCCACCAGCAACACACGCAACGCGGCGCCAAGCTTCTCCGCGGTGATCGCCTGATCCAGACTGCCCAAGCCTCGCAGCAGGGCATCGCCGACGCCGGGCGAGAACGTGCCGGCCGCGACGGCGCGCACGATCGGCGCCTGCCACGGCACGATCACCGGCGGCACCAGGGGCAGAGACGGCACCGGTGTGGGCGGGACGACCGGCGCCACGGCGACCACCGGCCCCGGGGCGGGGTGCACCCTCCGGCAGCGGTAGCCCCGGATACAACTCGGCCCACGCCGCGGCCCGATCGGCCTCCCGCGCCTCCCACTGCGCCGCCTCCCAGTCAAATGCCCGCTGCGCCTCTGCCGCCGCCTCGACAGCGGCAGCAGCGCCGGCCGTGGCCGTGGCCGCAGCATCCGCCCGGGCCTGCGCGACCCGCGCCGCCCCCTCGCGCTCCGCCGTCTCGGTCTCACTCATCAGCACCCCGACCGCCAGCAGCCGACCGGCCTCAATGCGGCTGAGGCCGGTGGCGTGCTGCACCATCAGCGTCGGGTTGCCAAACCCGTGGCGTGCCGCCAACCCGGACTGGCCCAACTGCGGCCGCGACCGCTCCGCAATCGTGCCCGCGAGCAACGCCGCCACCGTGTTACTCAGCCGCAGCAACGCGGCAATCGGGGCGCGCGCCGCGAGCACCTCCGCATCGGAGAGACCGGCGAACTCGGCACTGGACCCGCCCAGCGCTACGACAGCGGCCGCTGCCCGGGTCAACTCCATCGCCATGCTGGTCATGATCTAAGACAACACCCGACCACCGACACGAGGAAATGTCACGCATATAAGCACTAAATCAGTAGACCCCGCTAAAGAATACCCAACGAGCTGATTCCAACGGGCCACCGGAGCCACCGGAGCCACCGGAGCCACCGGAGCCACCGCCATAAGGCTGGCACGGTCACGTCCGGGCCTATCGTGTTCTCGTTGAAACACGAGCACCGACACCGAACACATCGCTGTCTGCCGCACTCTTATCCTGAATTCGGCGCGTGCACCACGCCTGTGTATAACTTAAACGGGATTATAGCAATCCGGTCTAGGGTGACCGCATGCGAACCCGACCGCGTCGTCGCCCCACGCACAAAGCCGTGCATATCGCTTCAATAGTGTTTCTCGCCGCCGGCACATTGAGCGGATGCTCGGCCGCTCCCACTCCGTCTCCCCACGGCTCGTCGGAACCCGCCGCCGAGGCGACGGCAGCGCCGACCGAGACTCCCCCAGTGTTCGCCTCGAACGAAGATGCCCTCGTGGCCGCGAAGGCAACATACACAAAATACCTCGCGCTCGGTGACACGGCCGATGGAACCGATTCCGGCTCGTGGAAGGAGTATTTGTCCCTCACGACGGGTTCGGAAAAGCAAGGTGTCGAGCGAGCTAGAGATCTGATGGACAAAAACGGCTGGTCATTCACGGGGGTCACCCTGTTTGATTCGATGACCATTCAATCGTCCCAAGCCTTGGCAGATTCCACCTGGGAGATTCGCACTTATCTCTGCCTAGATCTCAGCTCCTCTGACACGGTCAATACGTTGGGTGAATCTGTTGTCAAAGCAGATCGCCCCGGACGATCACCCATGGTTGTCGTTTTCGTTGCGCCGAATCGGAATTCCCAACAACTACTGATTTCGGAGTCTCCAATATGGTCCGGTTCAAACTTCTGCTCGTAATCGGCCTTTCCACGGTGATGGTGCTTAGCCTCGCACCATCATCGCCTTCTCACGCCAACGCTCCGGGGTGCACTCCTGCCGAGCAGAAGGCGGGTGTCTGCCCGGAGGCGCCCGAGACCGGCGGTAAGGCAAACGGTGGGAGCGTTGACCTGACCGCCGATCAAACCGAAACCTCGAAAGGCTCGGGACATTCACCCCATGTCCGTCGGTGGCGGGCCGGAGACCCCGCACCCGCAGTCCCGAGGGTGTGCGCGAACGGCGACCCGAAAATGCTCGGCGTGACCTGGGCTCCGTGCGGTAACGACTCACACTTGCCCCTGATGCGTCCCCAAGTGGCCGGCACCCCCTGCACGGTCTGCTCCCCCTCGACCATCGTGCGCGTCTCCGACCTGCAGAACTTCCCCGCCTACGCCGCCGCCACCGGCATGGAACCCAACGGCTGGGCCATCGTCGGACTGCCAGCGAATTTCTGGGCCGGGGCATCCGCTCAAATCGGCGACGGGGTACTACTCGGACAACCCGCACAGGTCATGTTTACCCCGATCGGGTACCGCTGGAACTACGGCGACGGCAGCACCGCCTCTACCCCGACCGGTGGAGCCAGCTGGGCCGACCTCGCCGTCGCCGAATTCTCCACCACCCCCACCAGCCACAAATACACGAAGAAGGGCACCTACGCGGTCACCCTCACCGTCGAATACCGCGCCGACTACAGCTTCGGCGACCAGGGCTGGCGACCCGTCGAAGGCATCGTCACCGTCCCCTCCGCCCCATTCACCGTCGTCGCAGCGAAGGAATCCACCGTGCTCGTCGCCGAAGACTGCAACACCAACCCCCACGGTCCCGGCTGCTGAGGCGCTCAAATCACGACCTCTACAGTTCCCGGCATTTTGTTGTAGGTATTCTTCAGCGGCCGGTGGGCACCGAATTCTAGATTTGGAACCATGACCGATACCGTTCTCTCGAGCACCCGTTCTCGACGTATTCTGCCCGCCCGCGATCTCGCCCAGATCGCCATTTTCGCCGCCCTCATCGCGGCGCTCGGCCTGGCCGGACCGCTCAACATCGGGCCGGTACCGATCACCCTGCAGTCACTCGGAGTGATGTTCGCCGGGGCCATCCTCGGCCCGCGCAAGGGAACCCTCGCCGTGCTGTTGTTTCTCGTGCTCACGGCTGTTGGACTCCCCCTGCTGGCCGGCGCGCGCGGCGGCATCGGCGTGTTCACGGTGAGCCCGGCGGCCGGCTATCTCTACGGCTGGCTGCTCGGCGCCTTCGTCACCGGTTACCTCACCGCCCGGCTGCTGCCGAAGTATCCGTTCTGGCTGGCTCTCGGTGCCACGATTCTGGGCGGGATCGTCGCCGTCTATCTGGTTGGAGTTCCGGTCATGGCCCTGAACCTCGGCCTGCCGCTGTGGACCACGTTGGGCCTGAACGTCGCGTTCATCCCCGGCGACCTGATCAAGGTCGTGCTGACCGTGCTCGTCGCCGGCCAGGTACACAAGGCCTACCCCGGGTTGATCGCGCTGCCGAAGGGTCGTCAGGCCCGAGCGTGAGCATTATCCACTTCGAGCAGGTCGGGCAGTCCTTTGGCGACCGCACCGTGCTGCACGATGTGAACCTCAGCCTGACCGAGCATCGTATCGGCATTGTCGGTGCGAACGGTTCGGGCAAGTCCACGCTCGTGCGCATGATCAATGGGCTCGTCACGCCAACCACCGGCGTCGTGACGGTCGACGGGCAGAATGTGGCCCGCCACGCCCGCGAGGTGCGCCGCAAGGTCGGGTTCATCTTCACCAACCCCGACAATCAGATCGTGATGCCCACCGTGCAGGAGGACGTGGCATTCACCCTGCGCCGTCGCGGTCTGTCTGCCGCCGAAATCGCCGAGCGCACGGCGGCGGCCCTCGAACAGTTCGGGCTGAGCGAGCACGCCGACCATCCGGCGCACCGTCTTTCCGGCGGTCAGAAGCAGTTGCTCGCCCTCGCGGCCGTACTGGTGGCGGAGCCGGCCACAATCGTGGCCGACGAACCGACTACCCTGCTCGACGCCCGCAATGCCCGACGCATCTCCGAACTGCTGCAGACGCTCCCCCAACAGGTCATCGTTGTCACCCACCACCTGCACCTGGTCGACGAGTTCGACCGCGTGATCGTGATCGAAGAGGGTGCCGTGGTCGCCGATGGCGCGCCCGCCGACTCCCTCGCCGCCTACCGCGCCCTGTTGCAGTGAGAAGCCGCGCGTGATCGGCCTCTACAGCCCCGGAACCTCACTGATTCACCGGGCACCGACACTGCTCAAGTTGCTTCTGCTCTCGCTCTGCGTGCTGCTGATCGGCACCTCGTCTGACCCGTGGGTAGTCAGCGGCGCTGCGGCAGGAGTCGTGCTGATGTTCGTGATCGCCCGAGTTCCCCTCCGCGCGGCCGTCGCGCAGATCGCGCCGATTCTGCTGATTCTGTTGGTAGCCGTACCGATTCAGGGTCTGCTCTCGGGCTGGACTGTCGCCGCACTGATGGCCGGCCGCCTTGTCGTTGCGGTCGCCCTGGCCGCCCTGTTCACGATGACGACCACGGTCACCGCGGTGTTGGAAGCTTTCCAGACCCTGCTGCGTCCGTTCAATCGGTTCATCGACGCCGACCGGGTGGGGCTGCTGGTGGCCCTGACCATCCGTTGCATTCCTCTTGTCTCCGACATCGTTCGCGAGGTTCTCGAGGCCCGCACGGCCCGCGGTACCCAGGGCTCGCTCTTGTCGATCGCCGTTCCGGTGGTCGTGCGCTCGCTCTACGCAGCGGATGCCCTGGGCGAGGCCCTGATCGCCCGCGGTCTCGACGACTGAGGTGTGCTGGGCGGCGCGCCGTCGCATCCACTCAGCCGGTTCATAGGCGAACCGTGGCAGAGTGGGCACTTGGCCGTCTGCGCCACCAAGACATTCACCAATCAGTGCTTGCCCACAGCTACGTTCTCGAAAGAGGCCCCGTGTCGAAAATTCCCGCGCTCCTGACCATTGTGGGCCTCACGCTCGCGCTGACCGCCTGCGGAAGCAGCGGTACTCCCGAGGCAACCAGTTCCGCCCCTGCAGCGGATGCCGCCTTCAGCGAGTGCACCGCGCCCGGCGCTGTGTCCGATGGTGTCGACGTGACCGGCGACTTCGGCGCCGTGCCCGCGTTCAAGTTCGCCGAGCCGTTGACGCCGGCGGCCACCCAGCGCACCGTGGCGATCAAGGGAACGGGCACCACCGAGGCTGGTGCCGGCTCGTTGGTTGGGGTGTCACTCTCGGTTTACAACGGGACGACCGGCGCTACGGTGCAGGAAACGACCTACCCGACCAGCGGTACCAGCGAGACCATCACCGTCGGCGAAACGTTCCTCAAGGGGCTGGTACGGGCCGTCAACTGTTCCGTTGAAGGCGACCGCATCGTCACCGTCAGCACTGCGGACGACGCGTTCGGCGCAGACGGAAACACCCAGCTCGGAATTGCCGCCGGGGACTCGGTCGTTTTCGTCACCGACGTCATCTCGATCACGAACCTCGCCGACCGCGCTGACGGGGTGGACCAGCCGGTCGTGCCTGGCCTGCCCACCGTTGAGCTCGCCGATAATGGCGCTCCCACCATCACCATCCCCGACACCGACCCGCCGACCGATCTGCAGATCGCCACGACGAAGCTCGGTGACGGCGCCGTCGTCGCCGACGGCGACACCGTCTCGGTCGAATACACCGGAGTCATCTGGGGTACCGGCAAAACCTTCGACTCATCCTGGACCACCGTTGGCCCGACCACGTTCGTCACCAGCCAGGTCGTTCCGGGCTTCGGTGCTGCACTCGTCGGCCAGACCGTCGGATCCCAGGTCATCGCCGTTCTGCCGCCGAGCGAGGGCTATGGCGAAGCGGGCAACACCCAGGCTGGCATCAGCGGCACGGACACTCTCGTCTTCGTCGTTGACATCGTCGGCACGGCAGCGACGCCCGCCGCGTAGCATTGTCTCCCTGGCACCGTCCGTCGACCTTCGGGTCGGCGGGCGGTGTTTTTTGCTCCGGTTCCTGAGTGTCTGCCCAGCCGCAAATGGGAACGGCATGAGAGTGTGGAGGGAGAAACGCATCCGTTCGGCCAGCGCCGTACGCCAACTCCACCACGAAAGAGGCTATTCACCTGACTTCCACACTCATCTCAACGCCCGTTCCCGCCACCGACGCATCCGCTCAGAAGCCGACCACGATCGACGAGTACGTCGCCGCTCCGGCCGAGCCGCTCGCGAGCGTCGTCTCCCTGCTCCGCGACACCTTCGACCTGGCCTTGCCGGAGACGTCGACGGAACTGTGGCACGGGCATCCGGTCTGGCTCGACGACGAGCTGCCGGTAGCCGGATTCAAGGCCTACCCCACCTTCGTCACGGTGTTGTTCTGGCGCGGCCAGGCCATCACCGATGACTCGGGCAAGCTCAATGCCAGTGGGTCGGCAGAGATGAGTGAGTACAAGCTGCGCGGCGTGGATGATTTCGACAGCGATCTCTTCACCGGCTGGCTGCAGCAGCTGCGCGAGCTCGAATCCGCGTAAACATTAAATAGAACGGCCCGCGTCCAAGGACGCGGGCCGTTTTTCGTGCAGAATCCGTGACTAGCTGGTGAGGTCGTCTACGTATTCCTGGTTGTCTTCGATCCACTTGGCGACGATCGGCGCGTAGTCCTGACCGTCGTAGTTGACGAACATTTCCTCTTCAAGGGAATACAGCGTCTCGAGGTCCATCTCGAAGTTATTGATCCACTCGGCGGCCTGCGGGAAGTCAGCTTCAAACTCGGTACTACCGTAGGAGTGGATGCTCTCGATGTTCTCGAGAGTTCCCTCGGGGTCCTCTAGGTTCTTGATCGGGAACGCTCCGTAGGCCCAGTGCGGCTCCCAGAGGGTAACGACAATGTTCTCGCCGTTGTCGGTCGCGTTGGTGAGTTCGGAGAGCATCCCCGCGGTCGACGACGTCACGTTATCCATGCCGTCGAGGCCGTAGGTCGGGATGACCCGCTCTTCCATGGCCTCATTGAGGCCTGAACCGGGCTCGATGCCGACGATCCGGTTGGAGAACAGGTCGGCGTTTTCGGCCAGTTCCGCGAGGGAGTCGATCGGGGCATCCGCATTCACCGCGACGGTGAGCTTGGATTCGGTATTCCATGCACCGAGGTCGACGATGTCATCGCCATACTTTTCGAGGTAGGACGCGTGGGTGTCAGGCAGCCAGATGTCCATGCTGAGGTCATAATCGCCGGTGGCCAGGCCCGAGTAGACGGGGGCCTCCGCGGCGTATTCCAGCTCGACGTTGTAGCCCTTCTCATCGAGAATGGCTTTCCACAGCTCGGAAACGGCGATGCCCTCGTCCCAGCCGTTGAATACAGCCAGGCTCATATCCGCGTTGTCGCCGTTGGAGACAGTGGCAGTTTCAGCGGAAGCGCACCCGCTGAGGGCGAGGAGCGAAATGGCTCCTCCTGCAATGAATGACTTGGTACGAATTTTCATGTGTTTCCATTCTCGACACCCGCGAAGGGTGGCAGGGTTGGCTCTTGGTGCTGGCGGCCGATCTGAGTGCTATGACAACCGCCGATGGACACGGGCGCTCGCTCGCCCGTGAGTGTGTGGGTTACAGACGAACCGATTCGGGTTCGACCGGAGCTGCGGTTTCCACCGAAGCGGATGCCGGCGCGCGGCTCTTGCGCAACGCGATGAAGCGACTGATGGGCGTCTTGCCGGTACCGAACGCGGCGGTGACTCGGTCGAGGAATATGGCGAGAATTACGACGGCCAGACCAGCCTCGGAACCAAGCACGATATCGATCCGGCTAAGACTCGTCATGATCTCCGCACCGAGGGCGCCGGCGCCGACCATTCCAGCAATGACGACCATCGAGAGTGACAGCATGATGACCTGATTGATGCCAGCCATGATCGTGGGCAGGGCGAGGGGTAGCTGGATCTGGCGCAGGATGCGCCCCGGTGAGGCACCGAAGGCAGACCCGGCTTCGACGATCTCTGGGTCGACCCCGCGAATCCCCAGCTCTGTCAGGCGCACCCCCGGCGCCATCGCGAAGATGATAGTCGCTACGATTCCCGGTACCTCACCGACGCGGAAGAACAGGAGCGCCGGAATCAGAAAGACGAAGGCGGGCATCGTCTGCAGGAAGTCGAGCACCGGACGAATGACGCTCGAGGCTGCCTTCGACTTGGCCGCCAGAATACCGAGTGGGATGCTCATCGCAATGGCGATCACACTCGCAACGAGCACGAGGGCAAGCGTGTCCATGGCATTTTCCCATTGATTCATGCCAACGATCAGCAGGAGGCCGACGACTGTCCCGGCCAAGAACTTCCACCCCCGAGCCGCCACGGCCAGCAGGCCGGCCAGACCGATGATCACATAGAACGGCGGGGAAACCAGTAGATAGTCGACGGTCTCAAAAGCGCCAGTAAAGGCAAGACGAACGAAGTCGAAGAAGAAGCTGAAGTGCTCGGTTACGAAATCAAACAAGACTTCGACCCAGGAACCCACAGGGATTCGGAACTCGTTCACGCTTCAACTCCTTCGAGCGCGGTGTCGCCCAGAATCTCGGCGATCTGGCTGACCGAGATGGTGGCCGGTGGCATCACGACGGGCAACGGGCCGGTATTGGTCGTGACGTTGCCGATCGCGGCGAGCAGGGTGACTCGCGGAATCACGCCGAGCAGGCGGTTCTTCTCATCGACGACGGCGATGGGCAGTTCGCTCTCGACCGACGGTTCGACCAAGTCGACCAGGGCGGTTTCGGGCAAGACCGCGGTGGCGTCATCGCGGATGATGGCGCGCAGGTCGGTCTCGCCGCGCTTGACGAGCTTGAGAACGTCGCGATCGCGCACGATGCCGGCGAAGCTGCGATCGCGGTTGAGTACGAAGGTGACGGATGTCTGCAGGTCGCGCATTGTACGCAGCGCGGCCCGGGGGCCGGCTGTCTTGGTGATGACCGCTCGCACGGGTTCCATCACGCTCGCGGCGGTGAGCACGCGGGCCCGGTCGACGTCCTGCACGAACTGGGCGACGTAGTCGTTCGCCGGGTCGGTGAGGATCTCTTCCGGGGTGCCGATCTGAACGATGCGGCCGTCGCGCATGACCGCGATACGGTCGCCGAGGAACATGGCCTCGTTGAGGTCGTGCGTGATGAAGATGATGGTTTTGCCGAGCGCGGCCTGCAGCTCGATCAGCTGTTCCTGCATCTCGCGGCGAATGAGCGGGTCGAGAGCCGAGAAGGCTTCGTCCATGAGCAGTACGTCGGTGTCGGCGGCGAGGGCACGGCCGAGCCCGACCCGCTGCTGCATGCCACCGGACAATTCGGAGGGCAGGTTGTCGGCCCAGCCGGCCAGGCCGACCAGATCGATGATCGTCCGCGCCTTGGCGAGGCGATCCGCCCGATTCATGCCCTGAATTTCGAGACCGTAGGCGACATTGTCGATCACGGTGCGGTGCGGCAGCAGGGCGAAGTGCTGGAACACCATGGAGATACTCTTGCGGCGTACATCGCGCAGTTCCTTGGCGGACACGTCGGTGATGTCGGTGCCGCCGACGCTTACGGTGCCGGAGGTAGTGTCCCAGAGTCCGTTGAGCATGCGAATGAGGGTGGATTTGCCCGATCCCGACAGGCCCATCACGACGAAGATCTCGCCCTTCTTGACCTCGAAGGAGGCGTCGATGACGGCGGCAACTCCGTGCGACGAGATCTCAGCGCGGCTCTTGCCGGCCTTGAGCTTCTTGACGATCTCGTGCGGACGGCGTCCGAATGCTTTGTAGAGGTGATCTGCCTTGACGGCAATGGTTTCTTGAAGAGGAATACTCTCGGTCACGCGTTCTCCGGTGCACGCCGAACGTAGCCAATTTCACGACTGACAATGGGGCGAGCTCTCTTGGCGGACGGGTTGGCGCCGAGCGGCCCGCGGGCTGGAGCAATCATGGGATCGCATCCTTCGGTACCACACCATACGAAGGCGGCCGTTCCATCTCAAATGGGGGCTACGCGTGCGCGTCCTGGTGAAGGGTTATAAGACCGTAGCCAATACTAACACACTGACTTTGAGGCATGCCGAAATCACCGCTTAAACGGGGGTGCCGCCCGGGAGGACTCCTCCGGACGGCACCCTTAGCGCGAGTCTAGTGCTGGCTATTTTTCAGCCAGCGATTTCTGCTAGACGCGGTCCAGGATCTGCGACTGCGCGGCCTGCTCAGTGCTGCGCTGGGTCTCGGCGGCGCTCACGTGGCCGTGGGTCAGCATGGTGCGCTCATCGAACGGTTCAAGCTTGTCGAGCACGCGATCCACCTGCACCCGGTCCATCTCCTTGGTCCAGGAGCCGATCATGACGGTCGCCACGGCGTTGCCGGTGAAGTTGGTCAGTGCGCGCGCCTCGGACATGAACCGGTCGATGCCCACGATGAAGCCGACGCCGCCGACGAGTTGCGGGGCGTGTGCCTGCAGTCCGGCGGCCAGCGTTGCGAGACCGGCACCGGAGACTCCGGCGGCTCCCTTGCTGGCGATGATCATGAAAACGAGCAGGCCAATCTGTTCACCGAGGGCGAGAGGCTGGCCGAGCGCGTTGGCGATGAACAGCGACGCCATGGTGAGGTAGATTGCGGTGCCGTCGAGGTTGAACGAGTACCCGGTGGGCACGGTGACACCGACCACGGGCTTGGAGATGCCGAGGTGTTCCATCTTGGCGATCAGTCGCGGCAGGGCGGCCTCGGAGGACGAGGTAGAGAAGATCAGCAGGTATTCCCGGCCGAGGTAGCGCATCAGCTTGAAGATGTTCACGCCGGTGACGATCTTGAGCAGCCCGCCGAGGATGACCACGATGAAGATGATGCAGGTGATGTAGAAGGCGGCCATGAGAGTGAACAGGCTGATCACGGCCTGGATACCCGTCGCGCCCACGACCGCGGCGATGGCGCCGAATGCACCAATCGGAGCGAGCCACATGACCATGATCAGAATGCGGAAGACCAGGGCCTGCACGTGCGCGATTCCCTCAAGGATCGGTTTGCCGGCCGGCCCCATGCGCTGCAGGGCGAAGCCCGCGATCAGGGCCACGAGAAGCGTCTGCAGAATGTTGCCGCTGGTCAGCGACGAGAACAGGGTGGCGGGCACGATTCCGAGCAGGAACCCCTGGGTGTCGGCAGATTCCGTCGCCTTGAACGTGGCATCCGAGAGGTTGATACCCTCACCCGGGTGGATTATGTTGCCAACGACCAGGCCGATGCCGAGCGCGAAGGTGGACATGATCAGAAAGTAGCCGAGGGCCAGTCCGCCGATCTTGCCGACGGTGGCGGCCTTGGCGATCGAGCCGATGCCCAGGATGATCGTGCAGAAGATGATCGGAGCGATCATCATCTTGATCAGGGCGATGAACAGGTCACCGAGCGGCTTGAGCGAAACCGCGAAGCCGTCCGGTCCGCCCCAGACCAGGCCGACGATGATACCGAGCACGACCGCGACGATGACGGCCATGTAGAGGTAGTGCGACGAGTCGATCTTCTTCTTCGATTTGGGTTTGGTACGGGTTGATGGCGTCGATGCCATGTCAGACTCCTATGTCTAGGCTTTACCTGGCCCACCACGGGCTCCGGCTATTGCAATGCCCTCCAGACTGGTCGCTGCTGCCCGGCACGTCACGGTTGCGGTCATATTGTTCACGAGTTCACGAAGGAGCACGGATTGCGTAGGGAATGGAGCATCGCCAAGCGGCTCTTTTTCGCGCACGCGCTGTTCATCGTGGTGCTCACGGTCTTCGTCGGAACAGCATTCTTCGTGGATGCCCGCGATCGCGGCTACGACGAAACCAGTGACCGGATGCTCGCGGTCGCCACCGCCATCGCCGACAGTCCGCTGGTACTCGCGGCCAGCGAGTCGACCGACCCGAGCGCGACGCTGCAGCCCTATGCCCTCGATCTCACCCAGGATGCCGGCCTCGACTTCATCACGATCATGGCCCCTGACCGCACCCGCTGGACCCACCCGACCCAGACCGAGATCGGCAAGGATTACATCGGTGCGGTCGAACCGGCTCTGTCCGGAACGGCCTTCACAGAAATCAGCACGGGAACGCTCGGGCCATCCGTTCGCGCCGTCGTGCCGGTGACGGATGCCGGCGGCACCGTTCGCGCGCTGGTCGCGGTGGGCACCACGACCAGCAACATCACGATCGCCCTGAACGCCCGGCTGCCGTCGGTACTGGGGCTGGCGCTCGGGCTGCTCGCCTCGGGATCGGTAGTGACCTGGCTGCTCGGCCGCTACCTGCGGCGAGTCACGCTCGGGTGGGGTCCGGAACGTCTCGCGCAGCTGTTCGTCTACTACGACTCGGTGCTGCACTCGGTGCGGGAGGGACTCGTGCTCGTCGACCTGCACGGCGACCTCGTGCTCTACAACGACCAAGCGGCGCAGCTGCTCGGCATTCCGCCGCGGCCGGCTGCTGACAGCGCCACTCCCCCGCCCGCCCTGGCCGAGTTGAGCCTGCCGCCGAGCCTCGGTGAGTTGCTGCGCAGTGGTCGTTCCGTACACGATGAGATTCATGTGACCGGCACGAGGGTGCTGGTGGTCAGCCAGGAACCGGCCGTGGCTTCGGCGAGTCGCTCCAGGGCGACCCCGATGGGATACGTAGCGACGATTCGTGACCACACTGATCTGCAAACCCTGGGCAGCGAGTTGCAGTCTATGCAGACCCTCTCCGACGCGTTGCGGGCGCAGACCCACGAGCATTCCAACCGGTTGCACACCATCGTGTCGCTCATGGAACTCGGTCGCACCGATCAGGCTCTCGACTTCGCCACCAAGGATCTCGAGTTGAGTCAGCGGCTGGCCGACGAGATGGTCGGGTCGGTCGACGAACCGGTGATCAGTGCCCTGATCATGGGCAAATCGGCGCAGGCCAACGAGCTGGGGATCACCCTTACCGTGACGGCGTCTGGCACGCTCGCCGAGTCGGGGCTGTCCATTCAGGACTTGGTCACGGTGCTCGGCAACCTGGTCGATAACGCCCTCGACGCGGCGGCCGCCGGCGCGGACCCGCGTCGGGTGTCGGTCTCCGTGTCATCGACCGAGCAGGCCGTCACGATCGAGGTGGCCGACAGCGGCGCCGGTGTGGCACCCGAGGTGATCGACGACGTGCTGCGGCTGGGTTTCAGCACCAAGGGCGCCGGCGCCACGGGCACATTCACCACGACGCCGGGTCGGTCGGTGGGTGGTCGGGGTCTCGGCCTCGCACTGGTTCGGCAGGCGGTGACTCGCCTCGGTGGCACGCTGACAATCGGGCGACGTGAGGGCGCCGTCTTCACGGTCGTCATTCCCGCTGTCATTCGTGCATATCCTGCCGAGGTCGACCATGCCTGAGTCATCGCTGCCGCGCATTCGCGTGCTCGTCGTCGAGGACGAACCGCTCGCGGCCGAGGCCCATGCCGTCTATGTCGGGCGGCTGGCCGGGTTCGAGCTCGTCGGCACGGCCGGTACCGGGCAGGACGCGTTTCGCCGGGTCGCGGCGGCCGCTTCCGCCGGCACTCCGATCGACCTCGTGCTCATGGACATGAACCTGCCCGACAGCCACGGGCTCGACGTGAGTCGGCGCATTCGGGCGGCCGGTCTGGCCACGGACATCATCGCTATCACCGCGGTGCGCGACCTGGAGAATGTACGCGGGGCGATCGCGGCCGGGGTGGTGCAGTATCTGATCAAGCCATTCACTTACTCCACCTTCGCCTCGAAATTATCCAGTTACCGGGACTTTCGTTCGGAACTAAACGGGCAGGCATCCGTTGTGACGCAGTCAGCGGTCGACCATGCCTTTGCGAGCCTGCGGGCTCCGACCGACATACCGAGGCCCAAGGGGCTGGCCGAGTCGACCCTGAACCCGGTCGTCGCCTTCCTGCAAGAGCAGGTCGCGCCGGTGTCGGCGAGTGAGCTGATGGAGTCGCTCGGCTTGTCGCGCGTCACGGCCAGGCGGTACCTGGAGTATCTGGCCGACACCGGTCTCGTGCTGCGCGCTCCCCGTTACGGCACGCCGGGGCGTCCCGAGAACGAATACAGCTGGAAGACCGCTAACGGTTCGTGAAGACCGCGGGGCGCTTCTCGACGAAGGCGGCCATTCCCTCGCTCTGGTCGTCGGTGGCGAAGACCGAGTGAAACAGGCGACGTTCAAAGTGGACGCCGGCCCCCAGCATCGTCTCGTAGGCCGCGTTCACGACCTCCTTCGCGAGCATGGTGATGGGCGCTGACTTGGCGGCGATCTCGGTCGCCGTGGCGAGGGCGTCGGCCAGGAGGTCGGCGACCGGCACGATTCGGGCAACGAGGCCGGCGCGTTCGGCTTCGACGGCGTCGATGGTGCGGCCGGTGAGGATCATTTCCATGGCCTTGGCCTTGCCGACGGCGCGGGTGAGGCGTTGGGAGCCGCCCATGCCCGGGATGACGCCGAGCTTGATCTCGGGCTGGCCGAAGGTGGCGGTGTCGGAAGCGATGATGAAATCGCAGATCAGGGCGAGTTCGCAGCCACCGCCGAGGGCGTGGCCGGAGACAGCGGCGATGACCGGGGTGCGCACGGCGGCGAGGCGGTCCCAGCCGGCGAACCAGTCTTTGAGGTACATGTCCATGTAGCTCATGGTCGACATCTCCTTGATGTCGGCGCCGGCCGCGAAGGCCCGCTCCGAGCCGGTGATGACGATGGCGCCGATCTCGGGGTCGGCGTCGAGCCGGGTCGCGGCACCGACGACGTCCTGCATGGTGGCGAAGTTGAGGGCGTTCAGCGCCTTCGGGCGGTTCAGGGTGATGACGCCGACGCGGCCGTGGCGTTCGAGCAGAATGTTGTCGTAGGTGTCGATGGTGTTGGTCTCGCTGCTGTCGCTCACGCGGTGGCCTCTCGTTCGGTGGTCTGTCTGGTTTCGTGGGTCTTACTGCGCGGCAAGCGCAGTTCGCGCTCTCCCAGCTGTGCGAAGTACGCCTGCATGTCGGCGTCGGAGACGTCGGACAGCGTGCTCGGCTGCCACGCCGGGTTGCGGTCCTTGTCGATGACCTGGGCGCGAATACCCTCGATCACATCGTGGCCGGCCACCATGCGCAGCGACACTCGGTATTCCTGCTCGAGCACCTCTTCGAGGGTTCTGAGATCGCGGGCGCGACGCAGGGATTCGAGGGTGACGCGCAGCGCGGTAGGCGACTTGGCCAGAATCGCGGCGGCCGCGTCATCGGCCGCAGTGACGGATGATGCCTGCAACCGGTCGATGATCGTGGCCACGTCGTTGCCGGCATAGCACTCATCGATCCAGGCGCGCTCGGCCAGCAGTGGGGCCGGCGGCACGGTCGACGCGTGCTCGGCGATGGCCGCGGCAGCGGGCATCCGCTTGAGGGCGTCGGCGAGGGATTCGAGTTGGGTGGATTCGACGAAGCTGTCGGCGAGGCCGAGAGCGATGGCGTCGGCGCCGGTCATGGTTGCGGCGGTGAGGGCGAGGTGGGTGCCGAGTTCGCCGGGGGTCCGCGAGTACAGGTAGGTGCCGCCGACGTCGGGTACGAAGCCAATGGTGGTCTCCGGCATTCCCAGTTTGGTGCGTTCGGTGACGACGCGGTGCGAAGCGTGACCAGACAGGCCGACTCCCCCGCCGAGCACGATGCGATCCATCAGGGCGACGAACGGTTTGGGGTACCGCTTGATCTGGGCGTTCAGGGTGTATTCGTCGGCCCAGAATCGGGCGTTCTCGTCGGGGTCGGTGCGGGCGTCGCGGTAGATCGAGACGATGTCTCCGCCGGCGCAGAGGGCGCGGTCACCGCTGCCGGTGAGCAGCACGGTCTGCACGGCGGGGTCGTCGGCCCAGTCGGTGAGGGCTGCGGCGATGGTGCGGATCATGCCGTGCGTCAGAGCGTTGAGGGCTTTCGGCCGGTTCAGGACGATGCGGGCCAGCGGGCCGTCCCGCTGCAGCAGCACCTCGTTGGCCGAGACAGCGGATGCGCCGGCGCCGGTCGCCGACGCCGCCCTCGTGCTGTCATCGGAGGTTGTCGTGATCGAATCCGTGCGGGGCATAGGGACCTTTCCGCGTCGCTGCGGGTCGGAGGTGCGGTGCGGCCTAGTCTAACGAGGTGCGGTGGCGCGACATTCTTCATGGCCCGCGTTTGAGAAGTTGGCACGTGTTCAAACCAGTGCAACCTTCGCAAACACGTGCCACGAGCGCAGATCCGACGCGCCGGCTCGAAACGGGCACAAAAAAGCCCCGCCGCACTGCACAAGCAGTGACGACGGGGCTGGTGGTGCACCCCCCCGGACTTGAACCGGGAACCCACTGATTAAGAGTCAGTTGCTCTGCCAATTGAGCTAGAGGTGCGTATGAAAGCCGGGAATGACCCGCGGCAACGTGTAACCCTAACACCCTACGGGGGCTCGATGCCAATCGAGGCGGGAAAGCGACCGTGACCGGCATCCGCTCACGAAATTACTATCCTTGGAAGGGTGACCGAACCGCGAATTTACGCCCTCTCCGACGACCTCCAGCTGGCCCTGGCCCTCGCCGACGCCGCCGACACCATCTCCCGCGCCCGCTTCACCGCGCTCGACCTCGTCGTGACGACCAAACCCGACCGCACCCCGGTAACGGATGCCGACCAGGCCGTCGAGCACGCCATCCGCGCCCTGCTCGCCGAGCACCGCCCCGACGACGGCATCCTCGGCGAAGAGTTCGGCACGGCCGGGTCGACCACGCGCCAGTGGATCATCGACCCCATCGACGGCACCGCCGGGTTCCTGCGTGGTATCCCGATCTGGGCCACCCTCATCTCCCTCGCCATTGACGGCGTGCCCGTTCTCGGCGTGGTCAGCGCCCCCGCCCTCGGCAGACGCTGGTGGGCAGCGGCCGGCAGCGGCGCCTGGTCCAGTGACCTCCAACAAGCGGATGCCACCCCGACCCGCCTGCACGTCTCCGGCATCGAGACCCTCGCCGAGGCATCCATCAGCTATGGCAGCCTGCAGCAGTGGGACCAAGCCGGGCACCTGGACGAGCTCGTGACGCTCTCCCGCCAGGTCTGGCGTACCCGCGCCTATGGCGATATGTGGTCGTACATGCTGCTCGCCGAAGGCCACCTCGACGTGGCCGGCGAATTCGACCTGCAGCCCTACGACATGGCGGCTCTGGCCCCGATCGTGCAGGAGGCCGGCGGCACTTTTACCTCGGTCGACGGCCAGCCCGGCCCGTGGCACGGCAGCGCCCTGGCCACCAACGGCCTGCTGCACGCGGCGACGCTCGCTGTTCTGAATCCCACGCAGCCCAGTTAGACCGACGCACCCGGATCGTCGGGGAAAATGCCGTTGCGGGCGTTGCGCGCGTCGAGCCGGCGCTGGCGCCAGGCCCGGGGATTCAGCAGCAGAATGGGCTTCGGTATGCGCAGTGCGTAGCCGGTCGGCAGAATCCAGCCGTAGCGTTTGGCCAGCAGCGACAGCCCCGAGCCGCTGAGAATGGCGACGGCGGTTCCGATCGCCACGAACCCGAGCTTGCTTAGAATGACCATCTCGGTACTCGCCAGCAGGGCGCTCGTGGCATAGAGCGTGTTGCCACCGAAAATCGTCGGCACCTTGAGCAGCATAATGTCGCGCACCATGCCGCCGCCGACCGCGGTGATGATGCCGAGCAGAATGGCCGGCAGCCAGCCGAGACCGGCCTCGAGCGCTTTCTGGGCACCCACCGCCGACCAGCAGCCCACGGCGAGCGCGTCGAGCAGCAGCAGCACGCGTCGGGTCCAGCGGCCGTTGAACGTGACGAAGTACGCGATGACCCCGCCGAGAATCGCGCAGATCAGGTAGGCCGGGTCAAGCAGGGCGGCCGGGGTGCCCTGCTGCAGCAGGGTGTCGCGAATCATTCCGCCACCGAGCCCGCTCATAATCGCGAGCACCACGAAACCGACAATGTCGAGGCGTGCGGTGCGGGCCGCGACGCCGCCAAGAATGGCGTTGGCCAGCACGCCAGCCAGGTCCACAAAGCGGATTATCTCAAACAGCGTCTCCGACTCAGTGTTCACTTGCCCCATTCTCTCTCATATCGACAGTGGAACCGTCGCCCCTACAGTTAAGGCATGAGGATCAACGCTTTTGCCGACGTCTGCCTGCGGGTGGTCATGCTGCTGACAGCGGCACCGGAGAGCGTGACGTTCACCTCGCGGGTCGTCGCCGCCGAGGTCGGCACGCCCTACAACCACGTGAGCAAGGCGCTGCTGCGCCTGCGCGAACTCGGTCTGGTCGAGGCGCTGCGCGGCCGAAACGGCGGCGTGCGTATCAGCGCGCTCGGCCGTGAGGTCACGGTCGGAGCGCTCCTGCGCACCCTCGACACGCGCACCGACCTCGCCGCCTGCGACACCCCCAACGGTCCCTGCCCGTTGATCAGCGGATGCGGTCTCCGCGGCGCCCTGCGCCGCGCGCGGGAAGCCTTCTACCGCGAGCTGGATGACCTCGTTATCTCCAGCCTCCCGCACGGAAAAGCGAACGGTCCAGTGCTGGTCGAACTGGGTTTGGTGCGGTAGGACTAAAGTCCCTAATTTCTACGACTTGTAGAAAACAGCCGTTTAATTGGTATATCAAATGCTACTTTTAATGAAGGCCCCCACAAACGGGTGCCGACACGCAGAAGGAGTATTCATGCTTTCGCCCCAGTCCACACCCCTCATCGAAGCCACCTTGCCGCTGGTCGGCGAGCGGATGCCCGAGATCGCGAAAAACTTCTACCACCGCATGCTCACGGCCCACCCCGAACTGTTCGACGGGCTGTTCAGCCGGTCCAACCAGAAGAATGGCTCGCAGCAGCAGGCGCTGGCCGGCAGCATCGCCGTCTTCGCGACCCACCTGCTGCAGAACCCCGACACCACACCGGAGGCCATGCTCTCCCGCATCGCCCACAAGCACGTCTCCCTCGATATTCAGCCCGAGCAGTATGACATCGTCTACAAGTACCTCTTCGAGGGCATCGCCGACGAACTCAGCGACGTCATCACCGCCGAGATCGCCGCCGCCTGGACCGAGGTGTACTGGCTGATGGCCCACGCCCTGATCAAGATGGAGAAGGGCCTCTATTCCGGCCTCGCCAGCGATAAGCCGCTCGCCCCGTGGATCGTCGTGAAGAAGGAAGCGGCCGGAACCGACGCCATCACGTTCACCCTCGAACCCGCCGACGACACCCCCGTGACGCCCGCCCTGCCAGGCCAGTACGTCAGCGTCACCGCCACCATGCCCGACGGCATCCGTCAGGTGCGTCAGTACTCTCTCTCGGCCGGCACCGCCACGACCCGCGTTTTCACCACCAAGCTCGATGCCGACGGTGAGGTCTCCCCCGTGCTGCACCGCGACGTGCAGGTCGGCGATACCCTCATCCTCTCCGTTCCGTGCGGCGACATCACCCTCGACCACGGCACCGGACCGCTGATCCTGGCCTCGGCCGGAATCGGCTGCACGCCCAGCGCTTCCATCCTTCGTTCCCTGGTCGACACCGGATCGAAGCGTGAGGTGCTCGTGCTGCACGCCGAGAGTACCCTCGAGCGCTGGGCGCTGCGCGACCAGATGAATGAAGACGTCGCCCTGCTCGAGGCGGCCGAACTGGAGCTCTGGCTGGAGATCCCGAGCGCCGGCCACCACGAGGGCTTCATGTCCCTCGCGAACGTGACCATCCCGGCGGATGCCTCGGTCTACCTGTGCGGACCGCTCCCGTTCATGCGCAGCCTGCGCTCGCAGGCGCTGGAATCCGGCGTGCCAGCCGATCGCATCCACTATGAAATCTTCGGCCCCGACCTGTGGCTCGCCAACGCCTGACCCACCGCACGGTTCAAGCCTGGCGCGACCGCGCTAGGTTTGAACCGTGGACGCTAATGGTGGTATCGAGATAGAACGCAAGTTTGACGTCGACGAGCTGGCCCTGCTGCCGCGCTTGAACGATCTGCCCGGCGTGCAGGCCGTCGCCGAACCGGTAACCCATGACCTCGCGGCCGTCTACTTCGACACGAACGACTTCGTGCTGGCGCGTGCGCACATCACCCTGCGCCGCCGCACCGGCGGCGACGACGCGGGCTGGCACCTCAAACTGCCGCAGGGCGCCGGACGCCGACGCGAAGTACACGCTCCCATCGGCAAACACCTGCAGGACGAAGCGGATGCCGTACCCGAGTCGCTCGCCCAGCTCGTGCGGGTCTACACCCGCGACTCTCCGCTCGTTCCTGTGGTGCACCTCGGCACCACCCGCGTCGTGCACGCCCTGATCGGCGCCGGCGGCGAAACCCTCGCCGTGCTCTGCGACGACCGGGTCGAGGCCCAACGGCTCATTCACGAACCCGCCTCGGCCGCCTGGCGTGAATGGGAGATCGAACTCGTCGACGGACCGGAGGACCTGCTCGATGCTGGCCAGTCTGTGCTCGCGAGCGGCGGCATCCTCGTGTCGCAGCACGCCTCCAAGCTCGCCCGCGCCCTCGGCGACCGGTTCCCGGCAGAGAGCAGCACAAAGCAGCGCCGTCCCACCCCGAACGGCCCGGCCAGCAACGTTCTGCTGGCCAGCCTGACCGAGCAGATCGGTGTCATCCGCCGGCACGACCCGCAGGTTCGCCAGCACGCTGCCGGCTCTGTGCACGCGATGCGCGTGGCCACCCGTCGGCTACGCTCGGTGCTGGCCACCTATCGTTCGCTCGTCGATCCCGGGGTCGTGCAGCACCTCCGCACCGAACTCGGCTGGCTCGCCGCCGTGCTCGGTGGCTCCCGCGACGAAGAGGTACTGCAGCAGCGCCTGGTCGGCCTGCTCGATCGCGAATCCCCCGCGCTGCTCCTCGGCCCGATTCGCGAACGCCTCGAAAGCCGCTCCGAAACGGATGCCCACTCCGCGCAACTCACGCTCGTCACCGCCCTCGACAGCCACCGCTACTTTCGACTGCTCGATGCCCTCGATTCCCTCGTCGCCACTGCGCCGTTCGCCGCCGCGGCCGACCAGGACGCCCGGGTCGTCGTACCGGCCCTGGTCACCAAGGAGTGGAAGAAATTGCGCCGAGCCGTGCGCCTGGCCGCCAAGACCGTGCCGGGATCGGAACGGGATCTCGCCCTGCACACCGCTCGTAAGCGTGCCAAGCGGCTGCGCTACGCGGCCGAGACGGCGCATCCGCTCAGCCCCAAGCGCTCGGCCCGCGTGAGCCGCTTCGCCCAGAAGCTGCAGACCATCCTGGGCGAACAGCACGACAGCGTCATCGCCCGTGATCGCCTGCTCAAGCGCGGCGGGGTCAAGGCCTACCTGCGCGGGGAGAACACCTTCAGCTATGGCCGGCTGCACGCGAAGGAGCAGGAGCAGGCTTCAAGCGCCCAAGCCCGCTTCTGGAAAGCATGGTCGCGGCGCCCCTGACGCTGTCAGGCGCTGGATCAGACCTGGTCGGCCCCGATCAGGGGCGGGGCGGCAACGGTGCTGCGATTGACCCGATCGGCGAGAACGATGGCGATGACACCGAGCAGGATCATGCCGCCGATCCGCACCAGGCCGTCCAGTCCGATCAGAACCCAGACCACCAGATTCGGTCCGGTCAAGGTGGCCAAGCCCGCGCCCAGCAGTTGGGAGAGCAGCCAGGTTGCGGTGGCCGCGCCTACCACCCAGGCCGGCACCCAGTTGAACGGGGACGGCACGGCGCCGATCCGGGCGATCTGCATGACGGCCACCAGCGCGAGGGCGAATTGCACGTACGAGTCCGCGTAGGAGAAGGCCATCAGCAGGGTCGGAGCGGGATCGTTCGAGAAGAAGTCGCTGATGACGACGCTCTGCACCGACCCGAGAAACAGCCAGAACGCCAGCAGAACCAGAGCTGTCGTGCCCACCGGACGGCGCGCTGTGACGCTGCCCACGCCCCGCACCCCGAAGGCGAACACCAGTAGGGCCGCGGCGAACAGAGCCGGGCCGATCAGTCCGATATAGGCGAACAGTGCGGGCTGCGAGATCACCGTGACGACGACCGAGGCGAGCAGCAGTCCCCCGCCGACGAACCCGGTGAGGGAGGCCGCGGACACTGAATTGTCACGAAGCTGTGAGTTTGCCATACATCCCAGTCTACTCAGACTCAGCTCCAGAGGGCCACGTGCACCTTGCTGCCGCGACGCGCGACCCCGCGGGAACCGCCAGGAGCGAGCATCGCTGCGGTGGCCTCGGCGGTCGTCACGAACCGCTGCAGGGTGCGCGCTGCGGCCGGTGCCCGACCGTGATCGAGGGTGCTCGCACACCACAACCCGGCAATCGGCGTGTTCGGCACCGGCAGCACCACGAGCGATCCGGCCGCCACCTCGGCCCGCACGATGTGCATGAACGCGAGCATGATGCCCTCGCCGTCGCGAACCGCGGCGAGGGCATCCGTTTCGCTGCTGAGCGGCACGATCTCTGGCACTCCGAGCGCTGAGGCGAGAAACGATGCCGCCAACCAGCGGCTCTCGGCGGTGAACTCCTCCACCCCGGCCGGACCGCTGAACCACAGTTCTTTCAGGAGTGCGGTGAGCGACGGCGGCAGCCGGGTGAGCGGATGCTCCGGCGCGGCCACCAGCACCCGCTGGTAGCGCAGAAAAGGCACCACTTCCAGCTGGTTTCCCTGCGGCGGCCTCGCTCCGAGCGCCACGTCGTAGGCGTGGTCCTGCAGCAGCGACCCCACGTCATCGGCGGACTCGACCACCACATCGATGCCGCCAAAATGACCGGGCACCCGACGGGTGAACGCGTCGAGCAGCCGACCGGCCGCGTGCTCGGCGAACCCGGCCGTGGCGACGACCCGAAGGTTCGCGGTGGATTCCTCGGCGTGCGACACCTCCCAGCGCACCCGGTCGGCCAGGCCTACGATCTCCTGGGCGTGGTCGGCGAGCGCCCGCCCGCCGGCGGTCAGGGCGATGCCGGCGCCGGCACGCACAAACAGGGCGTCGCCGAGGTCGAGGCGCAGCGCGGCGAGCGACGACGACACCGCCGGTTCGCTGATGTTCAGGGCGGCCGCGGCCGCACGCAGCGACCCGAGTCGGGCCACCAGGGCAAAGGCCCGCAGCTGATTCAGCGTCATTGCCACAGCTCATAACCTTTCGCTTAGGTCGATATTGACAGTCTCGGCGGCGGGGAGCAAGCTGTGGCACATAACGGTGTCGCGCAACGATGCGCGGCGCCATGGAAACTTCTCAGTGAGGAGAAGCCCGTGCAGATTCCGGCTCCGTTCGACTATGTTCGCGCCAGTTCGGTCGACAACGCTCTCGCCCTGCTTGACCGTCACGGGGCCGAATCCCGGGTCGTCGCCGGCGGCCACAGCCTGCTCCCCATGATGAAGCTGCGCCTCGCCCGCCCCGACTGGCTGATCGACATCAACGACCTGTTCGAGCTCGACTACCTGCTCGTCGATAAGGACGTGCTGCGTATCGGCGCGATGACCCGACACACGACCCTGCTGGAATCCGACGACGTCAAGCGCCTGTTTCCCATCATCACCGACGCCGAACGGGTCATCGCCGACCCGATCGTGCGCAACCGCGGCACCATCGGCGGTTCGCTCTGCCAGGCCGACCCGGCCGAAGATCTCTCCACGGTCTGTCACGTTCTCGAAGCGGTGGCCGTCGTTCGCGGTCCGGCCGGTGAGCGGATGCTGTCCATGGCCGACTTCCACCGCGGCCCCTACGAGACGGCCGTTGCCCAGAACGAACTGCTGATCGAGGTGCGCATACCCATTCGCTCCGACTCGAGCAGCGCCTACGAAAAGGTCGAGCGCCGCGTCGGCGACTGGGCCGTCGCCGCGGCCGGCGCTTCGGTCAGCCTCGACTCCGCCGGCGCGATCAGCCAGGTGGCCGTCGGACTCACCGCCGTCGGACTTGACCGCAATGTCACCGAGGTCGAAGCGGTGCTGGTCGGCCAGGCTCCCACCGAGGAACTCTTCACCGAGGCCGGGCGCCTCGCATCCCTCGCCTGCGATCCCCTCGCCGACCAGCGCGGCCCGATCGACTACAAGCGGCACCTCGCCGACGAACTGACCCGTCGGGTCTTGCGGGCGGCCTGTCGTCGCGCCGCGGCATCCGTTTCCGAGATTACGATTTAGGAGTTGAGCCCAATGCAGATCAGCATGACCATCAACGGAACTTTCGTCACTCGCGAGATCGAACCGCGGGTGTTGCTCGTGCACTTCATTCGCGACGACCTGCGACTCACCGGAACGCACTGGGGCTGCGACACCACCAACTGCGGCACCTGCGTGGTGCTGATGGACGGCCAGCCGGTGAAATCCTGCACGGTACTGGCGGCCATGGCCGACGGGCATGCGATCACGACCGTGGAGGGACTCGCCAACGGCGCCACCCTCGACCCGGTGCAGCAGGGCTTCATGGAGGAGCACGGACTGCAGTGCGGTTTCTGCACTCCCGGCATGATGCTCACCGCCCGCGCGCTGCTCGACCACAACCCGCATCCCGAACCACTGGAGATTCGCGAAGCCATCTCCGGCCAGATCTGCCGCTGCACCGGCTACGCCACCATCGTGCGGTCCATTCAGTGGGCGGCCGAGCATCCGGTCGGGGCCACCGCTGAAACAACTGATGAAGAGGTGCACGCATGACTATCCTTGAGGACCGCCCGTCGAACCCGGCCGCCGGCGACCACGATCGGCCCGTCGGCCACGGCCGCATGCAGCGCAAGGAAGACCCGCGCTTCGTGCGCGGCAAGGGCCACTACGTCGACGACATCGTACTGCCCGGCATGCTGCACGGTGCCATTCTGCGCGCTCCCGTCGCCCACGCCCGGCTGGTCTCGATCGACACGACCGAGGCCCTCGCGCACCCCAAGGTGCTCGCCGTGATCACCGGCAGCGACCTGCAGGCACTCGGCCTGGCCTGGGCGCCGACCCTGTCGATGGACGTTCAGGCCGTTCTCGTCACCGACAAGGTGCGCTTTCAGGGCCAGGAGGTGGCGTTCGTCGTCGCCGAAGACCGCTATGCGGCCCGCGACGCCCTCGAACTGATCCAGGTCGAGTACGACGTACTGCCGCCGGTCGTCGACGCCCGCAAGGCGATGGATCCGGGCGCTCCGGTCATTCGCGACGACCTCGAAGGCCGCACCGACAACCACATCTTCGACTGGGAAGCCGGCAACAAGGCCGAAACGGATGCCGTCTTCGCCAGCGCCGACGTCGTGGTCACGCAGGAGATCGTCTACCCGCGCGTGCACCCGGCGCCGATGGAAACCTGCGGCGCCGTCGCCGACTTCGACCCCATCGACGGCCGCCTCACCCTGTACGAAACCACGCAGGCCCCGCACGCCCACCGCACCCTGTTCGCGATGGTCTCCGGCATTCCGGAGCACAAGATTCGCGTGGTCTCCCCCGACATCGGCGGCGGATTCGGCAACAAGGTCGGCATTTACCCGGGCTATATTCTCGCCGTGGTCGGCTCGATCGTCACCGGCAAACCGGTGAAATGGGTCGAGGACCGCTCCGAAAACCTGATGAGCACCTCGTTCGCCCGCGACTACATCATGCAGGGCGAGATCGCGGCGACCAAGGACGGCAAGATCTTAGGCCTGCGCACCAACGTGCTCGCCGACCACGGTGCCTTCAACGCCACCGCCCAGCCCACCAAGTATCCGGCCGGCTTCTTTCACATCTTCACCGGCAGCTACGATCTTACCGCTGCGCACTGCACCGTCACCGGCGTGTACACCAACAAGGCACCCGGCGGCGTGGCCTACGCCTGTTCGTTCCGGGTCACCGAAGCGGTCTACCTGGTCGAGCGGATGGTCGACATCCTGGCCCGCAAACTCGAGATGGATCCCGCCGAGTTGCGGCTGAAGAACTTCATCAAACCGGAGCAGTTTCCCTACGCCAACAAAACCGGCTGGGAGTACGACTCCGGCAACTACGAACCCACCATGCGGCTGTCGATGAAGATGGCCGGCTACGACGAACTGCGCCGCGAACAGAAGGAAAAACGCGAACGCGGCGAACTGATGGGCATCGGCATCTCCTTCTTCACCGAAACGGTCGGTGCCGGCCCCCGCAAGGACATGGACATTCTCGGCCTCGGCATGGCCGACGGCGCCGAACTGCGCATCCACCCCACCGGCAAGGCGGTCGTGCGCATCTCGGTGCAAAGCCAGGGGCAGGGCCACGAAACGACGTTTGCGCAGATCGTGGCGGAGGAGATCGGCATTCCGCCGGAGGACATCGACGTCGTGCACGGCGACACCGACCAGACCCCGTTCGGCCTCGGCACCTACGGCAGCCGGTCCACCCCGGTCAGTGGCGCCGCCGTGGCCCTCGTGGCCCGCAAGGTGCGGGAGAAGGCCCGGTTCATCGCCGCGGCCATGCTCGAAACCCGCCCGGAAGACCTCGAATGGGAGAAGGGCCGCTGGTTCGTCAAGGGCGACCCGAGCGTGGGCAAAACCATCGCCGAGATCGCGATGGGCGCCCACGGCACGGTCGCGCTGCCAGAGGGCATCGACGGCAACCTCGACGCCGAGGTCACCTACGATCCGCCCAACCTCACCTTTCCGTTCGGCGCCTATATCTGCGTCGTCGACGTCGATCCGGGCACCGGACACGTCAAGGTACGCCGGTTCATCGCCGTCGACGACTGCGGCACCCGAATCAACCCGATGATCATCGAGGGGCAGATTCACGGCGGCCTCACCGACGGCGTCGGAATGGCGCTGATGGAATTCATCGAATTCGACGCCGAGGGCAACTGCCTCGGTGGCTCGTTCATGGACTACCTGATTCCCACCGCCATGGAGGTGCCCGACTGGGAGACCGGCTTCACGGTGACCCCGTCGCCGCACCACCCGATCGGCGCCAAGGGCGTCGGCGAATCGGCCACCGTCGGCTCTCCCCCGGCCGTCGTCAACGCCGTCGTCGACGCCCTCGCCCCGTTTGGCGTCGTGCACATGGATATGCCGTGCACGCCCGCCCGCGTGTGGGAGGCCATGCAAGGCCGCACGAGACCTCCGGTGTAAACCGTGGGCCAGGCAACCCTGGAGCGGGAGCTCGTTGCACGCCGTGAGGCCTTCGTACACGCGACGGTCGTGCGCGCCCAGCGCCCCACGAGCGCGCACGCCGGCGACACGGCGCTTGTGCGCGCGACCGGCGAGATTGACGGGTTCGTCGGGGGAACGTGCGTGGAGGCATCCGTTCGCCTGTACAGTCTGCAGGTACTCGAAAGCCGCCAGCCGCTGCTGCTGAGGGTCGTGGCGGGTGTGCCGTCGAGCATTGTGGAAGACGGCGCCGTCGAGGTCTCCAACCCCTGCGTGAGCAATGGTGCGATCGAGATCTTTCTCGAACCGCGCATTCCGCTGCCGAGCCTCGTCGTCGTCGGGTCGACCCCCGACGCCGACGCACTCGCCGCCCTGGCACCGCTCGTGGGTTTCGACCTCGTGCAAGCGGATGGCGCGACCGCCGCCCCGCAGGCCGGCGACGCCGCCCTCATCGTCGCGTCCCACGGCCGCGACGAAGAGCCGGCGCTGCTCGCCGCCCTGGCTGCCGGGGTGCCCTATATCGCGCTCGTGGCCAGTCCGAAGCGGGGCGCGGCGGTACTCGCCTCGCTCGACGTGTCGCCCGAACAGCGCGCGCGGGTGTTCAGTCCGGCCGGGCTCGACCTCGGGGCGCGCACGCCCGGCGAGATCGCGGTGTCCATTTTCGCGCAGCTGGTGCAGGAACGGGCCGGGCGCGGGTATCCGTCTCATGCTGCTGCCGTTGACGCGGCGAGCGCCGCTGAACCGGCTGGCAACGCGATCGACCCGGTCTGCGGCATGACGGTGGCCGCGCTGACCTCGTCATTGCAGGTGGAGCATGGCGGCGAGACCGTGTATTTCTGTGCGGCGGGATGCCGCAGAGCGTTTCTGGCGAATCCGGAGCGGTATGCGACCGCGCGCTAGAGCCCTGGCCTGTCGCCAATGGTGCGAGCAATGAGCGCGGATTCCGTGGCCGAACTGGTGCCCTCCGTCGCCGCGCTGCAGAGCGCCCTCGACGCCGAGGACTACCTGGCCGATGAGGGCCTCGCAACGGCGGTGTTTCTGGCCGTGCGCATGCGGCAGCCGCTGCTGCTCGAGGGCGAACCCGGGGTCGGCAAGACCGAGATTGCCAAGGCACTGGCCCGGCTGCTCGACACCGAACTGTTTCGGCTTCAGTGCTACGAGGGAATCAGCGCCGGAGAAGCCCTGTACGAGTGGAACTACCCGCGGCAGCTGCTCGGTATCCGTTTGGCGGAGGCGCGCGGCGTTGAACTGGCCGAAACGGAATTGTTCGGGCGGGACTACCTGCTTCGCCGCCCGCTATTGCGGGCGATCGAGCATGCCGGCCCGCGCCCGGCCGTGCTGCTGCTCGACGAAATCGACCGCGCCGACGCCGAGTTCGAAGCCTTCACCTTCGAGCTGCTTGCCGAGGCGGCCGTGACCATTCCCGAGCTCGGAACCGTCGAGGCCACCCACCCGCCGATCGTGATTCTCACCAGCAACCGCACCCGCGACCTGCACGATGCCCTCACCCGGCGCTGCCTGTACCACTGGATCGACTACCCCTGTCCGGAGCGGATCGCGCAGATCGTGCGGCGTCGGGTGCCCAGCAGCTCGCAGGCCATCGCGACGGATGCCGCGGCCGCGATCACCCGGTTGCGCTCGCTCGACCTGGTCAAACCGCCCGGAATCGCCGAGGCCATCGACTGGGTGAGCGCCCTCGGCGTGCTCGGAATCGAACAGCTCAGCGCCCGCGCGGTCGAGCAGACCTGGGGTTTCGTGCTGAAGAACCGGGACGATCAGGGCCTGGCAGCGTCCCGCGGCTCAGCGTGGGTCGCCGAGGCTGCCGGTGCCTGACCGCGTGCGGCACCCACCGGTCGAAGCGGCGGCTCTCGCCGCCGGCTTCAGCACCGCCCTGCACCGGGCGGGGCTTCCGGTCTCGCCCGACCGGGCCGCCCGGCTGGCCGAGGCGCTTCGACTCATCCCCCCGACCGACCGGGCCGCCCTGTACTGGGCCTGCCGCATCGTGTTCGTCTCCCGGCAGCAGCACCTCAACCGCTTCGACGCGGTGTTCAGCGCCGTGTTCGACGGCCGGCTCGACCCGGCCGAAAGCCGCGGCGACCCCAACGCTCCCCCGGCGATCGGCTCCGAAACCCGCACGAAGGCCGCCCCGCCGACCAACCGACCGGCCGGCGCTCCCGAGCCTCAATCCGAGGCCAGCCCGCCCGCGCCGCTGCCCGGCGCGGACTCGAGCGACGACAGCGACGGCCCCGAGCGTGATGCCATTCTCGCCATGGCGTCCCGTGACGAGCACCTGCACGAGATGGCCTTCGCCGATCTCGCGCCCGAGGAGCTGGCCCGGTTGCGCCAGCTCGTGGCCCGCATCGTGTTGTCGACGCCGACCCGGATCAGCCGGCGCGCGCATCCGACGCCACACAGCCGTGACCGGCTCGATCTGGCCCGCACTGTTCGGGCCGCGCAGCGCACCGGCGGCGACCCGATCGCCCTGCACTTCACGCGGCGCCTCCCGAAACCACGACGGCTCGTACTGCTCTGCGACGTGTCCGGTTCGATGGAGCCGTATACCCGGGTGTTCCTCTCGCTGTTGCAGGGCGCTGCCTCCGGCGCCCGCGCCGAAGCCTTCGTGTTCTCGACCCACCTCACCCGCCTGACCCGGCAGCTCGCGCTGCGCGACCCGGACCAGGCGCTCGCGCAGGCGGCCGCCACCGCGACCGACTGGGCCGGCGGCACCAGGCTGGCGACCAGCATCCGTCGGTTCATCGACGACTTCGGGCGCCGCGGCCTGGCCCGGGGAGCGGTGGTCGTGGTGTTCTCCGACGGCTGGGCGCAGGACGACCCGGCCGACGTCGACGCTCAGATGGCGAGGCTCCGCCGTCTCGCGCACCGCATCGTCTGGGTGAATCCGCGCAAGGCCGCCGTGGACTACCGGCCACTGGTCGGGGGCATGGCCGCCGCCCTGCCCTACTGCGACGCCTTCGTCAGCGGGCACAGTTACGTCGCCCTCGCCGAAGTGGCGGCCGCAATTCGCGGCGACCTATCCGAGAACAACCCGCGGGCATCCGCTCGCCGACCAACTTCCCACCCAATCGTCATGACTCAGCAGAGGACACCCTGATGCAAATCGACACCACCTTCACCGTCGCCGCCCCCGTCGACACGGTGTGGAACACCCTGATGGACTTCGAGCGTGTCGCCGGCTGTGTCCCGGGAGCGCAGATTCTGAACAAGCTCTCCGATGACAACTACCAGGTGGGTATGAAGGTCAAACTCGGCCCAGTGACCATGCAATACCGCGGCCAGATGAATGTCGACGAGCGCGACGCTGACACGCACCGCGCCGTCTTCTCGGGCAAGGCTCAGGAAACTCGCGGGCAGGGCACGGCCCAGGCCACGGTCACGCTCGTGCTGGTCGAAACCGACGGCGTGACCCAGGGCACGGTCAGTGCTGACTTGTCCCTGTCGGGCAAGGCTGCGGCCATGGGTAAAGGCGTCATCAGCAGCGTCACCGAGCAGATGATGGGATTGTTTGCCGGCAATCTGCAGGAGCTGATCGAGAGCGGCGGGTCTGACGACGGCAGCACTGCAACTCCCGTCGGCGACCACGTCGACGATCCAGCCACCCTCGCGCAGGCCTCCCCGCGGGCGGTCACCGATGTGACCGACATCCCGCCGGGAGACGCCCTCGCCGCCGACACGCTGCCCGACGTCACAGCGGAGGCCCCGGCCCGGCCCGGCCTGCCGCCCCGCCCGGTGCCGCCCCGCGTCGCACCCGCCGGCGGGCACCGGGCGGCCCCGCACCGTTCGGCACCCGCTGCGGCGCCGAGCCTGGACGCCATGACCCTGGTCAAAGGCGTCATCACCGACCAGCTGAGCGACCCGGTGAAACTTCTGGGACTGCTGGCCACGGTAGCGTTCATCGCATACCAAATCGGTCGGCGCGCGTCCGGCCGCTAGAGCGAAGGGAGACCACGATGCGTGAAGTACTGGATACTCTGTTCAGCGGCTGGGAGAACGGTGCTACCGCCGGTCTGGCCACGGTTGTGCGCACCTTCCAGTCCGCGCCGCGCCCGGCCGGTGCCTCCATGCTGGTCAGCGCGGACGGCACCGTGGCCGGCTCGGTCTCGGGCGGCTGCGTCGAAGGCGCCGTCTACGAACTGGCCACCCAGGTGGCCGAAGACGGCGTGCCGCAGCTCGTGCGCTACGGCATCAGCGACGACGACGCGTACGCGGTGGGGCTCACCTGCGGCGGAATCCTCGATGTCTTCGTTGAACCCGTCTCGCGCGACACCTTCAGCCTGCTCGAAGGGGTGCACGACGACGTGGCTGCCGGGCGTCCGGTCGGCGTCGCGACGGTGATCGAGCATCCGGACGCCGCCTGGATCGGCCGACACCTCGTGGTGCGGCCGGACGGGTTCGAGGGTGACCTCGGCTCTGATCGTGCGAACCACGCGATCGGCGATGACACCCAGGGACTGCTCGCCGCTGGTCGCAACACGACGCTGACCTACGGCGCGGATGGCGAGCGACGCGGCGAGGGCATGCAGGTGTTCTTCGCGAGCTACGCGCCCCGGCCCCGCCTGCTCGTGTTCGGGGCGATCGACTTCGCCACCGCCCTGGCCCGCCTCGGCACCTTTCTCGGCTACCGGGTCACGGTCTGCGACGCCCGCGGGGTCTTTGCCACCCATGCCCGGTTTCCCGGCGTCGACGAAGTCATCGTCAGCTGGCCAGACCGCTACCTGCGGGAGCAGATCGTCGGCGGCCTCATCGACCCCCGCACCGTCATCTGTGTGCTCACCCACGACCCTAAATTCGATGTTCCCCTGCTCGAAGCGGCCCTGCACGGCCCACCGGTGGCGTACATCGGTGCGATGGGATCGCGGCGCACGCACCTCGACCGCCTGGAACGCCTGCGCCAGGTCGGCGTGACCGACACCGAGCTCGCCCGGCTGCGCAGCCCGATCGGGCTCGACCTCGGCTCGCGCACGCCCGAAGAGACGGCCGTCTCGATCGCTGCCGAGATCATCTCGCTGCAGTGGGGCGGAAGCGGCGAGCCTCTGCACACCCTCGTCGACGCCATCCACCACGACGACCTCGTCGATCCGAACCCGCCGTCCGGCCACCGATTGATTGACGTATGAGCATTCTCGACTCCGTCACCTCGGTGCTGTTCGTACACGCGCACCCCGACGACGAGACCATCAGCACCGGCGGGCTGATCGCGTATCTGGCGAGCCGCAGCATCCGCATCAGCCTGGTCACCGCCACGCGCGGTGAGCGCGGTGAAGTCGTTGCCGGGTCGCTCTCGGTGCTTGCCGGCACCCCCGCCCTGGCGGAAGAGCGCGAGCGCGAACTCGAACGCGCCGCCTTCACCCTCGGCATCAACGACGGCTTCTGGCTCGGCGACAAACCGGCCCGCGCGCCCGGGCTGCCCGCACGCCGCTACCGTGACTCCGGCATGGAGTGGATACGTCCCGGGCTGGCCGGCCCGGCCGCCGGTTCAGAAGCGGATGCCCTCGCTCGCGCACCGCTCTCCGAGATCACCACTGACCTCGTCGCCATTCTCCGACACGTGCGACCGAGCCTCGTCATCAGCTACGACGCCACGGGCGGCTACGGCCATCCCGATCACGTGCGCGTGCACGACGCCGCCCTCCGCGCCAGCCGCAGCCTCGCGATCCCCTACGCCGAGATCATCGACACCCCCACAGCGGATGCTGAATGGTTCGACCTCGAGACCCAACACGACACCGTCGCGGCGGCCCTGCGCTGCCACGCGAGCCAGCTCACGGTCGACGGCGACTTCATCGTGCACTCCGGGGGCCAGCGCGAACCCATCCGCACCGCGATCGGCCTGCGCCTGCGCTGACCCACCACGCCCTGAACGCTGCAACTGCGGAGATTTCCGCGAAATCGGCCTGGAATTGCCGAAATCCACAGCTCTGGACAGAAATTTCCGCAGTTCTGAACGCCACCACCGCTACCAAGACTGTCCCGGCACGATCAGGGTGCCGAAATAGTGCGCTGAAACTACTGAGGCCGCCCAATTGGGCGGCCTCAGTAGAGCGCGGAAGCTCAACAGCGTGTGACAGAACCTATGGTGGAGATGCGGGGAATTGAACCCCGGTCCACTGCTGTGGTCATATGCCTTCTACGGGTGTATCCAGTGAAATCGCTTTCTCGGCCCCGGAATTTGCCACTGGCATCTACTCCGACAGGCCCAGCCTTCGTTTAAGTCCCTCTACGCCCCGTGGCTCAATGTAGAAGCAAGCTCTCTAAATGGCGTCAGGATCCGGGTAGAGAGCATTCCCGGTCTGGCGGACTTCGTTAGTGCTTTCGCTTAGGCAGCGAGAGCGAAGTCAGTGCGGTTTGATTTGGCACTTATTGTTTTGCAGAGATCGTTTACGAGATAACCCTGCATCCTCGACCCGCTTCTCACAATTGCGCAAACAATGTCGAAACCGATCATCCCCATACACATCGCACGCCTTAAAGCGCAGAGCGACGGGTTCGTGTCACACGCTGTTGAGTTACCAATCTGCACCAGTTTCGGTGCAGCCCCCTATCTTACAACAGAAGGCCTGGGGTGCCTAGTCGCCCAAGTGGCGCTGCGCCGACATGGCGCGATCCGATTCGCGCTTGTCGGTGCGTTCGCGCAACGTCTGGCGCTTGTCGTACTCCTTCTTGCCCTTGGCCACGGCGATCTCCACCTTGGCCCGACCGTCCGCGAAGTAAATTCGCAGCGGAATGAGCGTGTAACCGCCCTCCTTGGTCTTGTGGCTGATCTTCACGATCTCTTTCTTGTGCAGAAGGAGTTTGCGCTTACGACGCGGCGGGTGATTGGTCCACGATCCGCCGGAGTACTCCGGAATGTGCACCGCATCCAGCCAGGCCTCGCCGCCCTCGATGAAGGCGTAGCCGTCGACGAGGGTCGCTCGCCCGGCGCGCAGGGACTTCACCTCGGTGCCGCTCAAGACCATCCCGGCCTCGTAGGTGTCACTGATGAGGTAGTCATGTCGGGCCTTGCGGTTGGTCGCCACGACCTTTTCGCCACGTTCCCTGGGCATGCACCTCACCTCAATTCTTTTCATTCAAACGGATGCCGCCGGCCGATCCGGCAGACAGCCCACCAGTCTAGCGGCATCCGCTTAAACGTTAGACCTTGAGGTAGCGGGTGATCGCGAAGTTCGCCGAGAACGCGGCCAGCACCGCACCGACCACGAGCAGGATCGGCACCACGACGAGCGCGTCATCCATGCCGACCAGGGCGAAGCCGGTGAGCCTCGCGCCGAGATAGCCCTGCACGAAGAAGTATACGAGCGCCACGATCGCACCTCCCGCCAGCAGCGAGCCAAGCAGGGCAGCGAACACGCCCTCCAGAATGAAGGGTGTCTGAATGAAGCGGTTGCTGGCACCGACCAGCCGCATGATGCCGAGTTCTCGCCGCCTGGAGAACGCCGACAAACGGATGGTCGTGGCAATCAGCAGCGCCGCCGCAATCAGCATCAACCCGGCGATTCCGATGGCCGTATAGCTGGCCACGTTGAGCACTGAGAAGATCTGGTCAAGGTATTTACGCTGGTCAGCGACATTTTCAACACCAGCGACCCCCGATAGGCTCTCCACCAGCACCGCCGACTGCGACGGATCCTTCAGGTTCACCCAGAAGGTCTGGTTGAGCTGGTCGGCCGTGACATAGTCGGCGACCGGGTTGCCGGCGAACTGCTTCTTGAAGTTCTCGAACGCCTGCTCGTGCGTCTCGAAATAGTAGTTGTCGATGAACGGCGCCAGGGTCGGCGACTTCAGCTGAGCCTCGACCGCGGCGATCTGCTCCGGTGAGGCGTCGCCGCCGGTGCAGGTTTCGCCGGGCGAGATGTCGGAGCACATGTAGATGCCGACCTGAGCTTTGTCGTACCAGAAGTTCTTCATCTGGCCGATCTGCATCTGCATGAGAATGGCCGCACCGACGAAAGTGAGCGAGATAAAGGTGACGAGCACGACGGAGACGACCATCGAGGCGTTGCGCCGCAGACCGTTCGCAGCCTCGGACAGCACCAGACCGAGCCTCATCGGGTCGGCCCCACGTTCTGCTCGCCCGTTTGGTCGGGTTTCTCCCCCGGCGCCCGCAGGCCGAGTTTCTCGGCGAGGGTGAGCTGCTCTGGGGCATCGTTTGGGGCAACCGGAAGCACCGGGCGCGTCATCGGTGGAACCTCGTCGTCAACGGCGGGCACCGGGGCCACGCGGGTCGCGGCGACCGGCTCGGGCTCCGCGGTCGACGCCGCCGCGACGGCAGCTGCCGCAGCCTGGTGCAGCGACACGCTGGTCTCCGGAACCGGGGCAGACGGATGCGTCAATGCTGGTTCGGGTGCAGCAGCCGGCCGGGCGTAGACCGACGCGACGGGCGCGGGGGCGCTGGTGGGGGCATCCGCTGTGGCTGCGGGAAGTACGACGGGAATAGAAGCGGTGGCGTAGCCGCCCTGGCGTTCGTCACGCACGATCTCGCCGTTCACGAGTTCGATCACGCGGCGCTGCATCTTGTCGACGATGCCGGCCTCGTGGGTGGCCATGATCACGGTAGTGCCGCCCGCGTTGATGCTCGCGAGCAGCGACATGATCTCGGCGCTCGTGGTGGGGTCGAGGTTTCCGGTGGGCTCGTCGGCCAGCAGAATCTGCGGCTTGTTCACGATGGCGCGGGCGATGGCCACGCGCTGCTGCTCACCACCGGAGAGTTCGTGCGGCAGGCGCTGGGCCTTTTCGGCCAGCCCGACCATTTTGAGGGTGTCGGGCACGGCTTCCTGAATGAAGCCGCGGCTCTTGCCGATCACTTGCAGGCTGAACGCGACGTTGTCGAACACCGTCTTGTTCGGCAGCAGGCGAAAGTCCTGAAAGACCACGCCCATGTTGCGGCGAAAGTAGGGCACCTTGCGGTTCGAGATCGACCGTAGGTCCTGGCCGAGCACGTGAATGCTGCCGCTGGTGGGCTTTTCCTCCTTGAGCACGAGCCGCAGGCAGCTCGATTTGCCCGATCCGGAGGCGCCGACCAGAAAGACGAATTCGCCTCGCAAAATCTCGACGTCGATCGAGTTCAGTGCCGGCCGAGTGGTGCCGGGGTACTTCTTGGTTATGTGATCAAAACGGATCATAGCTCTTAGAGCCTAGGCATCCGTTGGCGTTTTCCCTACAGCGACATACCCGAGGGGCCGAAGCCTCAGCATCCGTTTAGTCTTCGGGAGCTTTCTTGCGCCAGCGGATGCCGGCCGAGATGAATCCGTCGAGGTCACCGTCGAAGACGTTGCTGGGGTTGTTCACCTCGTACTCGGTGCGCAGGTCCTTGACCATTTGGTAGGGCGCGAGCACGTAGCTGCGCATCTGGTCGCCCCAGCTCGCGGTGATGTTGCCCGCCAGCTCTTTCTTGGTCGCTGCCTCTTTCTCGCGCTCGAGCACGAGCAGGCGCGACTGCAGCACGCGCATGGCGGCGGCGCGGTTCTGAATCTGGCTCTTCTCGTTCTGGCAGCTCACCACGGTGCCCGTGGGCAGGTGGGTGATGCGCACGGCAGAGTCCGTCGTGTTGACCGACTGGCCGCCGGGACCGCTCGAACGGAAGACATCCACGCGAAGGTCACCGTCGGGCACCTCGATCGACTCGGTCTGCTCGATCAACGGCACCACCTCGACCGCGGCGAACGAGGTCTGCCGTTTGCCGGCCGAGTTGAACGGGCTCATCCGCACGAGGCGGTGGGTGCCGGCCTCGACGCTGAGCGTGCCGAAGGCATAGGCGGCGTCGACCTCAAAGGTCGCGCTCTTGATGCCGGCCTCTTCGGCGTAACTGATGTCGAGCACAGTGGTGCGGTAGTCATGCTGTTCGGCGTAGCGCAGGTACATACGCAGCAGCATCTCGGCGAAGTCGGCGGCATCCACTCCCCCGGCGCCGGCGCGAATGGTGATGACGGCGTTGCGCTCGTCGAACTCACCGTTGAGCAGGGTCTGCACCTCGAGCTCGCCGAGCAATTTCTGCAGGCTCGCGAGCTCGACGGTGGCCTCATCGGCCAGTTCCTGATCGCCCTGGCCGTCGTTGGCCATCTCGACGAGAGTCTCGAGGTCGTCGAGCCTGGTCGTGATGCTCTCGATGCGCGCCAATTGCGCCTGCCGGTGGCTGAGGTCGCTGGTCACCTTCTGGGCGTGGTCGGTGTCGTCCCACAAATCGGGCATACCGGCCTCGCCGCTGAGGTCGTCGATGTCCGCGCGCAGTCGATCAATGTCGATCACCGAGCGGATGTCGCCGAACGTGGTCCGCAGCGCGGCGATCTGTACTGAGAAATCCAAGTCAATCATGTTCCGTTCAGCCTACCGGGCGAAGTTTGCGGCGGGTCCGGGTCGCCGGGAGTAGCATCGAAACCGATGAGCAACGCCGACCGCCCCTTCAGCCTGCGCTCGGTCGCCCTGGTGGCGTTTCTGCCGACCCTGCTCTTTTCGATCGGTGAGGGCTCGATCATCCCCTTGATTCCGGTGGTGGCGAGCAATCTCGGGGCGTCTCTCGCCATCGCCGGCGTCATCGCGGCGATGGTCATGCTCGGCGAACTCGTCGGTGACATTCCCAGCGGATGGATCGTCTCGCGTATCGGCGAGCGCAACGCGATGATCGGTGCATCCGCTCTGACCATCGGTGCCGTGATCGTCTGCATTGTGGCTCCCAACCCGCTCGTGCTGGGTCTCGGTATTTTTTTGGTTGGACTGGCCACGGCGATCTTCGCCCTGGCCCGGCACGCCTTCATGACCAACTATGTGCCGTTGGTCTATCGAGCGCGGGCGCTCTCGACCCTGGGCGGTGTATTTCGGGCTGGCTGGTTCGTAGGCCCCTTTCTCTCGGCCGGACTCATTCACCTCACCGGTGGCACCCAGGCCGTGTTCTGGGTGTTCATCGTCTGTTGCGTCGGCGCATCGGTCATGCTGCTGCTGTTGCCGGACCCGTCGAAAACCTTCGCCACTCCGTCCGCTGATGAGACTGTATTCGACGCCACCGACACAAGCACGGGCGCCATCAGCAGCACCGGAACGGCGCGGCCGGCCGTGCCGGTGCAGGGATTATTCCAGACCATTTGGAGTCACCGTGACGTGCTGTTGCGGCTCGGCACCGGCGCCGGTCTGATCGGGGCGATGCGAGCCAGCCGCACGGTGATGCTGCCGCTCTGGGCGGTCAGCATCGGCATCAGCGCCCCCGACACCGCGCTGATCATCGGCATCGCCGGCGCAATCGACTTCGCCCTGTTCTATGTCAGCGGCCAGATCATGGACCGGTTCGGCCGCATCTGGAGCGCCCTGCCCTCGATGATCGGGCTCGGCGCGGGCCACCTGGCGCTCGCCTTCACCCACGACCTGCCGAGCAACGTGGAGTGGTTCATTGGCGTGGCCATGTTCCTGTCGCTGGCCAACGGGATCGGCAGTGGCCTGCTCATGACGCTCGGCGCCGACCTGGCGCCGCGCCCGAATCCGGCACCGTTCCTCGGCGCCTGGCGGTTCACCGCCGACTTCGGCAGCGCCGCGGCACCGTTGGCCGTTGCTGGGATCACCGCCCTCGTGTCCCTGTCGGTGGCCAGCGGGGTCATGGGAGCTATCGGCCTCTGTGGCGCCGTTCTGCTGCGCCGCTACATTCCCCGATACGCGCCGCACCGCCCTGGCCGTCTGCTCTAGCCAACCTGCCGTACCCCACTCCACCTGCTCAGGCAGAATAACCCCTGCAATTTGCGCGCCGGCCAGAAGACTTCCGGGAGATTACAGGCATCCACAAATCAGGCCCCACGATTTGCAGGAGTTATGCTGCCCAGGCCGCGTTACCCGGAGTGTCTCGACTCAAGTACGACTCGCCGTGGCCAGCCGGGCGGAATATTCCCGGCGGCCCGCGCGTTACGGCAGGCATGCCTCTCATCGGAGAATACGAACCAAGCACCTCCCAGTGGGTGCGCGACCAGGTCGACCAGATAGAGAAGTCCGGCGGCACCGAGGGCACGACCCTGCGCGGCATGCCCGTCATCGTGCTGACGACCGTCGGAGTGAAGAGCGGCAAGCTGCGCAAGGCTCCGCTCATGCGCGTTGAGCACGACGGCCAGTATGCCGCTGTCGCCTCGCTCGGCGGTAGCCCCACGAACCCGGTCTGGTACGCGAACGTTGTGGCGCACCCCGAGGTCGAGCTGCAGGACGGCCCGCAGAAGTGGGACATGCGCGCCCGCGAGGTCACCGGCGACGAGAAGGCCGTCTGGTGGGAGCGCGCCGTGGCGGCATTCCCCGACTACGCGGCGTACCAGGTCAAGACCGACCGCGAGATTCCCGTCTTCGTACTCGAACCCACCGCCTGAGGGTGGCGAAGGCCAGCACCCGCAAGGCGTCCATCGACCGCATCACCCTGCCTGACCTGACCGACGACGACGGTTCGCGGCTGCGCTCCGGCGACGGTCGGGAGGCCGAACGCTACACGGACGTCGACCTCGATGGCCGCGACCTGACTGGCATCTCCTTCGGGGAGTGCGAATTCGGCAAGGTGTCTTTGCACGAGGCCAAACTGCGCGGGGCATCCTTCGCGGAGTGCCTCCTGACCGACCTGCACGCACCGGTGTTCAGCGCGCCGCGCTCCAGTTGGCGGGACGTGCGCATCGAGCACGCCCGGCTTGGCTCGGTCGAGGCCTATGAGGCGACACTCCGGTCGGTGCACATTGACGGCTCGAAGCTCGATTTCGTGAACCTGCGCAACGCCACGCTCACCGATGTACTCCTGAGCAACTGCATCATCGAGGAGCTTGACCTCGGTAGTGCCACCGTGCAGCGCCTGGAACTGCAGAATTGCCGCATCGGCACGCTCGATGTCGGTGGTGCCAAGCTCAAAGATGTCGACCTGCGTTCCAGTGATTTCTCGGCCGTGCGCGGCCTCGAAGGACTGCGCGGCGCCACCATCGACGACGCCCAGCTGAGCCTGTTGGCGCCGCTGCTCGCGGCCCACCTGGGCCTGCGCATCGAATAGCACGGCCGGACACCAGCGCCCGATAGACCACGCAGCTGAGACCGGCTCAGGGAATGGCGGTCGCGGTCAGCTCGAGGTCGGACGTCGGCCGTTCGCGCTGGGTCGCGATGGCCGCTCCGGCCGCCACACACACGACCACGATGGCAATCTGCTGTAGCAGGGTGAAGGTCTCACCGAGCACGAGCGCGCCGAAACCGGCCGCGATGACCGGGCCGAAGCTGGTGATGATCGCGTACAGGCGGGGGCTGATCCGACGCAAAATGTAGGTGTCGAGGGTGTACGGAAAGGCCGAGGAGACGACGCCCACGAGCAGCAGCAGCCCGACGATACCCCAGGTGAAGGCCGACAGATCCAGGGTGAACAGGGCGATGGGCACCACGATCACGAGGCTGACCAGGCTGGCGATCGAGATACCCTCTAGGCCGGCGAATTCGGTCGCCACTTTGCGGGTCAGCAGAATGTAGCAGAACCACGAGGCCGCCGCGGTGAGCGCGAGAAGGATGCCGAGCGGGTCGAGCATGCCGTCCGACCAGGTCAAGAGGAACACTCCCCCGGCGGCGGTCGCAGCACACACGAAGTCCAGGATGCGGCGGCTGGTGACCAGGGCCAGGGCGAAGGGTCCAAGAAATTCGATCGTCGCCGCGATGCCGAGTCCCAGCATGTTGACGGCTTGGTAGAAGGTAAGGTTCATCACGGCCAGCACGACGCCGAGGGCCAGCGCTGGCCAGATTCGGGCCCAGGTCAGATTTCTCAGCCGGGGCCGGGCGAGCGGCAGCACGACGATGACCATGACGATCTGGCGGGCCGCGACGACGATGGGCGAACCGACGACCGGAATGAGCAGTCCGGCCAGTGAGGAGCCGAAATTGATGCTGACCTCGGTGGCGAGCTGAGCTCCCGCACCGCTCAGTTTGTCCCGCCTGGTTCGCACACTGCTCCTGTCGGGGCCGTCGAGGCACCTCTCGACAGTACCGCTCGCGGCATCCGCTCTGAAATTCGGGCGCAAACTTGGGTCTACAGTTGCAGCGGAATGAACTGGTATTCGCTGGTCAGGTGCTCGTGCTGGCAAGCACCGCAGTACAGCACGCCCGACACCCGCATCGCGTCAACGCGAGAGGAACACTGGATCACTTTGGGACCGCAGCACGGTGAAATCACCATGAACCCGCCCGACTCGGCCGGATCATGACCACTCAATCCGCGGTCGTGGTGCACTCCCTCACAGGGGAGAAGGGACTCGAAGTCGAGCTGCTCCACAATCTGAGCGTCCAGTAGTGCATCCATGATTTCACAGCCGATCTTGGTGTTACTCAGCCGCCATCCTGGGCCACGTCACCCGACGGCGACCAGCCCGGATGAACGACGACCCGCGATCGCCGGCACTACCAACCGGGACCGGGGTTGGCACGAGTGTCGACTTCGTGCAAAAAAGTGAAGCCCCCTACGAGGTAGGAGGCTTCCATTGTCGACTACGTGATCTGTGCATCGTACGCTTCTATTCTGAAATTACCAGTGCGACTTTTCGCGACCTCACGGGCAGAACTAGTGAAAGACCGCTCGGGAGACCACCGTCACCTCCAACGGCACGCCGTCGGGCACGACGAGGGTGAGTACCGGTGGGCGCCACCAGGATCGCAGCGTCACCGACGCGCTCTGCCCGTCAGCGGATACCGCGCTCGTCACGGCCAGCGCCTCGAACGAGTCGTGCGGAACGAGCCGCAGGTACTCATCGACCGCCGCGGAAACATCGTCCGAGCGCAGCGATGGCCGCGGCCCGACCACCCCGACCTGAACCGCATCGAGGGTGAACGCCTCGGACCCGGCGAGCGCCGCACCGTCGGCGAGGCCGAGCAGCCGTTTGTGTTCGAGATAGAGCGACGTCGCTGACAGGGCCACGAGTACGAGGCAGAGCGCCAGAAAGCCGTAGAAAATAATGAGCAGCAGGGTGGAGCCGTCCTCGTTCGACGCGGGCGGCAGACGTCTTCTCATCCGAGGCTGCCAAACCGGGACACGAGCTGCGACGACTCCGCAGTCATGGGCACACTCGCACTCTGGTTCAGGGCGAGCAGATCGGGCACAAGCGGCAGCGCGATGCCGATGCGCACGGTGACCGTCACGAGCCCCCGTGGAGTCAGGCAGTGACTCGAACCGCCAGCGCACTCGATCTGCACCTCGGCGTCCCCGGCCGAAAGGCCGTAGTCCTCGAGCGCGAACGCGACGGCTCGGCGGGCACGCACCGTGGCCGTGGCCTCGTCCGGGGACTGTACGTAGACCCTGGCTGCCTGCCGGGCGGCGCCCTCCACGGCGAGAGCACCACCCTGCAGGGCTGACAGTGCGAGCACCAGATAGACCAGGGGAACCAGCAGAATCATCCCGGCCGTGATGAACTCCAGTGAGGCAGAGCCAGCCTCAGAGCGGCTACTCCAACGATTCGACCGCAGCATGAGCGACCACCTCCAATCCGCGCGGAGCACCGAGCAGCCCCATGAGCGGCAGCGGTGCGATCACCCGCACTTCGACACTGGGAAACCCGGCGCTCACTCCGAACTGGGCCACGACATCGGTGGCATAGCTCGCGCCAATGGCCGTCGTGATCAGATCGCGCGTGCGCTCTGCCCCCGCGGACAGACTGCTGTCGGCGAGGGTCGCGTAGCGGGCACCCTCGGCGGCAGCGTCGAGCACGGTGTTGCGAATGTGCAGCGCGAGGGCCAGCTGCATGACCATGAGCGTCAGAAAGGTCAGCAGCGACACCACCATGACAAATTCGGCCACGGCGGAACCAGCCTCGTCCCGCAGCCGCTGAGGGCCGGGCCAGGCGAGGTGTCGCATCCGGTTACCGAGTTTGTCCACGCCGACCGGTCAGAAACTACTGACGCGATCCATGGCCTGCTGGAACACCCCGCTGAGGGCGGGGCCGGCGAGTCCCCAGATTATGAGTACCAATCCGGCCGTCATTAACGTGATCAGCACCCAGCCGGGCACGTCACCCGTTTCATCGCGGAGCAGACCCTGGAGGCGAAGCATGATTCGGTTCATAGCATTCTCTTTTCTGGTGGGAGGGAGGTACGGGCGGTGCGTTCAGAACCCGGCCTGCAGAACAACCAGCCCGGGAAAAACTGCGAACAGAACGGTCATCGGCAAAATCAGAAAGACCAGTGGCACGAGCATCGCGACTTCTTTCTTGCCGGCCAGCTCGAGCAGTGTGCGCTTGGTTTGGTCGCGGGAGTCCTGCGCCTGCGCTCGCAACACCTCGGCCAGCGGCGACCCACGATCGAGTGCACCGGTGACCTGGTCGACAAACCGGGTCACCTCCGGCAATTGGATGCTGCGCGACAGTGACTGCAACGCCGCCCCGATCGGCACCCCGACGTGCACGTCGGCGACGACCCCGGCGAATTCTCGCGACAGCTCCCCCGAGCTCGTACGCGACACCCGGCGGATCGAGTCCAGGATGCCTTCCCCTGCCGACAGGGACAACGTGAGGAATTCCAGAATGGTCGGCAGTTCGCTGCGCATGCGCGCCAAGCGTGCGGTCGCTGCGCGCTGGAGCAGCCAATCCCGCAGCATCGCCCCGCCGATCGCTGCAACGAACGGTACAACCAGACGGGCGGGCAGCAAAAGTTCGGGCAGGGCAACGATGGTGACCACCGTTCCAACAGCGAACGCGAGCAACGCCCAGACCAATTGCACGGAGCGAAACTCCAGGACAGTTTTCGCCGAGCCGGACTGGTGCAGACGCCGGGCAACGGTGTCGCTGCCGCCGAGAAGACTCGACAGCCCCCGAGTGAGCGCGCCGAACAGTGGGGCGAACAGGCTGCCGAGCACGGGAAGCGGGTTCACCGTTCGCCGGGCCACAATGTGGCGCGCTTCCGGGGAAATATCGAGGATGTAGGGCACCACGCGGTCAATCAGTCGGGGCCGGGTCAGCCGCGGCGTCAGGCTCACGAGCGACCACAACCCCACCCCGAGGCCGGTACCGCACAGTACGGCCCAGCCCAGTGCAGACGAACTCAGGGCAGACGAGCTCAGGGCGGCGCTCATCGACGACACCCGCCTACGAAAACCATCGGCGTTCCTCCGGCAGACGTCCGAGGGCGATCATGACTCGGTAGGCGATGACAGACAGGGCCAGGCCGCTCGCGATCACCACGATGCCAGCCGGCGAGTTGTAGGCGATGGCGGCTTCGGGGCGGGAGGCCAGCAGAACCAGAATGATCCACGGAGCTGCGACGCCGAGGCGGGCTGCATTGACCACCCACGATTGGCGGGCTTCCACCTCGAGCCGCACCGCGGCATCCTGCCTGAGCCAGGCGGCGAGGCTGCGCAGCACGAGGATGAGGTCGCTTCCGCCGACCTCTCGCGCCATCCGCAGGGTTTCCAGAATGCGATCGGCGACCGGGTCGGCGAGGGAACGTTTGAGCTCGTCAACGCAGTACGTGAAATTGCCGGTGGCGCGGTATTCACGCTCGAACTGCGCGAACGCGGTGCGCGTCGCCGGCGGTCCGGCCTGGGCGAGGCTGCTCACGCTGTCGGGCAACGCCAGCCCGGAGCGCAGAGCCGACACCAGATGGTCGACGACGTCGGGCCACACCGTGCGGTTGGCGCGACGCCTGGCCGCCGCCCGCCACGACACGATCAGCCACGGCAGCAGCAGCCCGACCAGCCCGGCGACCGCGCTGAGCGCGAGAACAGCGAAGATTCCGTGCACCAGGGCAGCGGATGCCACCCCCGCGATCGCAGACAGCGCCAGGAACGCCGGCACCGGCACCGACCGCAGGCCGCCCTGAACCAGGCGCACCCGCATCCGCTCCCCCACTCCGGCACGTTTGGGCGTGGATCCGGCCGGCCAGAGGAACGGGGCGAGAACGAGCACGAGACCGCTACCCAGCAGGCACCCCAGTACGAGAGTCATGCGGCCCCCTGCCGCAACACCGACGCAGGGTCGACGCCGGCCGCCCGAAACTTGGCGAGCTTCGTGGGGTGCGAACCGGTGGGCTCGAGGTGCCCGTGCGGCGAGAGGAACAGCGGGCTCGCCTCGATGGTCGACCCCGCCAGCTGGCCGCTCGGGGCGATGATCTCGGTGGCTCGCCTTCGGCCGTGCCGGTCGATTTCGCAGTGCACCACGATATCAATGCAGCCTGCCACGGTCGGGAGCACGAACGAGGAGTCGATGTTGCGGCCGGCCAGCAGCGGCAGGGTCGAGAGCTTCGCGAGCGCATCCCTGGCACTGTTGGCATGAATCGAACACATCCCGGGCAGACCACTGTTGAGGGCGATGAGCAGGTCGAGACTCTCAGCCTCGCGCACCTCGCCGACGACGAGCCGGTCGGGGCGCATCCGCAGCGACTCCTTGATCAGGCGCCGCAGGGTGATCTCCCCGGTGCCCTCCAGGCTCGGCTGGCGGCACTGCATGGCGACGACGTCCCGCGCCGACAGATCGAGTTCGAAGGTTTCCTCGACGGTCACGATGCGTTCGCCTGGCCGGGTCGAGGAGAGCAGAGCGTTCAGCATCGTGGTTTTGCCGGTCTGCGTGGCACCGGACACCAGAATGTTCTGCCCGCCGAGCACGCAGATCCGCAGAAAATCAGCGGCCTGCTGGGTGAGCGCACCCAGCCCGACCAATTGGTTGAGGTCGCGGATGCGCCGGGTGAACTTGCGAATATTCACGGCCCAGTATTTGCGCGTTATGTCGGGGATCACCACGTGAAGACGGGAACCGCCGGTTATCTAGCCACGCCCTAGTTATCCACACGAATGGGGAGGCGATTTTAGTCAGCGGATGTCAGTGTCACGTGACACGCTAGTTCGGACTTCTGCCATCTAGTCCGGACAGTCCGCCGATGTTTAGCGGCGAGTTCGCCCGGCCGCAGTCCTAGAACCGTCGCTCGTCTCTGTCTCACCGGCGGTCTGGCCTGGCATCAGTCCTAGGGCGCGTGCCCTGCCATAAAAGTAGCGCGGGCATTGCTGGCGCTTAGATACTCGGGCGCATCCGATCAGCTCTATCACGGCACTCTCGACCTGTCACATAACTAACGTTGGGTACCGAGATGGGAGCTAATGGTTGTGCGACGTAGTTACAAGACTTGGGGCATCGCAAAATCTTGCGGATCTGGGGAATGAACAGGTCTAGCCGATGAGGCGTCTCGTATCCCTAGGGTTTCGAGACAGCCGTTTCGTGGAATGGCGGAGTTTTCCAGGGCAGGGCAGTTGTCGCGACCGCAGTTGATGCCACGGTCGCGTTTACGCCGGCACGACAGTGTGCTTATGGGCCGAGAAATATTTCCGTCGTGAGGGGGGTGTTCGATTAACTGGCTGCGGCCGGTGGCCACTATGCGATCGCGGACATCGCAGGATCGAATAGGCCGCTTTTTGGCCTCCGGGCGAGGCACATCAAGGGCGACTTCTTGGCAGGTTCCTCTGACGAGTCAGACTACGGTGCTGACCAACGGGTGATAGCGGCAGCTAGCATAATTCTGCCGCATCACCGTGGGTCAGCATCCGCAGCCTGACAGGTGTTGTTCGTATCGGGCTAGATGAAGCTGTGTCGCGCGAGGCAGTCGAGGTAGTAGACGAAGGCTTCGTCGTTTACGTCGCCAGTTTTCATCGAGTAGTAATTTTGGTCAGTTTCTGTTCCAGTCTCTCTGTATCCGGTCAGCGCGGTCATGTACGTCGTTAGGTGGTCAGACATCCCATAAACCTTGGCACCAGTGACGAGGCCGTCTTCTTGCTCGAGCACGATGGAGGTGCGTTGGCCCACCAAATGTTGAGTGTTTAGAAGGTTGTATGCCAGCCAAGACGCGTCTCCAAGAGGCGCCGTTCCAAGATCGTCAGTGTCACTGCCCGAAGTTTCTTGAAGGAAGAGTCCCCGCCAGCTTTCATCGTACGTATCAGGACCAACATCTTTCATTTCCTTCTCTTCTGCGCTGTACAGGCGGGATAGGACGTCCGGATGAGTGATCGTGTAGAGCGAGTAGATCAAGTCCTCGCGGACTTCTCCATCGTTCGAATAGTCAGTGCGTGTAATGGCCTCGAGCGGGATTTCATATGCACAAAAACCCTGTTTCAAGTGTTCTTCAACGGCGTCCGTTGTCCATCGCTGAGGATTGGTCTTCTTCCACCGTGCCAGGAGGTCTGAACGGTCGTCAGCTTCGTGATTGTCCATCAATTGGGTAGTCCGAAAAAGGCGTGCATTGCGGGGGTGCGGTTGCTCGGGTGGAAGTGTGCGAATTTTCCGCGACCGCCCGAATCGCGCTCAGGTCCGACTACGGCCAGGCCGTTTTTGATTCCTTTCGCAACTGCGAGCGCGCCGGCCTCGCTGCGAGACCACGTGTCTTTCCCCCCGCGGCCCCATGTGATGGCCGCGGAAAGCGACATACCATTTGCAAGCACGAGTTTGCCGTTTAGAATCATTGCGCGGAAATGTTGGTAGCTTGATCCCTTTTTATTGAGGGCATCGATTGCGTTAGTGGCTGCGATCCACGTAACACCAGCGACGATGACAACTGCAGATGCCACCAGGAGTGTTTTCAAGATCTCTAGAGCGATAGGTATTCCCAGAACCAGTACTGGCACGAAGGCGGCATAGCCCACGTCATCGGCATATGATTCTGTCTCACCAGTGGCCAGGTCTGTCATGGTGAACGAGGTGGCTTCGTCGTTCAACTCTTGTATCTGGATGGAGTAGTTGGCGTTGTAGTCGGTGTCGATGCTCCCTAGAGAAAAAAGAGCGCTACTGTCCTCAAACGACAACGTTGTCAGCGCCGTGACAGGTTCGCCAGATCCCAAATCCGATGTCGTCTCGACTGAGATTTTAGTGAGCGAGGCGTCCACGTCTTCCAGTGTCAATCCTGCGTCGTTGAAAGCGGATTCAAGCTTTTCCTCGTCAACCATCCCGCTGCCTGAAGCTTCTACCGGGGCAGAGCTGGTCTCTGCGAACGCGGGCGAGTAAGCGAATCCAGAGAGCAGCAGCGCCGCTACGACTCCGATGGCGATCTTTTTCATTGATTGTCTTCCTTTGATTGGTGAGCGATCAGTGCGGACAGGGTGGAATCGGGTTTAGCTACGCCGAGCAAGCTTTTCAAGATTTGATTCGAGGTCATTGCTGCAGCCGCTGACGTCCCGGTGACAAGCTGCCGGGCCCCCGTGCGGTCGACCGCGGGAATGTCTTCACCGGGTGCGAAGTAATTCACATGGTCAATAGCCGAGAAGCTTGATGGATGGCCCGCGGCATCTAATGAGCCGACGGAAATAACTCCCGGGTATCGGGCGGGGTAGCCCGCCCCCATCCCTTGGTTGTTTCCAGCAGCCGCGACCACCACGATTCCCGATTCAACGGCGCGTTTCACCGAGTCACGTAAGGCCCGGGTGTCCGTCCCGATCGCGATGCTGACGTTAATGACGTCCACCTGGTCCCGGATAGCTTGCTCTATAGCGTCCGCAACGTCCTCTGCCGACGCGGTTCCTGCAGTGAAGACGGAGTAACTAATCCAAGTGACTCGATGGGCCCACGCAGGACAGCTATCCTCATCGATTCCTGCTGCGATCGATGCGACTAAAGTGCCGTGCCCTTGGTCGTCGGCGTCAGTATCGAAAACATGAAAACAGCTAAAGTCGACGTTTTCATCGTTGAGGCCGCTATCGACGAGAGCGATCGCGACTGTGTCTCGAACCGCCGGCGTGATCGATGCCGATGAGCAACCTATCAACAGAAGGGCTGTGACGACAATGATTGACGTCGAAAGGAACGCGGGGCGTCTGCGGGGACCCCCTCGGAGAGAGGTCAAAACATGCGTTGCGTTGACTTCACGCGCGGAACAATTACCCCGGGCAGCGGTTCATTAAATGGCTGGTCTCGCAGGCGATACGATCCACCCGCCCATTTTCGAAACATCATTTTCCCCCCGATGCTCACGAACCAGATGTCGTGTGAAACTCAGATTGGCGGAGATAACTCGCGGCGTCAACTCCATCCGGAAATAGTCAACGGAATTTTCATGTGGGCGACGATTAAGCGGCTATTTGAGTTCCGTCCTCGCCCAGCATGGGCATCTCTCTTTTTTCGATGTCGGTGAGTACTGAGTATTTGAGGACTTGAGCACCCACTCAATCGTGCGGTTCAGCACCTACCGGTATCAGTCCCTCGACCGTGCGCGACAGTCTGTCATTTACAGCCATGCCGACTTCTACAGATCCGACCATCTCGTCATTCAGTGGGCGAAACCCTGACGCCCGACGAGCGGGTCCAACTTGTCAGCGACGGTTGAAATGTAGTCCAGAATCGACGGTTTAAAACTAGGCCACCCAAGCACGATAGATGGGTGATCACAGTGGAAGATTGGGCTTTGGTTCGTCGCCTTCACCTGAGCGAGGGCGTATCGCAACGCGAGATAGCGCGGCAGCTTGGCATCGCGCGCGACACGGTCGCCAGAGCGATCGCGTCAGATGAACCGCCGAAATATGACCGGCCCGACCGGCCCTCGGGGATGCGAGATTTGGAACCGCGATTGCGGCAACTGCTCGCTGAGTATCCCAAGATGCCCGCGACAGTGGTAGCTGAACGGTTGAAATGGACCGGGTCGATTTCCTGGCTTCGTGAGACGGTTGCCCGACTGCGACCGGAGTATGCGCCCGCCGATCCCGCAGACCGACTATTGCATTGCGCTGGGGACCAAACGCAGTGTGATCTGTGGTTCCCGCCGGTGAAGATTCCTCTCGGTGCTGGTCAGTTCGGCTCCCCGCCGGTGCTGGTGATGGTGGCAGGGTTCTCTCGCACCATTTGCGCGGTGATGTTGCCTTCTCGGACGACACCGGATCTGTTAGCGGGTATGTGGCATCTGCTCCTCACCCAACTACTGGCGGTCCCGCGACGGCTGATTTGGGACAACGAGGCGGGCATCGGCCGTGGTAACCATTTCGCTGCTGGAGTCAGCGCCTTCGTGGGAATGCTGGCCACCAAGATCGTGCAGCTGAAACCCTTCGATCCCGAATCGAAAGGCATCGTGGAGCGAGCCAATCAGTATCTGGAAACATCGTTCTTGCCCGGACGCACCTTCTTGTCTCCGGAGGACTTCAACGGGCAATTGGCTCGCTGGTTGTCGTCGAAGGCAAACCACCGGACCGTTCGCAGCCTCGGGTGCAAACCGGTTGATCTGATCGAACAAGATCGCGCCGCGATGCTCCCGCTTCCGCCGGTGGCTCCGGTGGTGGGATTCTCCTCGAGGGTGAGGCTGCCGCGAGACTATTACGTCCGCGTCGCCGGCAACGACTACTCCGTCGATCCGACCGGCATCGGTCGGATGGTCGACGTGTCCGCCGACCTTGCCCAGGTCATCGTGAAGCTCGACGACAAGGTCGTGGCCTGTCACTTGCGGGTCTGGTCCACCGCGCAGACCATTACCGACCCCGCTCATGTCACCCAAGCAGCGCGACTGCGGCACGCATTCCAACACCCTGCAGCTGCCACCGCGACCGAGTCGGACCTGCACCGAGATTTAGCTGACTACGACACCGCGTTCGGTGTCGACTTCGACACCACCATCCCGAACGTCAGCGACGAGGAGGTCGCGTGATGGGAAATCAGACCAGCAGCGAGATCGAGTACTTGGCCCGAGCGTTAAAAGCACCCCGCATTCGCGACTCGGCGACCCGGCTGGCCGATCAAGCCAGAGAGGCGTCGTGGTCCCATGAGGAATATCTCGCCGCGGTTCTCTCCCGGGAGGTCTCGGCGCGGGAAGCGTCGGGGGCAGAGATCCGCATTCGCTCAGCCGGGTTTCCTGCCCGCAAGTCCCTCGAAGACTTCAGCTTCGATCACCAACCTTCGCTGCGCCGCGACACGATTGCACACCTGGGAACCGGAGCGTTCTTGGCCGAAGCAAAGAACGTGGTGCTGCTCGGGCCGCCAGGAACAGGGAAAACGCATCTCGCGATCGGATTAGGGATCAAGGCCGCCCATGCCGGCCACCGGGTGTTGTTCGCTACTGCCGTCGATTGGGTGGCCCGGCTGCAAACGGCCCACCAACAGGGCCGACTCGCCCTGGAACTGATCAAGCTCCGCCGTTACGGCCTCATCGTCGTCGACGAGGTCGGCTACATTCCATTCGAACAAGACGCCGCGAACTTGTTTTTTCAACTCGTCTCCAGTCGCTACGAACACGCATCGCTGATCTTGACCAGCAATCTCGCGTTCGCCCGCTGGGGTGACGTATTCGGAGACCAAATCGTGGCCGCAGCCATGATCGACCGCATCGTCCACCACGCCGACGTCCTCACCTTGAAAGGCGCCAGTTATCGACTCCAGAACACCGGAATCGAATCCCTGCCTTCAGTCCGAGCCCAGAACGCGGCACAATAACAAGACAACAGTGGCCTAGTTTTCCACCGTCGTATTTGGCCTACTTCTTCACCGTCGCTGACACTCGTAACCAATGTGCCTCGGAACCCACGGGTTATGAGACGGTCTGAACGGTCGAAACCTTGTCGCGTTAAAGGCACCTGAGCGCGAATCCTTAACGGGCGGGTCTTACGGGCACCTCCCGCCCAAGCGCGATGCGGAGCCCAGTTGTCGCGAGGGAGCGTCCGTAGGGGGTCCGGCTTACGGACAGTGCTAGCGATGTTCGCTGACTGCGATCGAGGTAGTTGTGGTCATGCGGACGTTCGAGGGTCTGTCTGAGAGGTGGAGCTAGGCTCGGGTATTGAGCCGGGAGATGTGTGCGCGCGATTCTAGAACCGTTCCAGATAGTCGATGCGAGTGACCAGCGGTATCGGGGGAGACGTTCGGCCGGCCTGTTGGGCGTGTTTGCTGTCTCGGTCTCGCTGCTCGCCTCGGGGGTGCCGTCCTATTGGAGCGATGAGGTCGCCACTCTCCGCGCTGCACGGTTGAGCTGGGCAGAGTTGTTCGCGTTCCTTGGGCAGAAAGACGCGGTCCACACCGGGTACTACTCGGTCATGAAGGTGTGGGTGGGGGCATTCGGAGAGTCGGAGTTTTCGACGAGGTCGCTGTCCGCCCTCGCGGTCGGCGCCGCGGCGGCCGGTATCGTCCTGTTGGTCGCCTCTGTCGGGAGCCTCCGTGTGGGGGTGGTGGCGGGGGTTCTCTTTGCGATCCTGCCTCGCACTACCTACATGGGCATCGAGGCGCGGTCTTTTGCGTTGAGCGTGGCCGTGGCTGTCTGGGCCACCCTCATATTGCTGGTCGCGGCCCGTCGACCGTCCTGGCGTTGGTGGACTCTCTACGCGCTAGCCGTCGTCACTGGAACGTACTTGTTCCTGTACTCGGTTCTGCTTCTGGCCGTGCACGCGGTGGTGCTGCTGTTGGATCATCGCACCCGCAGGGTGCTGAGTAGGTGGGCGGTCGCAGCGCTCGTGGTGGTCGTCGCGTGTGTGCCGCTGCTGGTGGTGAGTGTGGGACAGAAGGAGCAGATCGCGTGGCTCTCGGATCAGCCCGTGGTGAATGTGTGGACGATCCTCGTCGAGCCCGCCTTCGACAGTTCCTGGCTGGTCGCGGCGATCGCGTGGGTCACGATCCTCGTCCTGGCGGTGCGCGGTCGCCGGGTCCTAGCCAGCCGAGACGGGGGCCTGCTGCGCTTGGCCGCCGTCTGGGTTGTACTCCCGCTCCTGCTGCTCCTGGTCGCGGATGCGCTCATCGGGCCGCTTTACACGGCGAGGTATCTGTCGTTCACGGTCCCGGGGATGGCTGTCGTCCTTGCGGTCGCGTTCACCCGCACGCCCCGCACCGTGGTGACGTGGATCCTCGTCGGCGCGGTCGCTTTGGCTGGTCTTCCGACTTACCTTGCTCAGCGCGGCCCGGTTGGAAAGAATGGGGGCAGCGACCTGGCCCAGATCGCCGACTACATCGACTCTCAGGCGCTGCCCGGCGATGCAATCTACTTGCAGGACACCGGCTCTGTCACGCTCCGGCCGCGGCAGGCGCTGTATGCGTACCCGGACCACTTCGCCCATGTGCAGGACATCGCCTTCATCGCCCCGTTCACCACGACCGGGACTTTCTCTGATGTGACGGTCGCGTGGCCTGACATCCGCTCGCACCTGGCAGACGTGGACCGCATCTGGGTGGTTCAGGCGGGTACTTCGATGGTCGACACCAACAACCTGCTGCTCCCTCTGGGATACGTCAAACAGCAACCCCACGAGACCAACCGTTCGGTCATCGCCCTGTACGAGCTCCCGCCGATCTCAGACGGGGACGGCTGACGCCGGCCGGGGATCTCCCGGAGGTCGTGTCGTAACCCGGTGGATCTTGTGGGAAAGAGCACGCTTCTCAACCAAGTGCCACGAGAATGCGGCGATGGCCGCGGTCGTCGCCGTCACGATGGTGATATTCATCGACCAGGACAGAATGCCGAACCAGTCGATGACGAGCTGCTGGACGAGGAACCCCCACAGGTAGAGGCCGTAGGAGAGGTCCCCGAATCGAGCGGCCCGGCAAACCCCCGGAGTCGACGCCCGTCCGGCCACAACGAGAACATACGGCAGAGCAAGCCAGGCCGCCGCGAGGGACACGATCGGGACGAGAAGCGCGATCGCAACCCACAGCGTCACGACCCCGATCGCCAGCCTGACATTGAGCAATCTTGCCGGAGCACGGCTCAGGAGGGCGCCGACGGCGAAGAACGCCCACGTGGTCCCGGCCGACCCCGCCCAAGCCAGAGCGGGACTTGCGACCGGAACTAGGGCGAACGTGAGCGCGAGAAGGCCGAAGACGAGGTACCCCCAGGAGGACCGGGTGCGTAGGAAGAGCCCGATGACGGCGACCACGAGGTAGCAGATGAACTCGAGCCCGAGAGTCCAGAGCACCCCGTTCACCGCGGTCGACCTATGCCCGGCCTCGAATACCCCGGGCAGCTCGTACTGGGCCGTCAGCAGCAGGTTGAGCAGGTACTGGTAGACCATCTGGTCCCGGAAGTACTGTCCGGGGGTCAACGTGCTGACAACCGGGCCGATCAGTAGGACGGTGACCATGACAACGACCACGAGTGCGGGGAAGATCCGCAGAGTCCGGTTGACCAGGAACGGCACGAGGGCTGGATTGTTCGCCCAACTGGTCGCGATCAGGTATCCACTGATCGCGAAGAACGCGTACAGGCCCAGGCTGTGGACGGGTATCCCGAGGACCCGGGGGCCGCACCGAGGCCGGTGAGGGTGAAGGAATGGCCGACGATCACGGCCAAGGCGGACAGCAGGCGCAGCCCATCAAGGTTGTTCGTGGGTCTGATAACCGCACCCCCCGCCATCGGCTGACGAGGCGCTATGCCTCACCATCGAGTATGGCAGTGCGGATCATTCGCGCGAAAAGCGACCCTCGCTATGCCCTCGAGCGGTCCCGCAAAGGGTTCGGCAAACGCGTCATGCAGTCGGTCGCTTGAGCGTCAGGCGACGCTATGCTCGAGTTAGCCCGGTCCGCCGCGCATCAAAGGTGCTTCGGCGGAAGATGGGGAGTCATGAGGGACAGCAAGATCACTTCGGCGAATCGGGTACTTGCCGATTGCCGATCTCCCCTAGACATCGCCAATGGCCTTGGGGTTCCTGTCCCCGCTCCCTACCAGTGGATGCCCATGCACAGCTCGGCTTTCTCAAATGAAGTCGAGGCTTCCTCATGAGCAAGATCATCTGGGATCGATTGGACGAGGACACTTTCAATAAGTCGGTTGAAGCGCTGCTCGTCGCTGAGTACACCGGCGATGGTCTGCGCGCTCAGGCGATTGATGGTCGTGGCGGCGACGGCGGCATAGACATTGATGTGAGAGTCGGAAGGACCGACCAACTCACGCACATCTTTCAACTGAAGCACTTCCCGGAGGGATTTTCTGGGGGCTTTCGGCCACGTCGCAAACAGATCAAGAAATCCTTCGAGGACGCGATGGAGCATCAGCCGCCGGTCTGGACCTTGGTGTTCCCAAAGAACCCGACCATAAATGAACGCAAGTTTGTATCGAGCATGCGTGGCGATAGGAAAGTCACAATCCGCATCATGGGCGCAGCGGAGCTCGACGGGCTACTTAGCAAACATCCCAACATGGAGACCTACTTAAGTCGGGACGAAGCCGTGGAGGTGCTGCGGGCAGTGAACCGCCCAGAAGCGGCGCTTGCGAAGCCGGGAGACCTCCACGCCGAAATGGCCAGGATCCAGAAGGGGCTCGATGGGCGGAGCCAATACTGGCTGTCAGCAGTCACTATCGGACCTGACGGGACCTACGTCGAAACGCTGCACGCGAAGCGTGAGGACGCGTCCGAGAGAGAACCACTCTCCATCACCATCGAAGCTGAATTCGGGCCGGCCGATGAAAACCTCCGCAAACAGTTCGTAGACAAGCTGAAATATGGCGGCTCCGGAACAACCGTCTTACCGGAGAGAGTCATTAAACAGTTTCGCAAGATCGGCCCTGAATGGTTCGCCGAAACTTCCACGGGCGGGGAACTTCACATCGGCGGTGCAGGAGAGAGTGTCACCGAAACGATAAAGGCCGAGCTCTATGACAAGAAAAGCGTCTTCCTTGCGCAGCTTTCCGGAACAACGAAAGCGATTTTTCGAGGCCACGGAGGGGGCACTATTGAAAACACTTTTCTCGGGGGCTTGGACCTCCGTTGGCGGTTCTCCGACACCTTCGAGGAAGGCGGTAGCGTCGCACTCGAATTCGACCCAGCCGGCGCCACACCACGTGAAGTTCGCCACGCGCTCAGATTCCTCAAGAATCTGCAACCAGATACCGAAATCCGACTAACCGTTGCCGAACACCCGACCATACGTGTCAGTCTCTCTAACTCGATCGACGTCGACCCCGACCACGGGCTTATAGAGCTAGTGGAGGATCTGTGCATCATCGAGGACAAGCTCGACGTGACGTTTCGCTTCCCAGCTGAGGGAGCGGATCACACGGACAGGGTATGGGCACGAGCAGTGGTGAGCATGCTCGCTGGTAAGCCCGTGGCATTGCCCTTTAGAAATTCAATCACCGCCACCCTCTCGGGTACTAAGGATGAAGGGTTCGAGCTCCTGCTAGACAAGGGAGTAGCTATAGTCGTCAGTCATCCCGAGTGGGGATTGGAGATGTTTGGCGCGACCTTGCGCTTGGGAGAGGTCAGGCTTTACACCCATCATGCGATAGTCCCGGATCGCAAAAAAGTTGTCGCGGCCTTCGAGGCCGGAACGGCGACCGGAATGAAGCTGAACCTCCGGCCTGTCGATGGGCAGCCTTTCGTCATGTACGCGACTGCCTACATGAGTACGGATCCGGATGCGGTTGTTAGAACGTACCCGTGGGGGCTAACCGGTATCCCGGAGCACCCCAAGTATGACGCGCTGCCAAACCGCATACGGTCCGCATTCGAGAAGCCATCTAAGTCGCCGGTAAAGCTTAGCTAGGCACGCTGGCAGAACCACGGCCTCCGTGCTTGGCGACTGTAGGCGTCGGAAGGGTAGCCCGACGCACTTGGTCCAGAGGTCATCGTTTTACTATCGGCACACTGTCGCTAATTTAGTCGAGTCCCTGAGGTTTACATTCGCGCCTTTGCAATAGCGATTCCCGCTGAGGGTTCCCCCTACGCGCGTATCGACGCGCCAACAATCCAGGGACCGGCAACAAATCGACATCCTCGCCTCAGGGGTCCGGCGTGACGACCTCTACGTTGACAACGGCATCTCCGCTGCGCTCCGCGCAGCTCGGTGCGCGAGCGTCACGCCCGACTATTGATGTTGAGGCGTGGCGCCTCAAGTCTCCTGGTTATGGCCAGCTGGTCGGGAGGTCACCGCTAGCTACACTCGGGATTACGCCGGGTGTGCCTGGAAGCGCCTGTGGGCTGTCGCCGTCGCGCGCCAAGAATACGATGATTATGTCGCCGACAGATGGCACCTTTCCGGCGCAGTCGGGAATCGAGATTGTGGTCTTAAACCCCACCGCATCACCTTTATAGAGAGTCTGCCCCAAGGTATCGATTGTGACGGCGCGACTAGTTTCATTGACCGAAGTGACTTCAGCGCCATAAACACCATCCGAGGCTTCCAAAGCGTCTTGTGGCGTTGAGTATTCTGAGCAACTACCGGATGCCGTGCAGCCTGTCATAAGAAGTCCAATCAGCACGAGCGACGTCACGCCATGTGCGGTCCGAGTGTCCATCAGCTTCATACCCGCTCCCACCATTTGAAGAATTGGTCCTGAACGTACCAAGCGTTCTACCCCGGCGATACCCCATTAGGAGCACGTCACGAGAAGCGCGCAGCGACATCATTCGCTATATCGAGGGATACTACAACAGATGCCAGGCGGTGAGGTCTTCGCCAGTGGTGAAGTATTCGACGGCTGAGCTCATGAGCACATCCGTACCAAGCCCGCAAGCCGTTCGGCTTGCGGGCGACCCACGGCCTCAAACTGTCTCATAACCGAAGCGCCTCGAAACCCATGCGTTATGAAACTCTCAGGCCCAGCCGGCCTCAAGTGCGCTTTGTCCAAAGTAGGTTGACAAAATATCCGGCTCGCCGATCGCCAGATCTGCGTATTCACCGTGTCCAGGGATGGCAATTTATCCGAACTGGACTGTCACGTGACAGTCAGCGTCGATCTAGAGAGCGGGCGACGACGACGGCTTGGAGGGGGTCGACCTGCTGTTTCTCGGACGTTCGATCGAGACCACACCGCTCGGAAGGTCGCCCGTCGTGAGGGCCTGCGCCAGCGCCAAACGAGCGCCGCCTAGATCATCACGAAGTCGCGCAATCAACAACATCGCCTCATCGAGTTCGCCACGCAGCTGACCGTTGTCCGTTTGCAACCGTTCCATCGTCACAATGGTTTCCACATTGTCAACGCGCGGTGACGCATCCAAGAGCAGCAGCTGTTCGCCCAAGTATCGAGCCCTCCCCGCCTCCAGCTTGGCGACCTTCGCCAAGAGATCTTCGATCTCAGCACGTTGTCGAAGCACCTTGCGCATCAGCGTCGACTTGTCGGCCGAGCGGCCCGCATCCAGGTCGGCCTGGTCGCTCTGAACTAGGAGTTGGGCGGCGGATTGGCGGAGGGTCAGCTGTTTCACTCGGGTGTGGAGCTCGGTGTGGCTATGGATGAACTCGCGAGAGACCCCCGCGGTTCGCGCGACTGCCGCGACCGACACTATGGCGTCCTGATCGGCGAGGGTGTTAATCGCGGCCAGCACGGCTTCTTGTTTGGAAAGCGAGACTCGGGCGTGATGGGCGCGGAGTCCCTCTGTGCTGCTGTTAGTCATCAGGACTCTCGAAGAATCTGTCGCAGGTCGATCCGCCGGCTGGCGGTCGCTCGGCGGCGTATGCCGGCCATGTGGGTGAGCGCACTCTCGATCGCGAGCCGGTCTGGCTCGGGGAGCCCGGCGATGTAAATGTCGATGCCGGCGATGATTCGATCGCAGTCGCTGATGCGGGATGTGTAGTGGTCGATCATGTGGCTGTCGGGAGCGATGATCGAGACCCGCTCGACCTGCGCTTTCAAGTAGAGGCGTTTCGCCGCGAGACCATCTTTTTCGAATGGATCGATGAGGAAGAACGGGCACGATTCGCAAGCGTGCTCCAGAGCGCAGTTGTGTCCGCCCGCTGCGACGTTGCTCGCTTCGGAACAAGTGCCGAGAGAGACGGCGATTTTCCCGAACGCATCGCGTTCCCTGTCGATTACCACCGGTAACCCTAGGAAGTTCAGGCGCCGTGAGGGCAATGCAGAGAGCGCGTGCCGTTGACGTCTGGCTGTGATCCGGAAGTAGCCCATCGTGGTTTCGTAGCTCTTGTGGCCCATCCATCGTTGCAGGTCCTCGGCTTGAAACGTGGATCGACCGTTCTCATCAGTGGCATCCGCATGGCGTTGTGCGAATGCGTGTCGGAAAGCGTAGGGATCGATAGTCGAGAGGTCAAAGTAGATGAGGTTGCCCTCAACCCCTTCCACTTCGCCCGGGAACGGAGCTTCACGCTCGATCACGGAAACGAAGTCGCTCATGCGGTCGACCAGGAAGGAAGCAGATCGCGGCTTGTCCTTGCGGCTTTCGACGGCCGGGAATAGCCAGTCCGATTCGATTTCGTGTTCCTTCTGGATATTCACCCATTCTCGAATTGCATCGTGGACGTCTTGGTGGATCGGCAGCCTGGGCCCAGGCCCGTAAGGGGCCTTCACTCGGTCCCAGTCGAGGTAGGCCTGGCCCGCGCTGTCGTAGCTGATGCAGTCGCGTCGCAGCCGCATAGTCTCGCTTGTACGGCGCCCGCAGCGCTCCTGCATGTAGAGCATCATCTTCGCTTCGAGCGTCCGATAGGGCGTGGTTCGTCTAACGAGATGGAGGTGATCCATCATCCAGTCCACGATTGGTTGAGGAACGAATCGGAATGACTCGTCGCTATCTCTACCGCTTCCGCTTATGGTTCCGGTCGATCGATGACGCGCGGGATCGAGAGTGAAGTTCGCCGGAATCCTCGACCAGATGGGCAGGAATTCGGAGTTGAGCCGAGAGAACGAGAGAACGGCGCGCATAGCGGCGATGTGAGTTCTCTGCGACTGGTCTGATGGCCAGCGGGTCCGTATAGCGGCGACGACGGCGTCGATGTCTTTTCTGCCGAGCGCCGTGGGGGGTGTCCCGCGCTGGCTGAGGATTCGGTCGACCAGGGGCGCGAGCGCAACAGTGTTCTGGACGCGGTTTCTGCCGTGCGGGCCGGCTTCGAGGAGGTAGGAATGGATAGAGTCAGCCCACCAATCCAGACGGAGATGTGTCAGGTCGAAGCTAGCTGTGCGGCTAACTACCTTCACCGAGGGCGTCAGGTCGAGGTCACTGTAAAAGTAGAGCCCTCGGGGGCGGAGCTCGGCACCAAGCCACTCACGCTGAGCTTCGTCGATTCGGACCTGAAGGTCACGGATGAACCCAGCGAAGTTCGTATGGGTTGGTTCAAGCCCGAGCTCTTTTCGTCCCACCACGGTCGCGGTGTTAGAGCGTCTTAATGCTTGGTAGGCGGTGCGGAGCATGAGCGGGAGCATCTGAGTTTGGGCGTCGACGTCGCGTTGCTGGACGGCGAATAGCAGCTCGAGCCGAACGGTGGGGTTCAGCAAGTGGAATGGTGTCGCACCGAGTTCCGCATAGGAAGACGTTGCCTCAGAGTCGAGGGGCACTTCAAAATGATTGTTGAGCCAGAATTCAACGGAGTCGTCGTCGGAGGAAGGCTTTGGTAGCCGCTTTCGCCATTTCCGCCAAGTGCCCTCGTGCGGGTCGCAGAGGCCGCTGGAGTTGTGCGCATCGTGATGACACACCAGAGCAACGCAGCGCGGACGCGGAGGGAGTGGCTTTGGGTTGCGGTCCGCGATCCAGGCCTCTTTTGACTCTTCGCCGGTCTTCTTCCGCCATTGCCAAAACCCACTTCGGTGGGTGGAGCAAAGCCCGGTGGTGAGGGCTGTGCGCTGGCAGTCCAAAATTCCGCAGTCCATCACCCGAGCGTGGCGCACTCGTGGGATCGCAAGCCAAGCATCCAGATCGAACTGTGCACCAGCAATGTCTTTCGCTGCTTTTCGTTCGTTGAAGCAAATCGGGCACAGCTTTGACTGAACTCGCACGTCGCAGCCCGCTTTCGAGCATCGCGATAGAAAGGTGCTCGGATCATCGGGGTCGGGCACGTAAAGCAGTGTCTCGGGGTCGAATTCGCCAGGTCGCCAATCGAGCCGAATGCGCGACTGTAAGTAATCCGTCCACGACAAGCGCGGCCTCGGATTCGGGTGGTTGTCGAGCGGTGGGGCAACTGCAAGATCGGTCACGTCAATCGGCTTTCATGTCGAATCGGCGGGAAGGAAGGGTCATGAGCGCCTGCAGCTTCGCGGCCTCCATGTCGTGCGTGTAGACCTTCGTCGAATCCGCGCTGCGGTGTCCGAGTAGGGCTTGAATAACGGGAGCCGGCTGAGGCTCGCAATCGATACCGCGAGCTAGGCGGGTGGCGAACGTGTGCCGCAGCATATGTGGCCCGGTCAGCGGGAATCCGATCTCGCGCCCGCACCGCTTCACGAGGCTAAGAACCCTCGAATACTTCATGGCATCACCCTGGCTATCACTGGAGGTGTAGAGGTTCACAAGCATGTGCGGCGACGAATCACGACTCCCGAGGATCGCATCGCGCTCGATGACGTAGTCGATGTATGAGTCCACGAGGTGCTGCCGGGTGTACAGCGTGCGGGCCTGTCCCTTTGCGCGAGCGCCGTTGGTGACCGGGTTGTTCATCCGCACGTGAAAGTGCGGATCTCGCAAAGCACAGCCTGAGCTCTTGCTGCCTCCGCCGAGATGCATATCACGGGTGAACAGTGACAGTGCCTCGCCGGAACGTACCCCAGTGAAGTACATGAGATCGATCAAGAACCTGTCGCGTTTTCGCAGGGTGAGCTCTTCCAACCTTTCACGAGGTCCGGCTTCGCTGATCCATTCCTTGCCCAAGTCATCCGTTGAGTCGTGCCGGCTAATCAGACGAGGTGAAGTGACCCGGCGCCTACTTCCATGCTCGCCGCCGCCTGCCGTACCGGCCGCGTAATATTTCACCTCCGACATCTGAGGTACGACCCGGGACGTGATTAGATCCCGACTATCGGCCCACTCATAGAACGCACGCAGTGCGACAAAGGAGATGTCGACCGAGCGTGGTTTCAGGGCTCCATCGGCCGAGAGGGCTCGCCGCCACAGGACCATGTGAGCTAGGGAAGCAGCCCGCCAATCGACCACTGGCGATGTCCAGCTGAGGTAGGCAGCAACGCGACGGCCATAGCTCTTGATCGTGTTGGGTGATCGACCGAGATCCGCGAGCGACGTGAGCCAGGAGGACGCGATATGGAGATCGTCATTTCGGTCGAGGATCACGTAGCGATTAGCTCCGTCAGGGAGAGTCGCGACGTCCAAGTGGTAAGGATGAGCATCTCGCATCGTCCGACCGTAGCGTGCGGCGCCGACATCCGTCATCGACCGGGCCGATATTCATCGGTGCTGACTGTTGATGACGCCTCTTAAGGATGGCTAGATAACGTCGGGCAGGGAGGCGTCGACGAAGGGCGACGAGAGGTCGACGCGGCGGCCGGAGGCCTGCAGCATCCGCTCGACCAGGTCGCGCACGTCCTGCTCGGCGAGCAACAAAGTCGTGAGCTCTGGCACGCCGTCGCGCGCCACGAATACTCGGGCCGGACCATTGATCCAAATTTCTTCGATCTCCGGATCGTCGAGAAACGGCTGCAGCACGCCGAAGCCGGTGAGCGCTGCCACAACCTCGCGGGCGGCCTGGTGCTCGTCAGCGATCATTGGGGCGAGCCCGCCTAGCGCCCGCTCACTGTAGCGGCGCAGTTCGTCGCGCACATACTGCTCCACCAGGGTGTTGTTCGCTGCCAGGTCGACGCCTTCACGGCGCACCCGCATTCGCACTTGCTCTGTGATGATACGAACGGCTTCGGTCATCCCCGAATGATGGCCTGTTTTAAGAATTCTCGGGCAAGTTATGCACAGGGCTTGTTTTTCTGTTCCCTGAACAGCAAAAATAATCGCAACGGATGTCGGGCATCCGTTGCGATCATCCGTCAGGGCCAGCCTGGCCGGTGCAGTATGCCGACTCAGCGTCAGCGGGCCGACCAGCCGCCGTCCATCGTGTAGCTCGAACCGGTGACCATGGCGGCGTCGTCGGAGGCGAGCCAGGCCACGAGCGAGCCGACCTCGGCCGGTTCCACCAGCCGCTTGATCGCGCTCTCGGTGAGCATGATCTTGCTGAGCACTTCGGCCTCCGGAATACCGTGCACGAGCGCCTGGTCGGTGATCTGCTTTTCGACCAGGGGCGTGCGTACATAGCCCGGAGCCACACAGTTGCTCGTAACCCCGTGGGCGCCGCCCTCGAGCGCGGTCACCTTGGACAGGCCCTCGAGCCCGTGCTTGGCCGTCACGTAGGCGCTCTTGAACGGCGAGGCGCGAATGCCGTGCACCGACGATACGTTGATGATGCGTCCGAAGTTGGCCGCGTACATCTGCGGCAGCACTGCCCGAATCAGCAGGAACGGCGCCTCCAGCATGAGGGTCAGAATATTGTGAAAATCGGCCGGCGCAAAGGACTGGATCGGATTGATCCGTTGGATTCCGGCGTTGTTGACCAGAATGTCGACGCCGTTCAGCGCCGTGGCCAGGGCCTCGTCGCTGAGGGCCTCGGTGTCCATCAGGTTGACGGTCCAGATCGACCCGCCCACCTCCTCGGCCAGTGCCGTAGCACCAGCCGTGTCGATGTCGGCAACGACGACGTGCGCGCCGCGGGCGGCGAGCGCCCGCACGACGGCGGCGCCGATGCCGCTCGCACCGCCCGTGACCAGGGCGCGACGCCCCGCGAGGGGCTGTTCGGCGGTGGGAATAGCGCTGACGCTGACGGCGTCGGTGAGATCAGTCATGATGTTCCTTAGATTGCACGATCGCTGCACGGGGCGGGTCGGCGAGAGGCGGGGCACCAACGGCGCCCCGCCTCTCTGACCGGGCTTACACGAGCCGGGTCAGTTGCCGGTACTCACGGGCTCGAGCCCGTGCTTGCGGGCGTCCACGGCGTCGACCTCGCGCAGCGACACTCCCTTGGTCTCCTTGAGAGTGACTACGGCGACCACCGTGATCGCGCAGGCGACCATGATGTAGATGGCAACCGGAACCCAGGTGTTGTACTGCTGCAGAAGGGCGGCCGCGATGATCGGCGCCATGGAGCCGGCCAGAATCGACGTGACCTGGTAGCCGAGCGACACCCCCGAATAACGCATGCGGGTCGGGAACATCTCCGCCATAATGGCGGGCTGGCCCGCGTACATCAGGGCGTGGAAGCACAAGCCCACCGTGACGGCGAGAATGATGAGCACGGGGTTCAGCGTGTCGAACATCGGGAAGGCGAAGAACGCCCAGGTGGCACCGAGCACAGCACCGGCCAGGTAGACGGGCTTGCGGCCGATGCGGTCGGAAAGCCGGCCGACCTGCGGAATCACGATGAAGTGCACGACGTGCGCGATGAGCAGGGCGATCAGCAACTGCCCCGTGTCGTATTCGTGCACGGTCTTCAGGTAGACGATCGTGAAACTCACGATGATGTAATACAGGATGTTCTCGGCGAACCGCAGCCCCATGGCTCCGAGGATACCCTTCGGGTACTTGCGCACGACCTCGAGCACGCCGTAGTTGACGGCCTTCTCTGCTTCGACCTGTGCGCGGGCCTCGAGAAAGATCGGGGCTTCGCTGACATGGGTGCGAATGTAGTAACCGATCACGACGATGATCGCAGAGAGCCAGAAGGCCACACGCCAGCCCCAGCTGAGGAACTGCTCGGGCGGAAGGATCCACGTCATAGTGAGCAGCACGAGCGTGGCGAGCAGGTTGCCCAACGGAACGGCGGCCTGCGGCCAGCTCGACCAGAAACCGCGGGACTGGTTCGGGCTGTGCTCGGCGACCAGGAGAACGGCGCCGCCCCACTCACCACCGACGGCGAAGCCCTGGATGAAGCGGAGGGCCACGAGCAGCGCCGGAGCCCAGTAGCCGATGGTGTCGAAGCCGGGCAGGCAGCCCATCAGGAAGGTGGCGGCACCGACCATGATGATCGTCACCTGCAGGGTGTGCTTGCGTCCGAGCTTGTCCCCGATCTGACCGAAGACGATGCCACCAAGCGGGCGGGCGATGAATCCAACAGCATAGGTGAGGAACGCGGCGATGATGCCGTCAAGCTCACTGCCGGCGTTAGGAAAAAAGACCGTGCCGAAAACCAGGCTGGCGGCAGTCGCGTAGAGGAAGAACTCGTACCATTCCACGACCGTGCCGACCATGGAAGCGGCGACAATCTTCTTGAGGCCGGATTTCTCGGTTTCGCTGCCAGCGGTGCGCGTGGCCTTGCCGGAACCGGCAGCCCCAACGCGTTGATTGACACTCATTGTCTGTCTCCTTTGTGTCGTCAATGACACGTACTTGGCGTGAGGTGTGCGGGAAGAATTCGGTCGTCTACAACAGAAGCACGACTTGACTGAGTATTCACGCACGACGGGCGGGCAACAAGAGCCAAAACGACAGAACGCATGTGCATAATTGCAGATATGACCTTTCCAGCGATCGGTACCGCTCCCAATCCCGACGATCTGCTCATCTTTCTGGCCGTCGCCCGCACCGGCCGGTTCACCACCGCGGCGGAGAGCCTGGGCCTGAACCACACCACCGTGTCGCGGCGCATCGCGGCCCTCGAAAAGGCCCTCGACGGTCGTCTGCTGGCGCGCGCCGTCGGCGGCTGGGAGCTGACCGAGCTCGGAGAACGCGCACGCACCGCGGCCGAGGGAGTGGAATCCGCCGTCACCCTGCTGCGTGGCTCCGACAGTGAAGCCCAACAGATCTCGGGGGTGGTGCGCATGTCGGCGACGGACGGCTTCAGCGCTTACATCGCGGCTCCGGCCGTGGCAACCCTGCAGCGACGGCATCCGCTGTTGCGGGTAGAAATCGTCACCGTCACCCGCCGCGCCCTGCAGCACCGTTCGGGGCTGGACATCGAGATCGTCGTCGGTGAACCCCAGGTGCACCGGGCCGAGTCCATTCTGCTCGGCTACTACAACCTCGGAATGTACGCCTCACGCCAGTACCTGAAGACCCACGGCACACCGACCACCATCACCGAGCTGACCGAGCATCCGCTGGTCTATTTTGTGGATTCGATGCTTCAGGTCGACGACCTCGACGCCCCCCGGCGGCTCGTCCCGCAGATGCGGGAGTCGCTCAGCTCCACCAACGTGTTCGTGCATGTCGAGGGAACCAGGGCCGGCGCCGGAATCGGATTCCTACCCTGCTTCATGGCCGATCAGCACAGTGATCTAGTGCGCCTGCTGCCGGAAGATTTTCAGGAACGACTGCCGTACTGGATGGTCCTCCGCACCGAGTCACTGCGGCTGCCGGCGGTGGCGGCGCTCGTCGCTGCGCTCCGCGCCCAGATGGAGTCCTATGCGGCAGCGCTGCTCGGCAACGACCCCACCATCTAGACTAGGAACACACCCGCGGGAGTGGTGGAATTGGCAGACACGCAGGATTTAGGTTCCTGTGCTTTCGAGCGTGGGGGTTCAAGTCCCCTCTCCCGCACATGGTCCCTATTTCAGCACTCGACAGCACGTTGAACGACGTACTCTCACATACGGGCGCCGTTCTGTTCTACCTGCTCATTTGGGGTCTGGTCTTCGCCGGAACAGCACTTTTTCTGGGCGTGTTCATTCCGTTCATCACCGGTGACTCGCTGTTGTTCGGTTCCGGCCTCGTGGCCGCTTCCACGGGCAACATCAACATCGTGATCCTGGTCATCGGCACCGGCATCGCGGCGTTCCTCGGCGACCAGGTAGGGTTTCTGCTCGGTCGTCGCTACGGGCGCGGCTACCTCGAACGTCACGGCGGTCGACGTACCCAGTCCGCGATCATCAAAACCGAATCCTTTTACCGCAAGTTCGGCTGGTGGTCGGTGGTCATCGCCCGATTCATGCCGTGGGCTCGGGTCTTCGTTCCGGTGGTCGCCGGCGTCGGCCGCATGAATTACTACAAATTTCTCACCAGCAATCTGCTCGGAGCACTCTCCTGGGGCGTCGGGCTCACCCTCACCGGCTATTACGCGGCGACGATCCCCGGCGTCAAGAGTGCGGCGTACATTATCGCGGGCGTGCTCATCACGGCGTCGATCGTGGTCGGGTTTCGCACCTGGCGCATCGACCGCGCCCAGCGTAAAGCGGATGCCACGGCCAGAGACCTCGAAATCAGCCCCCCAGTCGGCTGACCTACCCCCTGTTTCAGGGGGTGGCGGCCCGGCATTTTCTCACCATGAGGCGATACCCTGTGTCTCGGCATCCGCCGTCGTTACCCGAACGTCTGCCCCCCGCCGACTGGAGTTCCCCGCGTGATTCACACCGCACTGATTCCCTGGCTCGACCCGACGCACATCATCGAGTCGGCCGGCCCCTGGGCCCTGCTCGTCGTCTGCGCGATCGTCTTTGCCGAGACCGGCCTCCTGGTCGGGTTTCTGCTGCCGGGCGACACCCTGCTGGTCATCACAGGACTGCTCGCCTTTCCCGCCGCCGGCGTCATCCGGATCGACATCTGGTGGGTGGCGCTGGCAATCGGCTTCGCGGCCTTCCTCGGCGGTGAGGTGGGCTATCTGATCGGGCATAAATTCGGTCCCCGCGTCTTTGAACGCAAGGAATCCGGCCTGTTCAGCATCAAGAACGTAGACCGCACGAACGCATTCTTCGTGCGATTCGGCGGCGTCGCCGTCATCGTCGCCCGGTTCGTACCGATCGTGCGCACTTTTGCACCGGTCGCCGCCGGCGTCGGCCACATGGACTACCGTAAATACACCCTATACAACTTGATCGGTGCACTGCTCTGGGGCGCCGGCCTCACCTTCGGCGGATACTTCCTGGGCTACATTCCACCGGTGGCCGAATTCGTCACGAAGTACATCGACCTGATCCTGCTCGGCGCAGTGGTCGTCACCCTCATCCCCACGGTGTACCACTACGTGCTTTCCGTCGTGAAGGCCCGCCGGCTGCGCGGCCAGCCCACGAGCGAGACCGGCAGCCACCTGCTCGACCCCGAGACGTTCAAGACCAACCACAACGGACGCCACGAGGGCTGATCCGAACCTGATCGCCAGCAACTCAACGGTGCTGGTGGTCTTCGTGCTCGGCATGCTCGGCCGGTTCCATCTGAAACGTCGAGTGCGCCACGTCGAAGTGTGTGCTGAGGCATCCGGACAGCTCATCGAGCAGAGCGTCAGTGCCGCGTGCGAGCACCGTCGCCTCCACGACGATGTGTGCGGTGAACACATGGGCTCCGCTGGTGATGGCCCAGACATGCACATCGTGCACGGCGACCACACCGGCAGTGCCGAGGAGATGGCGTCGAATCTCGGAAATATCCGTGTCGGCCGGCGTCGATTGGCTGAACACGCGCACCACGTCACGAAGCAGCACAAAGGCGCGCGGCACGATCATGGCGGCGATGACCAGCGAGGCGACGGCATCCGCCCCGGTAAAACCGGTCAGGAGGATGACGATGGCCGCGACGATCACGGCGACCGACCCGAGCGCGTCCCCGAGTACCTCGAGGTAGGCGCCGCGCATGTTGATCGACCCAGCGGCCGCCGGGCGCAGCAGCATTATTCCGGCGATGTTCGCCGCCAGCCCGATGATGGCGACGATGAGCATGGGAGTGGGCAGCACCGTGCTCTCGCTCGGACTAATGAGGCGCGCGATCGCGGCGACCGAAACGGCGCCGGCCACGCCGAGCAGAATCAGACCGTTGATCAGCGCGCCGAACACCTCGGCCCGTTGAAAGCCAAAGGTGGCCCGGTCGGTCGCCGGACGTGCCGCGACCACGGTAGCGGTCAGAGCGACGATGAGCCCGAACAGGTCGGAGAGCATGTGGCCAGCATCGGCCAGCAGCGCGAGCGATCCGGTCAGAGCGGCACCGATCACTTCGAGCAGCAGCACGGACGCCACGATGCCGATGGCGAGGGTCAGTCGCCGCCTGTTCGAGCCGGTGCCGTGCGCGTGATCGTGGCCCATGGCTCAAGATTAGGGCGGGGAGAGGCCGGTCGCCAGCCGCTGGGCTAGTTGGGAATGAATGCCGTTCTCAGCACGCTAGGCCTGACCGAGAACCTCGCGCAGCACCGGTACGAGACCCTCCAACGCGATCGCCCGATGACTGACCTGGTTCTTCACGTGGGCCGACAACTCGGCGGCCGAAATGGCGTAGCCCTCGGGCAGAAAGATCGAGTCGTAGCCGAACCCGTTGGCGCCGGCCGGTTCGAACAGAAGCTGCCCCGGCCATTCGCCGGTCACGGCCCGCTCGGTACCGTCGGGCAGGGCGAGGGCGGCCACACAGGTAAAGTGGGCGTCGCGGTGTTCCTCGGGAACGTCACTAAGCTGCCAGAGCAGCAGGCGCAGGTTCTCGCCGGCGTCCTTGGCTGGCCCCGACCAACGCGCCGAGAAGATTCCGGGTGCCCCGCCGAGAATGTCGACGCAGATGCCCGAGTCGTCAGCGATCGCCGGCAGTCCGGTGTGCGCTGCGGCGGCACGAGCCTTGATCAGGGCATTTTCGGTGAAGCTGATGCCGTCCTCGACCGGTTCGGGGCCGTCATAGGCGAGCACCTCCACACCGGGAAGTTGCGGGGCCAGAATGCGCCGAAGTTCCTCGACCTTATGGGCGTTGTGGGTGGCCAGAACGATCTGCACGGTCAGTTCACCAGCGCGCTGGTCTGGAATTCGGTCAGGGTGACGGCGCCCTTCAGTGCGAGGTCGAGCAGAGTGTCGAGCTCGCTGCGGTCGAACGGCGCAGCCTCGGCGGTACCCTGCACCTCGACGAACTTGCCGCGCCCGGTGACGACGACGTTCATGTCGGTGTCGGCGCGCACGTCTTCGGTGTAAGCGAGGTCGAGCATGGGCACCCCGCCGATGATGCCGACGGACACGGCCGAGACACTGTCAATGAGCGGCTGCGCCTTCTGCGAGATGAACTTCTTGGTGCGTCCCCACTCGAGGGCGTCGGCGAGGGCTACATAGGCGCCGGTAATGGCTGCGGTGCGGGTCCCGCCATCGGCCTGAAGAACGTCGCAGTCGAGCACGAGGGTGTTCTCGCCGAGCGCCTTCATGTCAACGACGGCGCGCAGGCTGCGGCCGATCAGGCGGCTGATCTCGTGGGTGCGACCGCCGATCTTGCCCTTGACCGATTCGCGGTCCATGCGGCTGTTGGTCGAACGCGGCAGCATCGAGTACTCAGCGGTGACCCAGCCCTTGCCCTTGCCGCTCATCCAGCGCGGAACGCCGTTGGTGAACGACGCCGTGCAGAGCACCTTGGTGCGGCCGTAGGAGATCAAGGCCGATCCTTCGGCCTGGTCGCTCCAGCCACGCTCGATCGTGATCGGGCGCAGTTCGTCGTTGCTGCGCCCGTCGGCGCGCAGGGTTTCGGTCACGGTGTACTCCTAATGTTTCGGGTGTAGTGGGGACTGTGGGGGCAGGCCACTGGCTACTGCCAGCTCGGCGAGGTTGAGCGTGCCGGTCTCGATCAGGTCGACCCGGCTGACCTCCGGCCCGATCAGGCGATGGGCGAGGGCCAGAAAGTCCTCGGCGCTGTCGCCGGTAGCCTCGTACCGGTAGCTGGGCGGGCTGGTGCGTGAACGTTCCAGGCCTTGGCTCACGAGCACCCGATAGACGTCATTGGCCGTTTCGGTGTCGCTTGAGACGAGGGTGACGCCCTCCCCCATCACGTAGGAGATGGCGCCGCGCAGAAAGGGATAGTGGGTGCAGCCGAGCACGAGGGTGTCGACCTGCGCTGCGCGGAGCGGCGCGAGGTATTCCTCGGCGACGGCGAGTACCTCGTCACCGGTCGTGACTCCGGCCTCGACGAACTCGACGAAGCGCGGGCAGGCCTGGCTAAACAGGGTGATCTGGGGCGCGGCGGCAAAGGCATCATTGTAGGCGCGCGAGTTGACGGTGCCGAGGGTGCCGATGACCCCCACGCGCTGGTTGCGAGTGGTGGCGACGGCGCGGCGCACAGCGGGCTGAATAACCTCGATCACGGGCACGCTGTAGCGTTCGCGGGCATCCCGCAGCATCGCTGCTGACGCGGTGTTGCAGGCGATCACGAGCAGTTTCACGTCGTGCGCCACGAGATCGTCGAGCACGTCGAGGGCGAATCCCCGCACGTCGGCGATCTTCTTCGGCCCGTACGGCGAGTGGGCCGTGTCACCGATATACAGAATGGATTCGTTGGGTAACTGGTCCTTGATCGCCCGGGCGACGGTCAGGCCGCCCACTCCGGAATCGAAAATACCAATCGGTGCATCCGTCACGGAGATCAAGCCTAGCCCGACCAAGCGGATAAGCTGTGCCGGGTGACCCCGTCCCCCGCGTTCCTCGCTCCAGCACACCGTGGCCCAGCCGGCCTCACACCAGCACTGCGCACCGATCGGTACGAGCTCACCATGGTGGATGCCGCCATCCAGAGCGGCACCGCCGATCGTGCCTGCATGTTCGAGGCCTTCGCCCGCCGCCTGCCAGCCGGTCGCCGCTACGGCATCGTTGCCGGCACCGGTCGCCTGCTCGAGCTGATTCGTCAGTTTCGCTTCGACACCGACGAGCTGACCTGGCTCGCCGAGAACTCGGTCGTACGCACTCCCACCCTCGACTATCTGGCCGATTATTCCTTCAGCGGTAATGTCTGGGGCTACCAAGAGGGTGAAGCCTATTTTCCCGGATCGCCCCTCCTACTGGTGGAGAGCACCTTCGCCGAGGGCGTCATTCTGGAGACCCTCATTCTCAGTGTGCTCAACTACGACATCTCCGTTGCCAGCGCCGCCGCGCGCATGGTCTCGGTGAGCCTCGGCCGCCCGATCGCCGAGATGGGATCCCGGCGCACCAACGAGCACTCGGCGGTCGCCGCCGCCCGCGCCGCTTTCATCGCCGGCTTCGCATCGACCAGCAATCTGGAGGCCGGCCGCCAGTGGGGTCTGCCGACCATGGGTACCGCGGCCCACTCGTTCATTTTGCTGCACGACAGCGAGGAGGAAGCGTTCCAGGCGCAAGTGGATGCCTTTGGTTCCGCCACGACACTTCTCGTTGACACCTACGATGTACCGGCCGGCATCGCCCTGGCGGTCAAAATCGCCGGGCCGGACCTCGGCTCGATTCGCATCGACTCTGGCGATCTGCCCACCGTCGTTGCCGCAGCACGCGCGCAGCTCGACGCACTCGGCGCGGTCAACACGAAGATCACGGTCACCAGCGACCTCGACGAATTCGCCATCGCGGCCCTGTCCGCCAGTCCGGTGGACGCCTTCGGCGTCGGTACCTCCGTCGTCACCGGGTCGGGCGAACCGGCCGCCGGCCTGGTCTACAAGCTGGTCGCGCACAAGGGCCACGGCGACGACTGGATCTCCGTCGCGAAAACGTCGACCGCGAAGCTCTCCATCGGCGGCCGAAAGAATGCACTCCGCCGAGTGGATGCCGTCGGTACCGCCCAGGAAGAAATCGTGCTGCTCGGCGACGGCCCCGGTAGCCCGTCCGACTCCGGCAGCGGCCTGGAGCGGGCGCTGCTGGTTCCGCTGATCCAGGACGGCCGTGTCGACGAACGGTACCTGGGAGCAGCCGGAACGCTGCGCGCACGCGCACACAACGCATCCGTTATGCAGGAACTGCCAATCGAGGCTTTTCGATTGGGGCGCGGCGAAGCCGTTATACCCACCTCATACCGCTAGCCGCGGAGCTACTTGTCCTTCATCTTCTCGTAGATGGCCTTGCAGGTCGGGCACACCGGAAACTTCTCCGGGTCACGGCCCGGTAGCCATTTCTTGCCGCACAGGGCTTTGACCGGCTTGCCCGAAATGGCAGATTCGAGAATCTTGTCTTTCGGGACGTAGTGCGAGAACCGTTCGTGATCGCCGGGCTCGATCTGCTCCTGGTTCAGGAGTTCTTCGAGCTCACGGTCGAGCGTGGACGTTCCGCCGCCGGGCTGGCCGGGTTCTGCAATGCTCGCACGAATTTCAGTCATGGGAACAGTCTAAGCAGTCGGCCGGTCAGGCGCGCTGGGCGGAGGCGAGCATCTCCGGACCGCGCCGGTCGAAGGCGCGAGATCCGACCCAGATTCCCACGACCACGGCGAGGAGGCCGAGGCCAAGGCCCGCGCCGAGCGCGCGCAGATGCCAGGCCGGATCCTCGAAGATTCCGAGGTAGGCGAAGATGAGCGCGGGCAGCGCCACCACGATCGATCCGGTGAAGGTCAGCGACTGCACCAGCGCCGAAGCGGTTTCTGAGGCCTGCGGCTGGGCGAACGGGCTGTCACCGGGTTTGGTCACCGGGTACGGAAAGCGGGTGGACGTATAGCTGGAGAAACCCAAACCAGCCAAGAGGATGCACGTGCTCACCCCCAGCATTGACGGCAACACCGACCAGTCTCCGTAGAACGAAATACTGATGGCCGAGCCAATACCGATGAGCAGGATGCCGATGACGAGCGCGGGAACGAGCCGGCCGATACGGTCGGCCACGCCGCGCGTTCCGGAAGCCACGTGCAGCCAGATGGCCGTGCTGTCGTAGGCGACGTCGTTGTGCATGGTCCAGCCGAGAAAAATGCACATGAGCGGCACTGGCACGAGAGCGAGGTAGTGCAGCGGCACGCCGACGATACTCAGCGGCAGGATCGCGATGATCGGAACGATCGGAATCATGATCAGCGACACCCAGTACCGCGAGTCGCGCGCCCAATAGGTGAAGGTGCGTGCGGCGATCGCGCCAACGGAACTGTGCGGCAACCGGTCGAACCAGCCCAGCCCTGAGTACTGCTTCGCCGCGGCCTCACGGCCAGGCGAGACCAGCATGCGGGCAACGACGAGCTGCCAAATGAGCCACAGGGTGTAGGCAGAAACCGCAGCGATGAGCAGCTTGAGAATGGCAGCGCCCCAGGCGCCTGTGGAGGCATCCCCTGGAGCAGCCCACGCTGCGCCGAGCGGCGTCCAGCCCAAAATCGTGGCGAGGGTGGCCAGCAGGCCACGGCCATGGCGACCCCAGTCCGTGCTGAGCAGCACCACAACGAGTGGAGAAATCACGACCAGCAGGACGACACCGATCATGCCGGTGAATTCCCGCGAGCGTCTGGTCGACAGGAGGAAGGCTGCCAGGGATGCGCTCACCCGCGACAGCAGAATGCAGGTCGCGAGGATCAGCGCGGCGGATACCAGAGCGAGCAGGGTCTGTCCGATGCCGCGCGACCAGGTGAAAACGGTGCCGAGCAGCACGATCGAAAGGGTGAGCGCCGGAACGCCGATCAGCGCCGAGCCGGCCAGACCGAGCGACAATGAACGGTTGGAAATTCCGAGGAACGCAAATTTGCGTGGGTCCATGCTGTCGTCGATGCCGACCACGATCGGGATGACCAGAAAGCCCAGCGCCACGGCCGATCCGGCCACAGTGAGCGAATCACGAATGAGTGCGGGGTCTCCGACGAACCGCAGGGTGATCAGCGCAACGAAAATTGTGATGGCGACGCCGAGGCCGTAGAGCAGTCCGACGACGAGGCCGACGACCTGCCAAGGACTACGACGGAACAGGTTGGCGAGCAGCCGGAGTTTCAGTCCGAAAAATTGTGCAACCATTCCATGCCCTCCGCGACCTTGCGCCCGCCGGCGAGTTCGACGAACCGATCTTCCAGCGTCTTCTCTCCGCGCACCTCGTCGACGGTTCCCGCCGCCAGGACACGGCCCTGCACGATGATGGCAACGTGATCGCAGACGCGCTGGATCAGGTCCATGCCATGGCTGGACAGCACGACGGTTCCGCCGGCGGCGACGTACTTCTGCAAAATCTCGGTGACGTTGACCGCGGAAACCGGGTCGACCGACTCGAACGGCTCGTCGAGCACGAGCACGCGCGGGGAATGAATCATGGCGCAGGCGAGGGCGATCTTCTTGGTCATTCCGGCGGAGTAGTCGGCGACCAGACGGTTGAGGGCGTCCTCGAGGCCGAACGCTGCTGCCAGGTCGGTCGAGCGGGCGCGCACGGTGTCGTTGTCGAGGCCGCGCAGGGTGCCCGCGTAATAGAGGAGTTGTGCACCGGTGAGGCGGTCAAAGAGGCGAAGTCGGTCGGGCAGAACGCCCATCACGCGCTTGGCCTCATTGGGCCGAGCCCAGACGTCGATACCGTGGACCAGGACTTTTCCGGCGGTGGGCCGCAGCAGCCCGGTGATCATCGATAGGGTCGTGGTCTTTCCGGCCCCGTTCGGCCCGACGATGCCATAGAACGAACCGGCTCGAACGCTGAGGTCGAGATCGGCGACCGCGACGTTGTGACCGTACCTCTTCACGAGTCCGACGGCTTCAATGACGATCGGGGCTTGCACGATCGAAGTCGCATCGGCGGCCGGCTGCACGGTCGGCTTCATGTCTCGGGGGCTAACGGACTTCACGGCTGGCTGTGCGGCCGTGCTGAGAGTGTCCGTGGTGGGCGTTGTCTGGACGGCCGGATCGCTGGTCGGTTCCGGCAGCGGTGCCACCGGCGTGGCAAGCGACGCTTCCGCTTCGATCGTGACGAGCGCATCGCGGGTCGCGTAGGGCCGTGTGGTTTCGTCGGTGGAATTCTCGGCGAGCGTCTGTTGATTCGGCCTGACCGACCCGGCAACGGCAGGGGATTTCGGCGTCGTCGGTTTCTTCGGCGTCGTCGACGTGCTCACGGTCGGCTTGCGCACCGCTGGTTTACGCACCGCGGGTTTGCGCGCTGCTGGTTGACGCACGCCGGCAGCCGGCCTGACAGTAGCCGCCTTGGCCACCGCAGGCTTGGCAGCAGGCTTCACCGCTGCCGGTTTGTCGGCAGTCGGCTTGGCAACAGCAGGCCGGGCAGCAGCTGGCCTGGTAGTCGCCGTCGTGCGCACGGCTGGCTCCCGCACCGCCGGTTTGCGCACGGCTGGTTTGCGCACGGCTGGCTTGCTGGCCAACGGCTTAGCGGCGAGCGGCGCCGTCGACTCGGCTGCGCGGTTCGCGACAGACTCGTCGTCACGTTCGGGGTTGGGCGGCATAAAAGTCACTCCGCTAACCTACCAAGGACCGCTGCCCCGGGGGCGCGGAAGACGTCGCAGCCACCGTTTCAACCTGTGAGCACGCTCCACGCCGGGTCACGAAATGGACACGTGCTGAGCAGATTCTTCCTACGGAACGACCCAACAGGTTATGGTGAGATTGACATAACGGTGTGTCTTTACGTGAACATGTGGGTGAATCCTAAGCAAACTCTTCGCAACTGAGTGGGTTTTGCGGCGTAGCCCCAACCATTCTTGAGGAGATAATCGTGACGACGCAGGCAAAAGTGCGCGCAGTCAAGACGCAAGTTGTCATTCTGGCGGCCGGCATGGGCAGCCGCCTTGGGCGTTCGCTGCCCAAGCCGCTCACCGAACTGAACGACGGCCGCACGATCATGCAGCAGCAGTTCGACAACATCAACCACGCCTTCGGCAACGCTGCCAAGGTCACGATCGTCGTCGGGTACAAACTCGAGCACATCATCGAAGCGTTCCCGCAGGCCTCCTTCGTCTACAACGAAGAGTACGATCAGACCAACACGTCGAAGAGCCTGCTACGCGCCCTGCAAGCGTCGAAGCCCGGCGGAGTGCTCTGGATGAACGGCGACGTCGTCTTTGACCCGGCCATTCTCGACCGCGCGGCCGCCATGATGGCCCGCGACCAGTCTTTCGTCACCGTCAACACCGACAAAGTGTCCGATGAAGAGGTCAAGTACACCACGAGTGCCGAAGGCTACATCAAGGAACTCTCCAAGACCGTCAAGGGCGGCCTCGGCGAAGCCGTCGGCATCAACTACGTGTCGAGCGCCGACAAGGCCACCCTCATCCGCCAGCTAAGCAAGGTGGCCGACCAGGATTACTTCGAACGCGGCATCGAGCTGGCCATCGAGCAGAACCGCATGCTGGTGGAGCCGGTGAACATCTCCGATTTCTACGCCGTCGAGGTGGACTTCGCTGAAGACCTTGAGCGCGCCAACCTGTTCGTCTAACCGACACACCACACGACAAAACCCTCACGCTTCGGCGTGGGGGTTTTGTCGTTCTGGAAAGGTTTAACCGTTGCCATCGTGCCCACACGTCGCGGGTACAAGACGCCCCGAGTGAAGCCGGTGCTGATCGCGACGGGACCCATGCACGTGCGGTCGTGGTATGCCGACGTCGGCATAAGTCGTGGGACATTGCCGATCTGCGCACTCCGTGGCGAGGGAAGCCTTCAAGGCCCACTCGATCTTCGACATCAGGTCTCGCAAGATCGTCGGCTTCCGGGTCGAGAAGCGCGAGAGCAACCATCTAGCGGTGGACATGTTCGAGACCGCGTGGCGAGAGGCCGACCTCAAGCGTGAGCTCACACTACACGCCCACCACCAGAAGAACCCGGAATGATTCCGCACACAACCGAAAACACCCGCGCGAGCTGGCGTCGTCGGGATCAATTTGCCCGAGAAAATCGCCAGAAATCAACCCAAGTGAGTCAAAACAGCTTGACGTTGATACTGGAAACAGCCGTTCGGGGCATGACCCTCAACTTGGCTGTCGGCCCCGCGAAGGGTCTGTCTTTGCTTTCGGCTTGCCCGGCGGATGCCGGATTCGCTCCACGCAAGGTAGAGAATGAAGGTGTCGAAGTGGGTCGACAGAACGATCGAACAAAAATGTGAGCGCGCCGCTGGCGTAGATTTGAACGAGGAGACTTTCAGAGGATGGACCGACGTGGCGAAGGATAGCTTGACCGACGACCGCGACACTCTAGAGGTCGAGACCGTGGTGTTGGTCGCCGAGGACGGAACGCCCATCGGTACGGCCGACAAAGCGCTCGTGCATGACCTCGATACTCCCCTGCACCTTGCTTTTTCCTGCCATGTCTTCGATGAGCACGGGCGCATTTTGGTCACCAGACGGGCGCTGATAAAAAAGGCCTGGCCCGGCGTGTGGACAAACTCCTTCTGCGGTCACCCGGCACCCGGTGAAACCCTGGCGGATGCTGCCCTGCGCCGGGCGAGCCATGAACTCGGCATCGGGCTGACCGAACTCACCCTGGTCTTGCCCGATTTTCGGTACCGTGCAGTCGACGCGGCGGGAATCGTGGAAAACGAAATATGCCCGGTTTTCACGGCAGTCACGGACTCGACGGTTGAGCCCCGTGCCGACGAGGTCATGGAATGGCGGTGGGTGCCTCGCGATGACCTTGTGATGGCGGTGCGCACCACCCCGTGGGCGTTCAGCCCCTGGCTGACCCTGCAACTTCCCCTGCTCTTCCCGCACGACTAGTTCGGCCCGATCGAACTCGGTTGTTTCACCCGCGAGAGTCAGCCCGGGACGAAAATGGCCACGTGAACGCTGCATCGGCATCCGGAGTTGCCCGCAATGTTGTGGTCAGTGCGCCGCTTCGCGCTTGGGCTCGAGATTATTCTGGTGACCGTCGGCATCGGCCTGGCCGCCCACTGTTTTGCGCGAGTCGGGCGCGCCCGACTCTAACCGGTGTCAACAGCAGCTCGCGGCTATGCCGCCCATCATTCTGCCAGAGCCTGGCCTCGTTTCTCAGGGAGTCTGAAGGTGCCGAGCGCGGCAACCACGAAGAACCCCGCGAAAACTGCGAAAAGCAGCCCCGTCCCGCCGGCCTCGCGCAGTAGGGGCACGGCCAGTGGTGCAAGGATGGCGGCAATGCGGCCACTGCCGGCCGCCCACCCCGCGCCAGTAGCCCGAATGCGAGTGGGATAAACCTCCGGTGTCACCGCGTAAAGCGCTCCCCACGCTCCGAGGTTGAAGAACGAGAGCAACATGCCCGCTGCGATCACTTGGCTGGTATCCGTTGCGATGCCAAACAGGGCAGCCGAACTGGCGGAGCCGATCAGGAAGACAGCGAGGGTGCTACGTCGGCCCCACCGTTCGATCAGATACGCCGATGCGGCATAGCCCGGAAGCTGCGCCACGGTGATGATCAACGTATACGCGAAGGAACGCACCAGCGAGAAGCCGGAGGCGACCAGCACGGTAGGCAACCAGATGAAAGCACCGTAATAGGAGAAGTTCACGCAGAACCAGACCAACCACAGGGCGGCCGTTCGGCCACGCAGGCTCGGCGACCACAGCGCGGCGAAGCCCCCTGTGGAATCTTTTCGTTCGACTCCGCCCTGAACGGCCGGGTCCGATTCTGGGGGCGGAACCGTTACTTTGGCCGAGAGTTCGAATCGGCGAACGGTCGACTCTGCCTTTACAAACCGCCCACGCGACTCGAGAAAACGAACCGACTCCGGAAGTCGCAGGCGCACGAACACGGCGTAGAGTGCCGGGGCCGCACCGACAGCCAAGGCCCAGCGCCATCCGTTCTCTGATGACGGCACGACGAGAAATCCGATCACGGCCGCTATGGTCCAGCCAATCGCCCAGAACGATTCCAGCAGCACGATGATGCGACCGCGAATCCGTGGCGGCGCGAACTCGCTAACGAGGGTCGAGGCGACCGGAAGCTCGGCTCCCAGACCGAGCCCCACGAGGAATCGCCAGGCGATCAGCACGGCCACCGATCCGGAAAGAGCGGATGCTCCCGTCGCCACGCCGTAAACGAGGAGGGTCAGCGCAAATACCTGGCGGCGTCCGATGCGGTCGGCCAATAGTCCACCGAGAACGGCGCCCACTGCCATGCCGACGAAACCGGCGGACGCGATCCAGGATAATTCCATGCCGGTCGTGTTCCATTGCACCGCTAATTGGGCCAGCACGAAGGAGATGAGCCCCACATCCATGGCATCCAACGCCCAGCCCAGGCCGGAGCCGACCAGAAGACGTCGATGCTCCCGCGTAAACGGCAGGGCATCCAATCGGGCGGTACGCGTCAATCGTGCCGGGACGTTCACGGGCACTGCTCGATTGACATTTGCGGGAACTTCGGCCACACGGTTTCCACTTCACTTGGACCAGAACAATCAACCAATATTTTACGCGCGTGATTACCGTGGCACCGAGCCCCGGCGCGGCAGCCGAGAAACGGTTACTGTGGCTGCGGCGCCTGCGTCTGGCGGGACGATCACGACTTGCCTGGCCGGAATATCGCAGCCGGCCGTTCGCACCAAAAGTTCGGCCGTTGGATCGGTGCCGCGTTTGATGACCGCGAGCGCGACCGTACCTAATTCGAAATGCCGGGCGACCGAAGTCACCCGCCCGACGATCTGGTCCGCACCGTCTTTGTTCGGTGCCACAACTTCGTCGCCGCGCGAGGGCCGCACACTGTGTTTATCAATACTGTGCGCATCTTCCGGGTAGAGCATCACGAGCCGGCGCGGGGGATGACCGATGTTGTGCACCTTGGCCACTGTCTGCTGGCCGCGATAACCGCCCTTGTTCAGGTGCACGGCTGTGCGCAACCAATCAAGTTCATGGGGAATCGTCTTTTCATCAACCTCCGAGGAAAAATGCGGCCGCCAGGCTGCTATGCGCAAGGCCTCGAGGGCGTCCAGTCCAGCGACAGGAATATCGGAGGCGACGATCCCCGCCAGGGCGCTTCGCGGCACCAATACCTCGCTGTAGGTCCAGCCCGCCGCCGGATGCCTGGTCGCCTTCGCGTACTGAAATCCACCCGGGCCAACGCTCATCCACCGGTCCCGCCAGACCACGGGAAGCCCATGAGGGGCCGTCACCGGAAGCGTCGGCTGGCCGAGGGTGCCGATGGTCGCGAATTCGATGGAACGATCCATCAGTTCTACCCGCAGCGCGAATTGCATGCTGCCCAACCATGTGAGCAGCCCTGCTACTTCGTTTCGCTCCAGCAGCAGCCACAGATCGGTTCCGTCATCAAACAGGCGCACCGCATAGTCGATCCGCCCGGTCATATTGAGTAGAAGGGTTTCCGAGGATTCGCCCGGCGCCAAACCGGCGACACTCTGGCTGGTCAATGAATTTATCCAGCTGAGGCGATCTGGACCGCTGATGGTAATCACGGCCCGGTGTGAGAGGTCCACGATCGCGGTTCCTGCAGCCAGTGCGCGCTGCTCGGCGAGCGGGTCCCCATAGTGGGCGGCCACTCCGGCATCGACCGCCTGGTCGGCACCGACCGCGCCGGGCCGGTTCAGAAATTCGTTGAACACGACCGGCGCGTTCCCGACGGAGATCTGCGGAGCGAGCATTCCCTGCGTTGAATTCATCTGTCTCCATTGGGCGCCATCAACTGCCCGATATTGTCGTGCCTGGTTAGTACATTCCGAGTTGGAGCCGAGCGGCTTCCGACATCCTGTCCTGGCCCCACGGTGGGTCCCAGACCAGTTCGATATCGATCTCGCCGACGCCCGGAACCGCCTGAATTGCGGTGCGGGCATCCTCTTTGAGCACATCGCCCATGCCGCAGCCCGGAGCGGTCATTGACATGTTGACTTCGACCCGGTGGGTGCCATCGGGCAGCGGCTCCGCCTGGCACAGATAGATCAGACCCAGATCGACAACATTGATCGGAATTTCCGGGTCGAACACGTTCTTGAGCGCATCGAGCACCTGGTCCAGGTCAAACGGACCGTCATTCATATTCACGGTTTCGGCGACCGGTCGGCTCAGACCGAGCGCGGCCGAGTCTTCGGCACTGATCCGAACGAGGTAGCCCATTGCGGTTTGGACGGTGACGCTCGCACCGAGGGTTTGCGTTATGACAACCTGCTCGCCGGCCTGAAGCAGCATCGGCTGCCCGCCCGGAATCACCGTCGCCTGGCAGCTGTGTTCGAGTTCGACGATCTTGTATTGGCCTGAGTCCATCGGCTACTTCTCCGTCCCGACGACACGGCTGCCGTCCGCGCGGTCGTCACCTTCCAGCGCATTGCGCAACGCCTGCCAGGCCAGGGAGGCGCACTTGACCCGGGTCGGGTACTCCCAGACGCCAGAGAGCACCGCGAGCTTGCCCACCTCGGCTAATGCCGCTTCCCCCTCGGATTCGCTGGTGAGCATGGTGTGCACGCGAGCGAACAGCGTCAGGGCTTCCTCCTCTGCCAGACCCTTGACGGCCATGGTCATCATGGAAGCGGATGCCTGGGAAATGGTGCATCCGCTCCCCGTGAAGGCAACGTCGGTGATGACGCCGTCGGTGAGTTGAATGGCGAGAGTCAACTGATCGCCGCATAGCGGGTTAACGGCCTCGATCGAGCACGTCGCACGGTCGATTGTGCGAAAATTCCGTGGCCGGCGGCCATGGTCGATGATCATTTCCTGATAAAGACCCGCGATTCCCGCACTCACCGAAGCGATCCCTGGGCCGGCCGTCATGGAGCGACCACAGTGGCGTCACTCCCGAACCGGGTGGCGACCACGCGTTCCAACTGGGCGCGCAGTGGATCCAACTCGATCCGGTCCACCATTTCGTGTACAAACGCGTAGATGAGCAGGCCCCTGGCCGCTTCCAGCGGGATGGCACGCGTCTGAAGGTAGAGCAGAGCCTCCTCATCCATTTGGCCCACCGCAGCACCGTGCGTGCACTTCACATCATCGGTATAGATTTCCAGCCGGGGCCTGGTGTCAACTTCGGCGCGGTCGGAGAGCAGTAAGTTCTTGTTCTTCTGGTTCGCATCGGTACCGTCAGCGCCATGGCGAACCATAATGTGGCCGTTGAACACACCGTGTGCCCGGCCGTCCAACACTCCCTTATACAGCTGGTGGCTGGTGCAGTCTGTCGCGGCGTGATCGACGAAGATCGTGTTGTCGTGGAGTTGATCGCCCTGGGGCAGGTAGACGCCGTCGAGGCTGACCTCGGCGCCGACGCCATCCAGTTGAACTCGCACCTCGTGCCGGGCGATGCTGGCGCCGAGCATGATGGAACGGGAAGAGAATCGGCTGCCCCGCCCTTGCCGCACGGACAGCAGCGCCACATGGAAAGCACTCGTCGGCTCGTTTTGCACCTTGTAGTGCTCAATGTGGGCGTCTTCGGCGAGGAGGAGTTCGGTGACGGCGTTGGTGCAATACACGTCGGAATCGACCCCGGCGTAGGTCTCGACGATCGTGGCACGAGAGTGCGAATCGGCGATTATCACCGAACGTGGACTGGATATCAGCGGGACTCCACCGGTGTCGGAGAAGTAGACCAGCTGAATCGGCTCGTCCACGATGGTGCCGCTGGGAAGATGAATGAATGCGCCATCCTCGGCCAGAGCGTCATTGAATGCTGCGAAGGCGTGACGCACTCCCGGTGCATGCGCGAAAAAGGGTTCGAGGCGGTCGGGCCCGGCTGCCAGCACCGCGGCCAGGGTCGTGACGACCGCACCGGCCGGCACCCCGGTCACTCGCGAGAATTCGGACGAGAAATGGCCGTTGACGAAGACCAACCGTGGACCACCGAGATCGACCGCAGCCTCGTCGATCATTTCTGCCGTCACCCGGCTGCCAGATGCCACCGTGGCGGCATCGAACGGTACGGCGAGGATCGGGGCCAACCCGGTGTATTTCCAGTCCTCATCCTTGTGGGTCGGGAAGCCGTGCTCACCCACCCACTGGAGGGCGGCTACCCGCGCCTCGGCGAGCCAGGCGGGATCACGCGCGCCGAGCCGAGGTTCGAAGCCAGCGAGCACTCCGCTGGCCGCGCTCAGAACGGTCATCACGATATCCCGGCCGTGCTCAATCGACCTGCGTCAGCTTCCTGCGTACCGGTGTAGCCGTGCGCTTCGAGCTCGACGGCCAGGCCCTTGCCCCCGGAACGCACGATCCGGCCGGCGGTCATCACGTGCACCTGGTCGGGCACGATGTAGTCCAGAAGGCGCTGGTGGTGCGTGATGACAAGCATGCTGCGGCCTTCGCTCCGGAGGGCGTTCACCCCGCTGGCGACCACCCTTAGAGCGTCGATGTCCAGACCGGAGTCGGTCTCATCCAAAATCGCGAGTTTGGGTTCCAGGATCGCCATTTGCAGGATCTCGTTGCGTTTCTTTTCACCGCCGGAGAATCCTTCGTTGACCGAGCGATTCATGAAGGTCTGGTCCATCTCAACGAGCTTCATCTTCTCCTGAGCCAGCGCAAGAAAGTCCACCGGATCCAGTTCTTCTTCTCCACGCTGGCGGCGCAGGGAGTTCAAGGCCGTGCGCATGAAGTACATGTTTCCGACGCCGGGAATCTCGACCGGATGTTGGAAGGCCAGGAATACACCGGCGGCAGCGCGCTCTTCCGGTGACAAGGTCAGCAGGTCCTGACCCTCATACGTGACGCTGCCAGAGACCTGGTACCCCTCGCGGCCGATCAATACACTGGCCAAGGTGCTTTTTCCCGAACCGTTCGGGCCCATGATCGCGTGCACCTCACCCGGTTTCAGTTGCAGGTTCACCCCTCGCAATATTTCTTTGTCCTCGATACTGGCGTGCAGTTCTTCGATTTTCAGCATTAGCCAACGCTTCCTTCCAGGCTTACGGTTAACAGTTTTTGCGCCTCAACGGCGAATTCCATGGGCAGCATCTTGAATACTTCACGGCAGAAACCGTTCACAATCATCGACACCGCCTCTTCTTCCGGGATACCCCTCTGCCGGCAGTACAGGAGTTGTTCCTCGCCGATTTTGGAGGTCGATGCCTCGTGCTCAACCTGCCCGGTCTGGTTCTTCACCTCGATGTACGGAAGCGTGTGTGCACCGCTGTCCTTGCCGATTAACAGCGAATCGCACTGGGTGAAGTTGCGGGCTCCGACGGCCGAATGTCGCATGTCCACCAGACCGCGGTAGGTGTTCTGCCCGTGACCGGCTGAAATAGCCTTCGAGATGATGGTGCTCTTGGTGTTCTTGCCGATGTGCACCATCTTGCTGCCGGTATCCGCTTGCTGACGTCTGGCCGTCAATGCCACCGAGTAGAACTCGCCGACCGAGTTGTTACCCTTAAGAACCACGCCGGGGTACTTCCAGGTGATCGAGGAGCCGGTTTCCACCTGGGTCCAGGAAATCTTTGCGTTGCGGCCGGAAGCCATACCCCGTTTGGTGACGAAGTTGTACACGCCGCCGTTGCCGTCGGCATCTCCGGGATACCAGTTCTGCACCGTCGAGTACTTGATCTGGGCATCGTCCAGTGCCACCAGCTCAACCACGGCGGCGTGCAGCTGGTTCGTGTCACGAACGGGTGCCGTGCAGCCCTCGAGGTAGCTGACATAAGCGCCCTCTTCGGCGATGATCAGGGTTCGCTCGAACTGGCCGGTGTCGGCGGCGTTGATGCGGAAGTAGGTGGACAGCTCCATCGGGCAGCGCACGCCCTTAGGGATGTAACAGAACGAACCGTCGGTGAACACCGCAGCGTTCAGGCAGGCGAAGAAGTTGTCGTTGTACGGAACCACGGAACCGAGGTACTGACGCACCAGATCCGGATGCTCCTGAACGGCTTCCGAGAAGGAGCAGAAGATCACTCCAACCTCGGCCAACTTGTCTTTGAACGTCGTGGCAACCGAGACCGAATCGACGATCGCGTCGACCGCCACGCCGCTGAGACGCTCCTGCTCACCGAGCGAAATGCCGAGCTTGTCGAACATCTCCCGCAGCTCCGGGTCGACCTCGTCCATGCTCTCCACGCGTTTTTTCGGCTTGGGAGCGGCGTAGTAAATGATGTCCTGGTAGTCGACCGGCCCATAGGTCACGTGCTGCCAGGTCGGTGCCGTGAGCGTGGTCCAGTGCCGGTAGGCACGGAGCCGCCATTCCAACAGCCAATCCGGCTCATTTTTCTTGCTCGAAATCAGTCGGATGATGTCTTCGTTCAGCCCGCGGGGTGCGACGTCAGTTTCGAGATCGGTCACAAATCCATACTGGTATTCCTGGTTCGCTAATTCGCGGACCTCGTCAGAGATACCAGTCGAGGTTGTGGGTGCACTCATTTCGTCTCCATGTCAGTTGTTGTTGGCTGCGAGCAGCCCGATCGTTTCGGTCAGCGACGCTGTGAGGGAAGTGCCGCGATCAGCGGGTGATCCTTGGCGTATGGGCCGACCTTGGCCGCTCCACCCGGGGAGCCGATGTCGTCGAAGAACTCAACGTTGGCCTTGTAGTAGTCGGCCCACTGCTCCGGCACGTCATCTTCGTAGAAGATCGCCTCGACCGGGCAGACTGGTTCACAGGCTCCGCAGTCGATGCACTCATCGGGGTGGATGTAGAGCGCCCGGTCACCCTCATAAATGCAATCGACGGGGCATTCATCAATACATGCCCTGTCCTTGACGTCCACGCAGGGCAAGGCGATGACGTAGGTCACAGTACCTCCACCCCGAACACCGCCGGGACCTGGTCGAGAGCGTTGAGCAACACGGTGATCTCGGCCACCGTGTTGTAGGCCGCGAAGGTCACTCGCGTGGTCGCGGCCACGTCCAGACGCTGGTGCAATGGCCAGGCGCAGTGGTGGCCGACTCGCACCGCGACTCCGGCATCGTCGAGGATTTGGCCAACGTCGTGCGCGTGCACGCCGTCGACCACGAAAGACACCACACCGGTACGGTCCGCACCGTCGGCCGGTCCGACGACACGGATCCAGGGGCGTTGGGCCAGGCCGGCCAGCAGGACTTTGGTGAGGGCCTGCTCATGGGCGCTCACCCGTGGCATCCCCAACCGGGTCAGGTAATCACAGGCCGCAGCCAGGCCAACGGCCTGCGCGGCCACCGGGACACCCGCCTCGAAACGTTGCGGCGGCGCGGCGTAGGTTGAGCCTTCCATGTGCACGGTGTGGATCATCGAGCCTCCGGTGAGGAAGGGGGGCATGGCTTCCAGGAGGCCAGAGCGGCCCCAGAGCACACCGACCCCGAGGGGGCCGAACATTTTGTGGCCACTGAAGGCAAGAAAGTCGACGTCGAGATCGACGACGTCGATCCCCAGGTGCGGCACCGACTGGCTGGCGTCGAGCACGGTCAGAGCCCCGACCTTCCGGGCCCGAGCCACAATGGCCGAAACCGGATTGATGGTACCCAAAACATTGGACACGTGCGTGAAGGCGACCACCTTGGTACGGTCGCTGATCACCGTCTCCAGATCGTTCAGGTTTAAGCGACCGTCATCGGTGACACCGATCCACCGCAGGGTAGCGCCGCTGCGCCGGGCAAGTTCCTGCCAGGGAATGAGATTGGCATGATGCTCCATCTCGGTGATCACGATCTCGTCGCCCACGCCGAGCTTGAAGCGCGCCGCGACATCCGCTTCGACGCCGTCCATGGCCCCGGTAGCGGCCGCGTTGCTGAACGAATACGCCACGAGATTCAGGGCTTCGGTAGCGTTCTTGGTGAACACCACCTCGTTAGTTTGTGCGCCGATGAAGCGTGCAACGGTCGCGCGCGCCGATTCAAATGCTTCGGTGGCTTCCTCGGCCAGCTGATGAGCACCACGGTGAACCGCGGAGTTGTGTTGCTCATAGAAGGTGCGTTCGGCATCGAGTACCTGGTGCGGTTTGTGTGACGTGGCCCCGGAGTCGAGGTACACCAATGGTTTCCCGCCACGGACGAGACGCGAGAGAATCGGGAAATCGCTACGGATGGCGGCCGACTCCTCGATGCTGAATGCCGCGTTCGCGCCGACGTCAGAATTGATGGCCTCGGGGCGGGTGATCGGATGCACTCCCGTGATTAGTCCTGCACTGGTACTCATGCATTTGTCCCGTCGTTACAATTGTTCGTGTCGGAGCTGGTAGTCGTGGCCAGAGCGTCAAGGGGGATGAACGTCGCGCAGCTGTGTGCGCCCCCAGCCAGAGTCGTGCGTCGTTGAACCGGAACTCCGAGCAGCCGGGAGAATGCCTCGGTCTCGGCGTCGCAGAACTCCGGAAACTCGGCCGCGACATGCAGAACGGGGCAGTGCCCCTGACACAGCTGCACACCATTCGCTGGCAGGTCAGCTCCGACCGGCCGGATCGTCGCCGCGAAACCTTCATCGCTCAGTACCGACGCCAGTGCCTCTGCACGGGCGCGGACATCTCCGCCGGTCGAGGGCAGTTGTGCGGCGTAGCCTCGCTCGAGTTGTGCGCTGCGTTCACGGGCGAACTCGCCAACGGCATCCGCTCCGGCGCGTTCGGCGAGAAAGCGTAACGCCGAGGTCGCCACATCGGCGTAGTCAGCCCCCAGACCGGCATGACCGGACGCGGAGAGGACATAGGCGCGGGCCGGCCGGCCGCGGCCACCTGACGTAGCGGGCACGTGTTCTTCGACGGCCCCTTCCTCGGCGAGCTGGTCGAGGTGGCGGCGAACGGCGGCGGGCGTCAGTCCCAAGCGCGCGGCCAGATCGGCTGCGGTCAGTGGGCCATCCTCGGCGAGCATCTGCCGCACGCGGTCCCAGGTGCGTTCCTCCAGACCATTCGCTCCAGGGTTCGACCCGTCTGTGCCAGCGGTTCCGCGGCGGTGAGCTATTAACATGACATAAGCATGTCCTAATTCAGCTCGGCTGGCAAGTTAACGCGCCGGTCCACCGTCTGGCAGCAACTAGAGTCGAGCAGGCGGTGGGGTCGTTACCCTCGAGTCAAAGGGGAACGCGTGCTTTTTCGCCAACTGGAATATTTTGTCGCTGTCGCACGGGAACGACACTTCGCGCACGCGGCTGCGGCCTGTCACGTTTCCCAGCCCGCCCTTTCCGCGGGAATCAGCAAGCTGGAGCAGGAACTCAATGTCTCACTGATCAACCGTGGTCATGCTTTTGAGGGGTTGACGCCGGAGGGAGAACTCGTGGTGATGTGGGCCAAACGGATTGTGGCGGAGCGTGACACGCTCAAGGCGGAGGTTCACGCTCTCAAATCCGGCGTGACCGGCGTACTGCGTCTTGGCGTCGTGCCCAGCGCATCGACAACGGTCGCGCTACCGGTTGCGGCGTTCTGTGCCGCGCATCCGCTGGGCGCGACACCTGCCAAACCGGCGTCACAGAAAGAGGCCACATGGCCAAGATTCTTCTCGTCCTCTACCCAGATTCCGTCACCGGGTACCCGCCGCAGTGCGCACGCGACAGCATCCCTGTACTTGATAACTACCCAGAACGGGAGCTCACGAGCGCTGACATCGTGATTTCCCAACCGTTCTGGCCGGCCTATTTGACCGCAGAAAGGATCGCGAAGGCGCCAAAATTGAAGCTCGCGATCACGGCCGGCATCGGTTCGGATCACGTTGATCTCGACGCAACAATCAGCCACGGCATCACCGTGGTCGAAGAGACCTATAGCAACAGCATCAGTGTCGCCGAGCACGCTGTCATGCAAGTCCTCGCTCTCGTTCGCAACTACCTCCCCTCGCACCAATGGGTCGTCAATGGTGGCTGGAACATAGCCGACAGCGTCGAGCGCGCCTATGACATCGAGGGAATGAACGTCGGTGTCATCGCGGCCAGCCGCATCGGTCGTGCCGTTCTGCGCCGACTCGCACCCTTTGATGTTCACCTGCACGACACCGACAAGAACAGGCTGTCCCCGAAATCGAGGGCGAACTTGGGCTGACCTTCCACCCGGATGCGGCCTCGCTCGTGCGGGCCGTCGACGTGGTATCGATCCATGCACCGCTGCATCCACAGACGCATCACCTCTTCGACGACGCCCTGATCTCATCAATGAAACGAGGCTCGTACATCGTGAACACGGCCCGAGCCGAGATCACCGACCGTGACGCGATCGTTCGCGCGTTGGAGTCCGGGCAAATCGCCGGATATGCCGGCGACGTCTGGTATCCGCAGCCGCCAGCGGCCGACCACCCCTGGCGCACGATGCCGCACAACGGCATGACCCGCCACGTGTCCGGGTCGACTCTGTCCGCTCAGACAGCGAGAGCACCGATGTAGTACTGGGGAACGCCGCGGTGACTGCGGTGGAATTACAATCCGCTGGTTTGGAACTGCTGCCCGGGTCCAGTGCCGAGGTCGCAAACACGTGCCGCGAGCGCCGGGTCACCGCAGAAACACCGGTTTTACCGGTGGGCGGCGAGCAACTCGCGGGTGAACGGATGCTGCGGCGCCGCAAAGAGATCGACCGCCGGCCCCTGCTCCACAACAACGCCCTCCTTCATCACGAGGATCTCGTGGCTCAGTGCCCGAACCACGGCGAGGTCGTGCGAGATGAACACCATGGCGAGTCCGGTGGATTCCTGGAGAGAGGCCAGCAGCGCGAGCACCTGGGATTGAACCTGCGCGTCGAGCGCCGAGACCGGCTCGTCGCACACCAGGATGCTCGGCCGCCGGGCGAGCGCCCTGGCGATCGCCACGCGCTGCCGCTGCCCGCCGGAGAGCTCGTGCGCGCGCCGGCCAAGCAGCCCGGTCGCCAGCGCCACCTGCGCGAGCAATTCCACCGCCCGAGCCGTGCGCCACCGGCGCGGAATCCCGTCGAGAGCGATAGCCTCCGACAGAATCTGCAGCACCGTCGCCCGCGGGTCGAAGGCGCTCAGCGAGTCCTGGTGAATGATCTGGAGACGTCCCCGCCGGGCCCGGCGCTGGGATTCCGGCAGGCCGCTCCAGGGCTCGCCGTGCAGCAGCACCGAACCGTGGTCGGGCGACTGCGTGCCCAGCAGCATCCGTGCCACGGTGCTCTTTCCCGAGCCTGACTCGCCCACGATACCCACGGTGTGGCCTGCTCGCAGTTCGAACGAGACCCCGTCGACGGCTGTCAGCGTTCCGTATGCCTTGGCGAGGTCGTGTGCAGCGAGCACCACGGGGCCCGGCTTCGGCGCCGTGGCCGTGCCCAGCGCGGCAGCGGCCAGCAACTGACGAGTATACGGATGCTGCGGCGCGGCAAACAGGGCGTCCGCGGCCTGCACTTCCACGAATCGGCCGTCCTTCATGACCGCCACCTGGTCGGCCAGCTGGCAGATGATCGACAGGTCATGGCTGATCAGCAACAGGGCGAGGCCAGATTCCTTCAGCTCACGCAGCAGTCGCACGACCTGCGCCTGCACCGTCGCGTCGAGAGCTGTCGTGGGTTCGTCGGCGATCAGCAGCGACGGCGATGCCGCCAGTGCCGCGGCGATAAGCGCGCGCTGGCGCAGCCCGCCGGAGAGCTCGTGCGGGTACTGCCGGGCACGCCGGGCCGGATCGGGCATGGCCACCTGCCGGAGCAGCTGCAGCACGCGGCGAGAACGGTCGACACGGCCGAGCTGCGGTTCGTGCACCTCGAGCGGTTCGGCCACCTCGGCGCCCACTCGGCGCAGCGGGTCGAGAGAGACCAGAGCGTCCTGGCTCACGAGCCCGACCCGCGCCCCACGGAGGCCCCGCCAGCCTTGCGGGGAGAGGGCTCGGGCGTCGACGCCGGCCACCGTCAGTTCGTCAGCGGTGACCCCGGTGCCGGCGAGCCCGATCAGGCTACGCGCGGTCAGGGTCTTACCGGCACCGGACTCCCCCACGATGCCGAGGCACTGCCCAGCCTCGATGCGAAACGACACCCCATCGACCACGGCGGCCCCGCCCGGCACGACGACGCGCAGGTTGCGCACACTCACGACGCTCATCGTTGCCGCCCCGCCGCGCTGGCCTGCAGGTGCCGTCCGAGAACGCTCGTCGAGACCACGGTCGCGGTGATCACGAGTCCAGGGAACACAGCGATCCACCAGGCTGTAGCGAGAAAGTTGCGTCCCTCGGAGAGAATGAGCCCCCACTCCGGTGTGGGCGGCTTCGGTCCGAGGCCGAGAAAACTGAGGCCGGCGGCGGCCGTGATGGCTGTGCCGATTCCCATTGTGGCCATAACGAGCAACGGCCCGAGCGTGTTCGGCACCACGTGCCGCAGCACGGTGACCGCCGGCGACACCCCGAGTGTGCGGGCGGCCTCCACGTAGCCGGCCCGCTTCACCACCAGGGTCTGTACCCGGGCGACGCGGGCATACGACGGAATCACCGCGATGGCGACCGCGATCAGCAGACTCGCCTCCCCCGGCCCGATGATCGCTATCACGATCAGCGCTAGCAGAAACTCCGGAAACGCCATCACGATCTCGATCGCCCGGCTCACTACACCGTCGCCGACCCGGCGCATCAGCCCGGCCAGAGAGCCGATCACCAGGCCCGCCAGGAGGGCAATCAGGGTAGCCCCGAAGCCGATCGCGAGCGAGTAGCGCGAGCCATAGATGACACGTGCGAACACGTCGCGGCCGGCCTGGTCGGTTCCAAACGGATGCCCAGGGCCGGGCGCCAGCAGCGCAGCGCCGATGTCCGTGCGCACGGGATCAGCCCCGGTGAACAACCGAGGAAACAATGCGGACAGCAAGAGGAGCAGTAGGAAGCCGGCGGCCACCCAGAGGGCCGGTGTGGGCATCCGGGTCACGCGTCGGGTGCGGGCGGTTCGGGAGCGCGCGGCGGCGAGAATGCTCACGCGTAGGCCTGCTCGGTCGCCAGGCGCGGGTCGAGACGGTCGGCCACGAAGTCGACCAGCAGGTTGACCAACGAGAACGACACTGCGGCGAGCACAATAATGCCCAGCACCACAGGCACATCCCGATTGACGATGGCGTTCAGGGCCACGCGTCCGAGTCCGGGACGGGCGAAGACGGTCTCTACCAGCACCGAACCGCCGAGCAAGGAACCGACGATGTAACCCGTGAGGGTGACGCTGTTCGCTGCGGCGTGGCGCAGGGTATGCCGCAGCACGAGGCGGGTCTGGCTCGCTCCACGGGCGCGCACGGTGTCGACGAAGGGCAGAGCGGCCGCGTCGTCGAGGCCCTGGCGCAACACCTGGCTGAGAATGCCGGCCACCGGAATGGCGAGGGTCACGGCGGGCAGCACGAGCGCGCCGAACCCGGCGGTGGCGACCACGGGGAACCAACCCAGTCCAAAGCCGAAAACACCAATCAGCACCAGGCCGATCCAAAACGTGGGCGAGGACACCGCCACGAGCTCGAGCAGGCCAGCCACCGGGCCGGTGCGCCTGCCGCGGCCGAGCAGCGCCGACGCGAACGCGAGCAGCACGGCGAACGAGATGGCGAGGCCCATCAGTTGCATCGTCGGCGCGAGTTGCTGGCCGATCACCGCGGCGACGGGTTGCTGCATGCGATACGACGTGCCGAGGTCACCCTGCAGCAGGCGGCCGAGGTAGTGGAAATACTGCAGGAGAAGCGGGTCGGCGAGGCCCCAGTCTGCTCGGATCTGGTCGCGCACTCGCTGCGACACGTTGCCGAGCCCCACGAGCACGTTCACCGGGTCGCCGGGGATCAACCGCAGCGAGAAGAAGCCCACGGTGGCGGCGCCCCACACCACGAGGATCATGCCGCCGATCCGGCCGGCCAGGCTGGCGCCCGGTCGGCCGGATCGACGCGCACGGCCCTCGCGGTGCGCGGTCACGGCGCGGTCGTGAGGGACGCCTCGTAGAAGAGCGGCTGCCCGTACAGATCGAAGCTCAGGTTCTCGATGGTCTTGCTGTAGGCGGTGATGGCGGTGGGTACCGTGATCGGCACCATGACCACATGGGTCGCGTTCCACTGCTGCAGCTGCTGGTAGAGCGCTTCGCGTTCGGTCGGATCGCTCGTGGCGATGGCGTCGTCGAGCAGCTGGTCGACGACCGGGTCGGCCGTAGACGAGCCGTTCTTATAGCCGCCGCTGTGCAGGTGGGCGCGCAGGACGTCGGCGTCGACGCTGGGGAAACTCCAGTCGGACAGGTCATAGTCGCGTGCTTCGAAGGCCTCGTAGTATTGGGCGATCTCACGGTTGTCGCGCACGATTTCGAACCCGATGTCGCGCAGGTCAGACTGCACCACGTCGCCGAGGCTTGCGTTGGCGTCGGAGACCGGGGTGTAGGCGAGCCACTGGGCGCTCAGTCGGGCTCCACCTTTGGTGCGGTAGCCCTCGGAGTCGCGCTCGGTCCAGCCGGACGCATCAAGCAGCGCATTGGCCTGGTCTGGGTCGAACGCCCAGCTGTCTTCGAGGCTCGGGTCGTAGGAGTTGGGCGTGGCCGGGGAGAGGATACTCCAGGCGCGCTCCGCTTGTCCCTGGTAGATGGTCTCGACGGCCGGACCGATGTCGACCCCGAGCGCGAAGGCACGGCGCACGTTCTCGTCGGCGAAGACGCCGTGCGCCCCGTTCAGGAACAGGGTGTACGGCAGGCCAGGCATCGTCACGTTCTGGATGGAGAAGTCGTCGCCGATCTGGCTGACTGTGTTCGGAGTGATGTCGCTGGCGATCTGCGCCTGGCCGCTCGTGAGGGCGCCCGTGCGCACCGAGGATTCGGGAAGGATGCGGAACTCGAGCGTGTCGATGGCGGGCGCGCCCTGATGAGAGCTGCCCTCCGGCGCCCAGTCGTAGTTTTCATTTGCGGTGAAGACGATGCTCTGGTCTGGCGTATATTCGCTCAGCACGTAAGGTCCGGTTCCCACCGAAATGCCCGGTCCACCGGCCGAAAGCTGCGCCGCGTTGTCCCGCAGAGTGGCCGGCGAGTAGAAGCCAAGCTTGGCGGTGCTCACCGCCTGCAGGAATGGCGCGTACGGCTGGCTGAAGTTCACCCGAACGGTGAATTCGTCGATGACCTCGGTGCCAGCGTAGAAGCCGCCGGTTTCGGCGTACCCGATCAGACTGGCAGCATCCGCTGACGCCGTCTCTGGAGCGACGACGTGCTCGAAATTAGCCTTGACGGCCTCGGCGTTGAAGGGTTCGCCGTCGTGGAACGTGACATCGCCCCGCAGATCGAACGTGTAGTGCAGGCCGTCGTCCGAGATCTGCCAGGACGTGGCGAGCCATGGCACGAACGAGCCGTCGGCTTTCTCATAGACGAGGGAGTCGAAGGAGTTGCGCATCACGAGGGCGGTGGCCTGGAACGCCGACGAGTGGATGTCCATCTTGCCGCCGCTGAGCGTGCCGCCGTTGATGGCGTAGGTCAGCGTATTCGCGTTGGCGGGGGCATTCGGGGAGGTGGCAGCGCATCCGGGAACCAGAGCGATGGCGGCAATGACGGCGGCGGCGGCGCGAAGTCGGGATGTTGAATGTGCGCGAGTGCGCATAGGTGGGGTCTCTTCTCAGGTACTGGTCGAACGGTGACGCATGTTGACTCCGCCTGGCGGTGGGCTATTAACATGACGTAAGCATGTCCTAATTTAACAGCGACAGCAAATGACCGTCACCAACTATCTACCGAATCTCGGTCAGGTAGGTGGTGTAACCGGCCCCGCGCAAGGCGGCACGGATCGGTTCGGCGCCAGCGGACCCAGCCACGGCGATCATCGCGCCGCCTCCGCCTCCGCCGGTCAGCTTGGCACCGAGAGCACCGGCCCGGCGGGCGATGGCGACCATCTGCTCGAGCTCGGGACTCGAGACTTGCAGGGCATTGAGCAGGCCCTGGTTGATGTTCATCAGCTCGCCCAGTTCGACAGTGTCGCCCCGGCGCAGGGCGTCGGCCCCATCCCCGACCAGGGAGTCGATCTGATCGAAGATCGCATCGTAACGCGCGGGGCGCTGCTGCCACGCCGCGCGCACGGCGGCCACGGTGTGCGAGGTCAGGGCGTGCATACCGGTGAGACCGATCACGATCGGGATCGGATTCGGTGTGACGATGTCGCGAATTTCGTGACCACTCGGAGCATCCGTTTTTTTAAAAAGAATCGGCCGGCCGAACGTGGCAACGGTGTTGTCGATGCCGGACGGTGTGCCGTGCACGATCTTTTCGCACTCAAATGCCAGACTCGACACTTGCTCGTCGCTGAGCCGAATGGAGAAGCACTCCGCGGTCGCCCGGACGAGAGCGACGGCGAACGCGGCCGACGCCCCTAGACCGCTCGCTCGCGGCAGCTCAGAAAACACGTCGACCCGCACGCCGGATTGCGGCAAACCCAGACGTGCGGCGATCAACGTGGCGACCCGGTGCGAGACGTCGGCGCTGATCGGTTCCTGCACCGAACCATCCGCGTCCCAGTCGGTGATGATCGGCGCCTGCCCAGGCGTACCGCGCCCGACCTCGGCGCGCACCGTGAGGCCGATGGGCGCGGCGATGGCCCGCCGACCGTACACCACGGAGTGTTCCCCGAGCAGGATGATCTTGCCGTAACCGACGTGCCCGCCCGCACCCTGCGGTGCACGCGTGGGGGGCATGGCTGTTACTACGGCGGCGGGGGCGCTGGCGGCCAGCGGCGGGGCTTCAAGGTCTGCCAGAATTTGCCGCGCCTTCCACACCTTGATCTCGCCGCCGACGACGAGCTGCTCCACAACCTCATCGAAGCGCGCCGGGCTGGTGCCGGCGGCCACCGCGACCGCCCGGGCGTGCAAGCGCATGTGCCCGTGTTGGATTCCCGTGGTGGAGAGCGCTTTGAGCGCGGCCAGGTTTTGGGCCAGCCCCGCCGCCGCCATGACCTCGGCCAGTTCGCGCGCCGACCCGATTCTCAGGATGCTGTGGGCGATTCGCACGGCCGGGTTTGATTCCACCTGCCCGCCGACCGTGCCCACCTTGAGCGGCATCGTCAGCTCGCCGACCAGGTCACCAGCCGAGTTCGCCCGCCAGGTCGACAACGGCGCGTAGTGCTCACCGCGAGCGGCATAGGCGTGGGCGGCCGCTTCGATGGCTCGCCAGTCGTTGCCGGTCGCGATCGCGACGGCGTCGATGCCGTTCATGATGCCCTTGTTGTGGGTGGTAGCCCGGTAGGGATCCAGCTCGGCGAATTCGGCAGCCAGAATGATGCCGTCACGAACGCGGTCACCGGAGTACTCCCCGGTGGCCAGCGCTGCCTGCGGGATAACCGCGCGGGCACGCACGAGGGCACGATCAGTCAGGTTCGAGAGAATGCGCAGGAACACCCGCCCCGTGCTGATTTGCTCGACCAGGGGCGCAATGCTCTCGCACATTGAGTTGACGAGATTCGCCCCCATCGCATCGCGGGTGTCGACCAGCAGGTGCACGACCAGCAGCTCACCGTTCTGCGCCGTCGCTCCCCGCAAATACACCTCGACACCGCGCGCGCCGCCGCCGCGGGCGACCATCTTCGCGTGGCCGCTGTTGGCGAGCCGCAGAATTTGTTCCGTCTGCGCGAGCAGAGCTAGACGCGCCAACGCCGGGTCGGCGACGTCAACGACCTGCACCTGGCCGATTAGCAGCGGCTCATCGGCCGTGCTGGTAAAACCGCCGTTTTGGCGCACCAGAAGTGCGGTGGAACTGACCGCCGCCACGATGGACGGTTCCTCCACCACCATGGGAATCAGGTAGTCGCGACCGTTGATCTGAAAATTGAGCCCGAGCCCCATTGGCAGGGAAAACACGCCGATCACGTTTTCGGTCAGTCGGTCAGCGGTTTCGGCGTCGAGCAGCCCGGTACCCGGCTGCAACATGGCATAGTCGGCATCGTTCAACGTGCCGCGTTTGTGCAACAAATCCAGTCGTTTCTGCACCGACAGCTGATAGAACTTCGCGATGCGGGAGCCGGTCATGACCGGGCCCCTGGCGCGCCGAATTTCAACGGCACAACGGATGCCCCGGCGTCGGCCAGCGCACTTTCGAGGCGTTCGGCGGGCGCGCCGCTCGCGCTGAAGGCGAGCCCGACGTCGCCGCCGCCGGCGCCGGAGGTCTTGAACACGCCGCCAGCACGCTCGGCCACCGCGCGTAGCTCAAGGTGGCGCTCGGTCACGATGCCGGCCTGGGCGTGGGCGTCGAGCAGGGCCAGCGCCGTGAAGTAGTCATCGACCAGGCGCAGAAAACCGTCGCGGTCGGCGAGCGCTGAGTGCGCCGAGTGGGCGAGGCGGATCAGGCGCGCCAGGTCCTGGTCGTGCTGCGCCGGATTCTGCACGGCAAAATCGTTGACCCGACCGACCAGATCGGTCGTCGCCGAGCCAGCACCGGTAACCACGGCCACAAGGCTGAGGTCGCTGGGCCACTGCATCTGCACGGGCGGAGTCTCGACGGTGTAGGAGAGCAGACCGCCGTACACGCTCGCGGCGACATCTCCGCCGCTGCCCGTGCCGTGTTGCGCGGCCCGATGGGCCGAATGAGCCAGAGTGAACAGCGCCTCCCGATCGAGGTGAAGCCCGGAGGCCTCTGCCAGGGCCGCAGTGAGCGCGCTGGCCACCGCGGCGCTTGATCCGAGCCCCAATTTATGGCCATCGCGCACGAATGACGAGCTGTCCATGCTGATCTCAAACGGGCCAGAGCCGGCTGTACCCGCCCGCACCGCCACACGCACCGCGTCGAACAGGCGCAGGGTCGAACGGGTATCCGCGTCGAGGGTGGCGGGAAGGCGACCTTCCTCATCGAGGTCGAGATGCTGGATGCCCACGCTGGGGGCGTGCAGCCGCCACGACCCGGCAGGTATGACGGTAACGGTCACCCGACGATCGACGGCTGCCAGCAGCGCCGGCGCCCCGTGCAAGACGGCATACTCCCCAAGCAGAAACAATTTTCCGGGTGCCGACGACGAAAAGGATGCCACGTCAGTCCAACCGGTAGGCGCTCGGGCCGAGAGCACTCGGGCGTACCTCGTGCACTCCGGCAACGTTCGACAGCGCCTCCTGAACCAGGGGCACATCCCCGGGTAGGCAGAGCACCTTCAGCTGCGGCCCGGCGTCGATGGTGAAGTAGGCCGGCACGCCGGACGCGCGCAGATCCCGAACGGCGTGCATCGCCGCGACCGTCGCGGCGTTCCAATAGATCAGCGCCGGCCGGGTGGTCAGCATCAGGGCGTGCAGCTTGAGGCAGTTGTACTCGGAGAGTTCGCCCAGCCGCACGAAGTCGCGGGCGGCGATCGCGGCCCGCATATCAGCGAGATCACCGGGGGCCGTCGCCAGCCAGGCCGGATAGAACGGTGAACTGGCAGCGCTAGCCCCCATTCCGACGGTGGAGGTGATCGTTTTCGCACCCAGCTCGGTAATGACGACAACCACGGCGAGCGGCCAGTCCGCGCCGGTCAGCAGCTGCACGGCGTAGGAATCCGAGCCGTCAGCGGCGCTGCCGGCATGCATCTGGGCGTAGCCCCCGAAGATGGAACGGGCGGCCGAACCGGAGCCGTGCCTGGCCAGAATCGACAGTTGCCGGTCGGTGAGCGTGAGCCCGGCAGCGCCACTGGCAGCGACGGCGAGAGCGGCGAAACCGGATGCCGACGAGGCCAGCCCGGCTCCGGTCGGAAAATTGTTCGCGGACTCCACGACGGCGAACAGGTGCGTTCCTCGGGCCTGACGCACGAGATCGAGAACGCGGGCGACCTTGGTGGCCTCCTGCCGGCATCCGCTCAGCCAGAATTCATCGGCAGCGAGACCCGAACGAAAGGTCACCCGGGTATCAGTGAAGAGGGCATCGAGTGTGACGGAGATGGATCCGACCGCGGGGGTATTGAGAACGACATCGTTCTTGCCCCAATATTTGACCAGCGCGATATTGCTATGTGCGCGGGCGCGCGCCGTAGCGCCGGCCTCGAGGGTCTGTGACACAGGGCTGCTCCGATCGGTTCTGCCTCTATTTTAGCCGGGAGCCCCGACGGCATCCGGCCGAACCAGCCCGCGCCGGACTACTCGCAGCTTCGCCGACTAAAATGACGGTGTGTTCACGACCCGGTGCGGTCAAGCAAGCACCTGAAAAGTTAAGTAGACTCCGTTGGCTCTTGGAATAAGTGGTTTTTCCCTCTATCTCCCGCCGTATCGCGTGCAGCTCGAAGCGTGGTGTGCCTGGAATGACCAGCCGTGGGAGAAATTCCGCTCGGTGGTCGGCCGAAGTTTTCGCATGCGCGCCCCCGCGCAGAGCGTGTACACCTTTGCCGCCAATGCGGTGTGGCGCCTGATTCGGGACTACGACATCGACCCGTCCCAGGTTGGGCTGCTCGCGCTCGGCACCGAGTCGAGCACCGACAATTCTGCCGGCGCGGTCATCGTCAAGGGCATGGTCAATGAGGCCCTGGCCGCGGCCGGCCTGCCTCAGTTGGCTCGGGACTGCGAAGTGCCCGAATTCAAACAGGCCTGCCTGGGCGGCGTCTACGGCGTGAAAGCTGCGCTGCGCTATCTGGCAACGGATGGCCGCGGTCGCCAGGCCATCGTGGTGTGCGCCGATATTGCGGAGTACGCGCGCGGCGGCAGCGGAGAGCCCACGCAGGGTGCCGGCGCGGTCGCGATGCTGCTGGAGAGCGACGCGCGCCTGCTCGAAGTGGACCTCGCCGCAGCCGGCAGCGACTCCGACTACCGCGTGGCCGATTTTCGCAAGCCGTTTGCCCGTTTTCGCAATCAGCCGGCGCGCGATGACGGACAGGTGCAGGATCTGCCCATGTTCAACGGGCACTATTCCACCAGCTGCTACATCGATGCCACCCACCACGCCATGACGGCCATGCTGGAGAAACGCCCCGGCCGAAGCCTCGACTATTTTCACGACATCGACGCGGTTTTCATGCACCGCCCATACCACCAGATGCCGACGACCGGGTGGGTCATGGCCTTCCTGTTCGCTCTGGCTCATGATGACGAGGGTCATGACCAATTGCGCGCACTCGCTGCCGACGCCGGTGTCGATGCCGATCTGCTCCTCGAGGAGCTGCTCGCGCCATCACCGTTTCACGGTAACGGCGCCGATCTCGCCGAAAACACCGGCGACGTTTTTCCCCTGGCCCGCAAGGTGCGCAACCAGCTGCGCAAAACCCCGCTCTGGGACACGCTCGTCGAGGACAAGCTCAGGCTGGGCTCCGAAGCCATGCGCGACCTCGGCAATCTTTACACCGCTGCCCTTCCGGCCTGGCTCGCCGCTGGCCTGCAGGAGGCCCTGACCGATCGCATCGAGCTGACCGATCAGAACTGGTTGGCCCTCGGCTACGGCAGTGGCGACGCTGCGGAGGCGCTGCCACTGCGCGTTGTCGCCGGCTGGCAAGAAGCGGCCAGGCGAATCAATTTTGAGTCAGCCTTGGTTGGCGCGATCGATCTGAACGAAGCGCAATACATCGATGTGCACGAGGGACGCCGCATCGAAAATATCGCCCCGCCCGCCCGCGATGAGTTCGTGATCGATCACGTCGGCACGTCGAATGGACCGGACTTCTTCGATGAGGGCGTCGAGTACTACCGCTACGTCGTCGGCAGCGCCGAATAAACCAAACGGGGCAGACCTGCGCCGACCGCGTTCTGCCTCTCGCTGCTACTCGGTCGTGCCGATCGCGGGCTCGCCCTGCGCGTGTCGGGCACGCAGCCACGGAATGAGGCCGCCGACCAGGAGCATCTCAATCTGGCGGGTCGAAAGCTCGTGCCGCACGGAATAAGTCTCATCGCGGGTGGTGTTGCGAACGATAATCTCGGTGCCGTTGGTGAGCGCCTCGCGAATACCGTCGAGCACCAGCACGTCGCCCTGGCCAATGCGGTCGTGATCGGCGGCATCCGTGAATTGCAGCGCGAGCGCGCCGAAGTTCGCCAGATTCTGCCAGTGGATGCGCGCAAACGAAACCGCCAGCACAACCCGCAGCCCGAGGAATCGCGGGGTGATCGCTGCGTGCTCGCGAGAAGACCCTTGCCCGTAGTTCGCCCCAGCGACGATCATGTGACCGGTCGTGTCTCGGGTGAGTGCGGCGCGGGTTGGGTAGGTAGGGTCGACCTGATCAAAGGTGAATTCGGCGAGCTTGGGAACGTTGCTGCGAAACGGCAAGACGCGCGCACCGGCCGGAAGAATCTCATCCGTTGAAATATCATCGCCGACGATCAGGGCAACGGGAGCCTCGATGCGTTCGGCGAGCGGACCGAAGACGGGCAGCGACGAAATGTTTTCGCCCTTGACGAGCACGACGGTGAGCGATTCCGCAGCGGGCAGCGGCGCCTCGAGCATAGTCAGGTTGACGCTGGAGAACTCCGGCAGGGTGATCGACGGATAGTCCATGTTAAACAGGTCAGCGAGATCTCTCGGGTCGGTGATTTTTCCGGTCAGCGCGGCTGCAGCCCCGGTCTCTGGGGAGCAGAGGTAAACCGAGTCTTCTTGCGTGCCCGAACGGCCTGGAAAGTTGCGCGGCATGGTGCGCAGGCTGATGCTGCCGTTGGCGGGGGCCTGTCCCATTCCGATGCACCCCATGCAGCCAGACTGGTGCAACCGCGCACCGGCCCCGATGAGATCGAGGGTGGCGCCCATCTTGGTCAAGTCCTGCAAAATCTGGCGGGAGCTTGGGTTGACGTCGAGGGACAGCCCGGGGAACGACTGCCGCCCCTTGGTGATCGCCGCGACGATCGCGAAGTCTCGCAGACCTGGGTTAGCGGATGACCCGATCACCACTTGCTCGACCGGTCGGCCAGCGACTTCGCTGACCGGAACGACGTTGCCCGGCGAACTGGGCAGGGCGATCAGGGGAACGATCGAGGCCAGGTCTATCTCCTCGGTCACGTCATAGGTCGCATCAGCATCGGCGAGTAATTCCACGAAGTCGTCCTCGCGCGCCTCGGCGCGTAAGAATGTGCGCACCTGGTCATCGGCCGGGAACACTGTCGAGGTCGCGCCGAGTTCGGCACCCATGTTCGCGATCACGTGCCGATCCATGGCGGTCAGGGTGGCCAGCCCCGGTCCGTAATACTCGACGATGCGGTTGACGCCGCCCTTCACACCGTGGCGACGGAGCATTTCGAGAATGACGTCCTTGGCGCTCGTCCACGGCGGCAGCTGCCCGGTCAGGCGCACGCCCCAAATTTGGGGCATGCGAATGTAGAGCGGTTCGCCGGCGATGGCGAGCGCTACTTCGGTGCCGCCGACGCCGATGGCGAGCATGCCGAGCGAGCCGGCCGCCGGGGTGTGGCTGTCCGAGCCGACCATGGTCTTGCCGGGGATACCGAAGCGCTGCATGTGCGTCGGGTGCGATACCCCGTTACCGGCTTTGGAGAACCAGATGCCGAAGCGTTGGCAGGCGGATCGCAGAAAGTCGTGGTCTTCGGCATTTTTGCTGTCGGCCTGCAGCAGGTTGTGGTCCACGTATTGCACCGACACTTCCGTGCGTGCATAGTCGAGACCGAGTGCCTCCAGTTCGAGCATGACCAGGGTACCGGTCGCATCCTGGGTCAGGGTCTGGTCGATTCGCAGGCCGATTTCGGTGCCGGGAACCATGTCCCCCACTACCAAGTGCGAGGCGATCAGTTTCTGAGCGACGTTGTAGGCCATATTGACTCCCTTGCTCGTGTGCGGGTCCGGTGTCGACAATCACGCATCGACGTTGTGCGCAGAGTCTCAATCTACGCGAATGCGGGATTAACGACCAGCGTTTGAGGGCGTGTGAGCAAGAGACCAGTAAGGGCCGGCTGGCAAGGGACCAAGTCAGGCTCCCATACGATAGACCACGTGAGTAGTTACGCCCAGGTGCGCCCAGAACAGCGCACGCCGATCGCACGGTATCGGCATTCGCTGTGGTTGCTGACCGAGCGCGACCTGCGCGTGCGCTACTCCACCTCGGTGCTCGGCTACTTCTGGTCCATTCTCGATCCGCTCGTGATGGCCGGCATCTACTGGTTCGTCTTCACTCAGGTGTTTGACAAAAACGTCGGCACCGACCCGTACATCGTGTTCCTGCTGGCCGCCCTGCTGCCCTGGATGTGGTTCAACGGCGCCGTCTCGGACTGCACCCGCGCTTTTCTGCGCGAGGCAAAGCTCATCCGTTCCACCCGCATCCCCCGCACCATCTGGGTGAACCGCCTCGTACTCTCCAAAGGCATCGAGTTTCTCGCCTCGATTCCGGTGCTTGCCCTGTTTGCCATTCTGTACGGCGCCGAGCTGAACGCCGACGCGCTGTTCTTTCCCCTCGCCATTCTGATTCAGGCCGCCCTGACCGCGGGTGTCGGCCTGCTGGTCGCCCCGCTCGTGGTGTTCTTTCGCGACCTGGAGCGGGCCGTCAAACTCATTTTGCGTTTTCTGTTCTACGCCTCCCCCATCATCTACAGCACCACGGACCTGCCGCCCGAACTGCACTTCTGGGCCGCCTTCAACCCGTTGAACGGCATCTTCAGCCTCTACCGGGCAGCGTTCTTTCCCGAGCAACTCGACTGGTTCGCGGTCGCGATCAGCGCAGGTCTGTCCCTCCTCTTTCTCGGGCTCGGACTCCTGGTCTTTCGCCGCACCGAACGCGCCGTTTTGAAGGAGATCTAGTGGCCCAGGGGAAAGCGCCCATTCCAGGAATGCCGGTGATCTCGCTACAGGATGTCGGCATCCGCTTTCGCAGGAATCGGCGCGGACGTCGCAATTTCAAGGATCTCTTCGGCGCCAGCAAACGCCGCAGCCGGCCGGGCGAATTCTGGGCCCTGCAGCACGTCACCTTCAGCGTGCAACCGGGCGAAGCCATCGGTGTCGTCGGGCGTAACGGGCAGGGCAAGTCCACCCTGCTCAAACTCGTCACCGGCGTTGTGCTGCCCGATACGGGTACGGTGCACGTGATCGCGGGCGTCGCGCCGCTGATCGAAATCACCGGCGGGTTTGTCGATGACCTCAGCGTGCGCGACAACGTGTATCTGACCGCTGGCCTGCACGGCATGACCCGCAAGCAGATCGCCGCACGCTTTGACGAGATCATCGAATTCGCCGAGATCGCCGATTTCATCGACACCCCGTACAAGCATTTGTCGAGCGGAATGAAGGTGCGCATCGCCTTCGCGGTGATCTCCCGACTCGAAGAACCCATTCTGCTGGTCGACGAGGTGTTGGCCGTGGGCGACAAGGCTTTTCGGGAGAAATGCTATCGCCGCATCGAAGAACTTCTCGCGGGTGGTCGCACCCTGTTCATCGTCTCGCACAATGAACGCGATCTGCGGCGCTTTTGTACCCGCGGTCTCTACCTCGACAAGGGGGACCTGGTGCTCGACGGGCCGATCACCGACGTGCTCGCACGCTACAACACCGACTACGGCGTCAAGTCGGCGGCCTGACCCTAGCCCAGTCGCCGAGTCGCGAGAGCTTCCTGGGAACGACGAAAATCGATCGCGATGTAGGCGTCGCGAGTCGGCGGTAGCTGCTCAACTGCGAGACCGGTCACGAGCTCACTCAAGTCGAGTTGCAGCACGGCCGCCAGCCGAATAAGAGTGTACATCGTCGGGTTGCCGTGACCCCGATCGATGCGGGCGTAATTCGAAACGTTGAGTCCGGCGAGCAGAGCGACGGACTCCTGATTGAACCCGAGCGCCAGGCGGCGCTCCCGCAGGCGGAGGCCGAGCAGTCGGGAGGCTTCTGATTTGGGCTCAAGCATTCCTCAGTTGTAGTGGCACAGAGGACTCTTGACTAGCGGGTGGACATTTGGCGAAACATAGTATTTGTAGTTCGGCGCCCGCCCGCGCGTCCAACGCGCGCCCCTCTGCACCACGTACACTCGACGAGACGCAACCGAGGAGAGCGAGCAATGGCCAGGAAGAGCACACCGATGCTGTCGTCGACCGGCGGTACTCCACAGGGCGGCGCTCTGCCGAGCGGGTTCGTCAAGGGCTTCGATCGGGTTCTGGCCGTTCACCGACCGGTTGTGCTCGCCCATATTCGCAGCATCCGACGGCGCAATCCCTACGCCTCCCCCGAGCAGATCGTGCGCATTCTGGAAAAACGCTATCTGGCAGCCGTCACGGCCGGCGGCGCGGCTGTGGGCGCCACCGCGGTCATCCCCGGCGTCGGCACCGGCATCACGCTTGCCCTGTCTGGAGTGGAGACCGCCGGCTTTCTCGAGGCGACCGCGCTGTTCACCCAGTCGGTGAGCGAGGTACACGGCATCGCGGTCGAAGACCCGGAGCGGGCCCGCGCCCTCGTCATGACCATGATGCTCGGCCGTGAGGGCAGCGATCTGGTGCGGCAGCTCGCCGGGCAGGTGACCGGCTCGGGAACCGCACGAAACACCTACTGGGGTGAGCTCATCACCAACAGCCTGCCCCGCGCAATACTCGGCCCGCTGACCGACCGGCTCAAGAGTGCTTTTCTGCGCCAGTTCGCCACCCGCGGCAGCGCCAGCCTGCTCGGCAAGGCCCTGCCGTTTGGCATCGGAGCCGTGATCGGCGGTGCCGGAAACCATATTCTGGGCAACAAGGTCATGCACGCCTCACGCCTCGCCTTCGGCCCGGCACCGGCCGGTTTTCAGCCGGATCTGGAGCCCCGGGTGCGCGAGATCACGGTACGCGAAACGCGACGGGGCAGGTCGGTGGCCGCCGTGCCGACCGCGCCGCCGGCATCCGCTTCGTGGCCGACGGATCCCTCAGCCACGTAGCGTCGCGCGCCCGCCTGCTGCACGCGCTGTGAGCGGATGCTCGCGCTGCCACGCGCGCGTGCAGCAGAGGACCGCGCGTGCAGCACCTGGCCGCGTCGCTTCACTACTCGGCGTCGGGAATCGACGCCGGATCGGGCACAATCGCGATATCAGCGTCGTGCACCGCCGCGAACCGATCCCACTCCACCATCAGGTGCGCAACGGCCGCGTGCAGTCGCTCCGTCGCGACGCCCGGCGTGGTGTCGCCGAAGTAGCGCTGCACCCACCCCTGCAGGCGTTCCACCACAGCCTCATCGTGCGTGAGCCGTTCGACGGCAGCCGCGATGCCGGCGGCGTTCTCGACGTGCAACCACTCGCAGTCCGAGAGATACCCGCTGGTGTCGATCACGGCCGTCGGGTTCACCGGTCGGGTGATGATGAGCGGCTTACCGGTGGCGAGTCGGTCGTAGACCATGGCGGAGATGTCGACGATGGCGATATCCGCTGCGGCCAGCTGCCAGCCGAGGTCAGGGCCCGCGTCGTAGACGTGCTGCGCGTGCGGGTCGCGGGCGTTGGCCGAAGCGATGGCGGCGATGATGCTCTTGTTGGCGGCACCGTAGGTGTGGTCGACGACGCCGCTGCGCGGGTGCGGCCGGTAGATGACCCGGTGGGTGCCGGTAGCCAACAGGGCGGTGACCAGGGCGACCCCGTGGGTCGCGACTGACCCGTAGGCGGCAGCGCCCCGGTCGCCCTCCCAGGTGGGGGCGTACAGCACGACCTGGCGTTCATCTGGCGTGTACGGCAGTTCACCACTGAAGTAGTCGGCCTGGGGTCGCCCGATCTTGATGGCGCGCTTGTCGAAGTCGTAGTCCCAGAGCACGCGGTCCAGCCGGGCGAGAGCGGCGTCCCCGGCGACGAAGGAATAGTCGTAAGCCTTGAACTGATTCGTGATCATGTACATCTTGTCGCTCTCACCGTGGTTGATGAAAACGTGCCAGCAGCGCCCGTAGCGCATCATCTGGAAGTTGCGCGGGTTCTGGTTGACGTAGAACACGATGCGAATGTCTTGCTCGGCCACAATCTGCTCGAGCTGTGGAACCGTGCGCACATAGGCAACGGGAACCGGTGACTCATCCATGAGCTTGAGGGTGCCGCCACCGGTACGGCTGAGCAGGAGCACCGGCCAGGTCTTGGCGAGTGTGGCGAGCGGCTGGTACCACTGCCGCATCTGGTACATGTTGACCGGCCCGTCGGCAAAGTAAACGGCGATCTTGAAGTGATTATCTTCGCGCAGCTCGCGCGCCTTCAGCGGACCCCGGAGTCTGTGTTGGGCCTTGCGGGAGGCCACAACATCCTTGACCAGTTTGACTGCACGCCTGACGTCTTTCCGAATTACCACCGAACAAGACTACCTTCCGTTAAATGATCGGCGGGCGTCCGGCGCGGGTCATCCGCCAGACCGTGCGGGCTCGGAGCGGATGCCGCGGCCCCGGATCGCTCTGCCACCCTTCGCGCCAGCCGCCGAACCAGGCGCGCAGCGCCGGCCGGTTGCGGGGCGCCCAGCGCAGCACCTGAATGGCCGTCCACGAGCCCACGTACAGAGGTACCAACAGGGCGGGCAGATTGCGGCGGGCCAGCCAGACCCGGTTGCGGGCGTTCAGCCGGTAGTAGTCGGCGTGCCTGGTGGGCAGGATCACCGGGTGGTTGGCCACCAGGTCTCCCGCGTACCAGGCGACCCGGCCCTGGTCCCAGACCCGCCAGGCCAGCTCAATTCCTTCATGGGCGTAGAAAAACGGTTCGGCCCAGCCGCCGGTCGCGTCGAAAACCGCGCGCGGCAGCAGCACAGCCCCCTCCCAGACCGAGAACACCGGTCCGGGCGTGGTCGCTTCACCCTTACGGATGCGGGGAATCCACCGCCGCGGCGATTCGATTCCGGCCGAGTCTTCGACGCGGGGCTGCAGCAGCCCGATCGTCGGGTCGGAGCGCAGCTTGCCGATCGCCTCGATCAGAAAATTCGGGTCGGGAATGCTGGCATCGTCGTCGAGAAAAAACAGGTACTCGCCGGTGACGCGCGACACCCCCCGATTGCGGCCGGCCGGAATGCCGAGGTTGCTGGGGAGCCCGAGCGTCTGCACGCCGGCCGGCAGGTCGACCGGCTGCCAGCCGTTGCCGACACAGACCACGTCGAGCGTCACGCCCTGCTGCGCCAGCACCGAGCGGATGCCCCGGTCGAGGTCGACCGGACGGGTGCCCTGCGTGAGCACGACAACACCGACCGTCGGGACGGCCTCGTTAGGAACGGACACGTTTGGACGCCATGATGGCCACGAAATGCCCGATGAGTGAGAGGAAAGCGAGGGGAACCAGAACGACCAGCACGGCCCGGTCGACGAGCGGCTGCCCGACGAACAACCCAATCACGGCCGCGGCGAAGATCACCATGGTCAGTTCGACCGAGTGGTACAGCCGGTGGAACGGTACGAAGCGGGCCAGCCGGCGCACCCGGGCGATCAGGCTCGAGGTGGGCGTCTTCTCACCGTGGGTATCGGCGAGCTTGGTCAGGCCGGCATTGGAGCGGGCGACGTGCACCATGTCGTTGAGCGCCTTGTTCAGCACGATGATCAGGGCGAGCAGCAGCGCCAGGCTGGTCCAGAGAAAGTCGTCGGGCGATTCGAACGGGTAGGCGGCCGCCCGAATGCCAAGCGCGATGGGAATGAGCGACTCGGTGGAGTAGTGCCCAACCTTGTCCAGGAACACCCCGGCCGGCGAGGAAGTACCGCGCCACCTCGCCACCTCGCCGTCGCAGCAGTCGATGAGCATCTGCACCTGGCTGAGTGCGAGAGCGAGTAGCGCCCCCCAGATTCCGGGGATCAGCAGGGCCGCAGCGGTCGACCAGCCGGCCAGGATCATCAGCGCGGTCACACCGTTAGCGGAGATACGCGTCTTCAGCAGCATCCAGGTGAGGTACGGCGACAGGTCGCGCAGGTATAGGCTCGCCGTCCAGTGCTCAGCGTTGGCGCGCAGGCGCACCTCCGGCGGCTGGGCGACAGCGCGCAGATGCGCGATCGACTCCGGCCTGGCAGCGGGGTCGCGGGCGATATTGGGCGAACTGGTCATCTGCTCACCTTCCCGTGTGTGCCGTGATATTGCTGGTGAGTTTCAGGTAACCGAGCACGAACCCGATCCCCCAGCAGAAGTGAATGCAGGGTAAGACTACGAGAAAATTGAGGGACGCACGAAATCCGTCCGGCCGGGCAACTGCGAGCGTCGCAGCGACCACGATGAGCAGATACCCGGCGGGAACGATCAGGCCCAGCAGCAGCCACGGCGCCGCACCGAGGGCGGCCTGCACCACGCCGACGATGCCCAGGAGTAGTCCGAGTGCCACTCCCAACACCATCGCCGGCGGCACGAAATAGCGGATGCCGTTGGCCGCCGGATACCGCCTGGCCAGCTCACCGCGCCAGAGCCCGGTCGAGAGCATCTGCCGGGCCAGCTGGGCCAGGGTCGGCCGCGGGCGATAGAGCACACGCAGTTTCGGGGTGAACCAGACCGTGCCGCCTGCTTCGCGGAGGCGACGGTTCAGGTCCCAGTCCTGGCCCCGTTTGACGCCCTCGTCGAACAGGCCGACGTTCAGGATGCTCTCGGTGCGAAAGCAGCCGAGGTACACCGTTTCGGCGGCGCCTTCCGCCCCGCCAACGTGATGGGGCGTGCCACCGAGCCCGATCCTGGTGCCGTAAGCGCGGGCCACTGCGCGCTCGAATGCGCTGATGCCGCGGGCATCCATGATGCCGCCGACATTGTCTGCTCCGGTACGTTCGAGGGTCTCGACGGCGATGCGGGCGTACTCAGGAGGCAGCACGGAGTGCGCGTCGACGCGGATGACCACTGCGTACTGGGAGGCACGGATGGCGATGTTCAGGCCGGCCGGAGTTGATCCGACCTCGTTGGCTACGACCCGAATGCGCGCGTCAACGGCGGCCATTTCCTCGACCAGTTCGGTCGTGCCGTCAATGCTCGGTCCGAGCGCCAGAGTGACTTCGAACGTTCCCTGGTAGTCCTGGGCGAGCAGACTTTCGACGGCGGCTCGCACGTGCGTCGCCTCGTTGAGAACGGGCATCACATACGACACCCCGGGAAGAAGACCCTTACCACGTTGGTGCACCTGGCTGGCCAGCTTTCCGGTTATTGGGTAGGACGATCGAGCCTACCAGCCCACGAAATGGCCGTGCGCCCGGTGGTACGCACCCACTGACAAACACATCGCGCCGCCGGACCAGCCGGCGACGCGATGTGGGAAGGAACAGAAGCGAGCGGTTAGCTGGAGAGCTCGCCGACCGTGACCGAGACGGTGATCGACTTGCCGTCCCGCACGTAGGTGAGATCGGCGCTGCCGCCGGCCGGGAGCACCCGCACCTGCGCGGTGAGGTCGATCGAGTCCGTGATGGGCACACCGTTGAAGTTGGTGATGACATCGTCGGCGGCCAGACCGGCCTTGGCAGCGGCGCCACCGGAGGTGACCTCGCTGATGAGCGCACCAACCGTGCTGCTGGTCGAACTGGACGCGTCCTTCACGCTCGCACCGAGCAGGCCGTGGGTGGCCGTTCCGTTGGCGATGATCTCGTCGGAGATGCGCTTGGCGAAGTTCGACGGGATGGAGAACCCGACGCCGATGCTGCCGGCGGCCGACGAGGAGGTGGTGCTGCCGGCGCTCGCTATGGCCACGTTGATGCCGACCAGTTCACCGCTGCCGTTGAGCAGCGCGCCGCCGGAGTTGCCGGGGTTGATGGCGGCATCCGTTTGAATCACCGGGAGCGCGATGCTGGCGGTGGCGGCCTGCGAGCCCTGCGACGGGGTGCCGTCCTGGTTCGGAAAGTCGAAGAAGAACGGGTTCTGGCTTTGGCCTCCGTCGGGCGTTGTGGTGTCTGGCGAGGTGGGGGCGGCCGAGCTCGCGACGGTGATACTGCGATTCAGAGCGCTGACGATGCCGTCGGTGACCGTGCCGGAGAGGCCGAGCGGGGCGCCGATGGCGATGGCGCTGTCACCGACGTTGAGCTCGGAGGAATCGCCCCAGGTCATGGGAGTGAGACCGCTCGCGTCAGTCAGTTTGATCACGGCGAGGTCGGAGATGGGGTCGGTGCCGACCAGGGTCGCGGCGTAGAGCTTGCCGTCGTTGCTCTTGACCTCGATTTTCACATCGGAGGCTGCGCCGTCGAGGGTGACCACGTGGGTGTTGGTGAGCACGTAGCCGTCGTCGGTGAGAATGACGCCGGAGCCGGTTCCGCCCGCTGAACTGCTGGACACGTCGATGGTCACGACGCTCGGCGAGGCCTTGGCCGCGACGGCGGTGATCTGGTTGACGCTCTTGGTGTTGTTCACCACGACGTTGCTCGGGCCGGAGGCCTGGCTAACGGGTACACCGTTGTTCTGGCCGTTCATCATGAGGGCGGTAATGCCAGCGCCGGACGAACCGCCGACGAGCGCACCAATGGCGAGGGCCGCGATCAGCGCGACACTACCCTTGCGGCGACCGGATTCCTTGGTCTTAGCGGCGAAGGGCTGGCTGGGATAGGCATCCGTCGGGTAGGAGTCTGCTGTCGCATAGGCCTGGGGTGCGGCGTTCGGGGCGTAGGCGGAGGACGACGCTGTGGGGGTCTCGATCGGGCGACCGAAGGCATCCGTCGGGTAGGAATCCGTGGGGTAGGCAACCGTTTGGTTGGCGGCGGGAGAGCTGTCAGCGGGGACATTGTCTGCGGGCCGGTTCTCGGCGGATGCGTTCACGACGGGCTCCGGTGAAACGGATGCTGCCGGCTGGCTCGGTGCTGCAACGACCGGCACGGCGTTCGATGGCGGCGCAGTCGGGACCGAGGGCGCGGCCGGTACGTCGGTCGGTGGCACCGTCGGTGGTTCGCTGGGCGGGGTAGCCTCGCCGGAATTATTCACTTCAAAAGCGGCGGCATCATCGGACCTGTCGGGGGTGGTGCCGGAATAATTGGTGTTGTCAGTCATCGGGTGCTCCTTCCAAGCGTTGCCAGCTTTGCGCCCAAACCTGAACGTTCGATATGTACACACTGAGAGCATTCAATGATCAAGCCGAGACGTTGCCGAGGCGATAGTTTGGAAACCATGCAGCACTCTTCATGGGTCGAACCAGCCCTGACCATTTCCGGCGCCTGGCAACGCACAGCCAGAGGTGCAGGACTTCTCGCCGCGGACGGCAGCGTTGCGGCGAGCATCTTCGCCGAGATGAGCGCTCTCGCCGCGCGCACCGGTGCGATCAACCTCGGACAGGGCTTTCCTGATGAAGACGGGCCGGCCGCGGTGCTCGAGGCGGCCCGCCAAGCGATCAGCGACGGAGTAAACCAGTACCCGCCGGGCCGAGGCCAGCCGATTCTGCTCGAGGCGATCGCCCGGCACCAGCAGCGGTTCTACGGACTGACTCTCGACGCGGGCAGCGAAATCCTGGTGACTGCGGGAGCGACCGAGGCTCTCGCCGCGACGATTCTGGCACTGATCGAGCCCGGAGACGAGGTCGTCACCTTTGAGCCCTTTTACGACGCGTATGGCGGTCTGATCGGCTTGGGCGGAGGCATCCATCGCACCGTGCCGCTGCGTGCCCCCGATTTTCAGCCGGACCTGGACGCGCTGCGGGCCGCGGTCACCGACCGCACTCGGCTGATCATCGTGAACGATCCGCACAATCCCACCGGATCGGTCTTTCCCCGCGAAACGCTCGAGCTGATCGTGGAGCTCGCCCAGCAGCACAACGCACTCATCGTCACCGATGAGGTCTACGAACACCTGACCTTTGGCGCGCCGCACATCCCGATCGCGACCCTGCCGGGAGCGTGGGAACGCACGGTCACCATCTCCTCGGGCGGCAAGACGTTCAGCCTCACCGGCTGGAAGGTGGGCTGGCTGAGTGCGCCGGCCGCCATCGTCACGGCGATTCTCGCGGTCAAGCAGTTTCTCACCTACGTGAACGCGGCGCCGTTCCAGCCGGCGATCGCCGTGGGGCTCGGCCTGCCCGATACATACTTCGATGGAATCGCCACCGATATGAAGGCCAAACGTGATGTGCTGGCGACCGGTTTGCGGGCGGCCGGTTTTGAGATCAGTGTGCCGCAGGGCTCGTATTTCATCGTGGCGGATGCGACACCGCTCGGCTTCACCGATGGCGCCGAGCTGTGCCGCAAGCTGCCCGGGCTGGCCGGGGTGGTCGCGGTGCCGATAGCCGCGTTCTGCTCCCCCGCCAACCGGGCCGAGTACGCTCCCCTGGTGCGTTTCGCTTACTGCAAGAAGGAGCCCCTGCTCGAGCAGGCCTCGGCCCAGCTGGCGGCCCTCTCCCGTTCATAACTCCTGCAATTTCTGCGACAACGGGTTCTGAACGCCGCAATGACGCGGAACTTTCGCTGACGGCATACGAATTGCAGGAGTTATGCACCCCAGCGCCTGAGTCGGGGTGACGCGGGGTTACGACGCTAGAGCGGGGTAGTCGGTGTAGCCCTCGGCACCGTCGGCGTAGTAGGTGAGCGGGTTGGGGTCGTTCACGGGAAGGTCGTTCTGCCAGCGATGCACCAGGTCGGGGTTCGCGATGGCGGCGCGCCCCACGACCACGGCGTCGGCCACGTCGTCCCGCACCAGGGCCAGGGCTTCGTCGCGGGCAGTGATGGCGCCGAATCCGCTGTTGACCAGGAACACGCCGCCGAAGCGGATGCGCAGGTTCTGCACGAATTCTCCGCGCGGGTCGGCGTGCAGCACGCTGAGGTAGGCCAGGCCGAGCGGAGCCAGACCGTCGACGAGGGCACCATAGGTGGCCGCGAGGTCGGTGGCATCCGTTTCGAGCGCGTCCTGAATGTTGTGTTCCGGTGAGATGCGGAGGCCCACCTTGTCGGCGCCGATCGCCGCGGCGACGGCGGTCACGACGTCGATGACGAACCTGGCGCGTCGTTCGGGTGAACCGCCCCAGGAGTCGTCGCGCACGTTGGAGGCCGGTGACAAGAACTCATGCAGCAGGTAGCCGTTGGCGCCGTGCAGTTCAACGCCGTCGAATCCGGCCGCGATGGCGTTCTGCGAGGCGAGCACGAACTCGGCGATGATGCCGGGCAGTTCCTCGGCCGTCAGCGCGTGCGGCACCGGGTAAGCCTGCTTGCCGTCGTAGGTGCGGGTGGTGCCATTGATGGCGATGGCGCTCGGCGCGACGACGGGGAAGCCGCCGTTCGTGGCCTCGTGAGTGACCCGGCCGGCGTGCATGACCTGGGCGACGATGCGACCGCCGGCGGCGTGCACCGAGTCGGTGACGGCTTTCCAGCCGGCCAACTGTTCCGGCTCGACCAGCCCGGGCTGGCCGGGGAAGCCCTGGCCGGCGTGGCTCGGGTAGGTGCCCTCACTCACGATCAGGCCGAGCGAGGCGCGCTGCGTGTAGTGCAGGGCAACCAGGTCTCCGGGCACACCGGACTGGCCGGAGCGGATGCGGGTCAGCGGCGCCATGACGAGACGGTTGGGGAGTTCGAGGTCGCCCAGGTTCAGCGGAGAAAAGAGATTCACGGGCACTTCTTTCACAATCAGCCGGCAATCAGACCGGACACGTTCGTTGGGGGGCACCAGGTGGATCCTGGGTGCCCGTAGGCAGCAACGGACCACAGGCGCGCGATATTCCTGCCTGTCAATTGGCTGGACGGCCGCGTGCAGTTGGATGGCCAGGCGGGCAATCCGGTTGGTCTGCGGCACCGAACTACCACCATGAGCATCTTGATGTCCCGACCAGCGATCCGAAACCACGCCGTGGCACCGCTCGGCGCTCTGGACTCACCGAAGCCCGGTCCGCGCCCCGGCCCCCACGTTCCCGCCCGGCCAAAACCGGCACCACCGGCCACCGTGCTGGGCTACAGCCCGTTCCCGCTCGACTCGGATGCCCGCCACTTCGGCCTCACCACGAGTTCCATGCGACTCAGGGGCGGAACGGTCACGGTACGGCACGGACGCCGCAGCGCGAGTACGACCGCGACCATCCTGCTGCACGGCGCCGCCGGATCATGGACCACCTGGACACCCCTGCTTCAGGCCGCCGATGCGACCGCCCGCGACCTGACCGATCTCATCATCCCCGACCTGCCGGGGTGGGGTGACTCGCCACTTCCGGCCGACCGTTCGACGCTCGGCCTCGAATCGATGGCCGAGCTGGTCGCCGACCTGGCGCGCTCCCTCGGCTACGAACGCTGGAACGTTGTGGGTCACTCCATGGGCGGGTTCATCGCACTGGCGCTGGCGGCGAGCGAAACGCGCGCCACGGCATCCGTCGGCCTGGTCTCGGCCACCTCGTTTTCGATCCAGGACAGCGTTCGGCACCCAGTTCGCCGGTTCTTTGCGCTGCCCGCCTTCTCGGCGCTGTTCCAGACCATGCGGATGCTGCAGCTCGCTGGCCCGCTCGGCCGCGGCCTGGTACGGGCGGTCACGCGCTTCGGCCTGCTGCGCTTCCTGGTGGCTCCACTGTTTCGGTACGGCCAAGCCGTCGATGCCAGCGTGGTCGCCGCCCTCGGCGCCGAGATGCGGCCGGCCGGTTTCGTGCTGGCGGCGACCCGTGCCGGCGCCTACGACGCCTCCGCAAGCTGGGCGCAGATCAGTTGCCCGGTGCGCTCCGTGCACGGCGACCGGGACGTGTTCGTCACGGCCCAGGACGACCGAAAGCTCCTTTCAGTCGTGCCGCAGTGCGTGATCAGCACGATTGCCAGCGCCGGGCATTTCGGTCAGATCGAGCGCCCGCTCGAGGTGCTGCTGCGGCTCGAATTCGCGGCCTCACTACCGATCGGATCGACTTCGAGTCAGCTGGGCACTTCCTGAAAACCTTGTCTTTACCCCCCAAACGGAGGACAGTTGTTAGCAGTGCCCGGTTCAACTCCAAAGTACATTCTTCGCTTTCATTCGTTCCGGCTCCCGGCTCTCAGTGAGCGCAACCGATCGCAGCGAAATGGAAGTGGCAATCATGGGTTCTCTCACGTACGACCGTGTCGTCGTGGAATTCGAAGATCGCATGCTGGCACACCTGCAGCTCGTAATCATTCAAAAGCTTCGCCGCGGCGAAAGTTTTCTGTTGTCCTGGCGTGATGCCGCCGTCGTCGGCGACGGCCGCAGCTCTGCCTGGCTGCACCCGGCGATTCCGCTCTATTTCAAGTTTGCCGGCGGCCACGCACCGAGCATCAACCCGAACTGGGTCGCCCAGCTGACCCGCTCGGCCAACAGCTCGCAGGGGCTCGTGGTGACCGCGGAAGAAAGCGCCGCCGTTGACGCCAATGCGACCCCGAAGCTAGAACCGGCCATCGGCATTCGAGCGGCCGCGCAGACCCGCGCGACCAAGGCCAGCGTCACCGAACGCTGATTCTCATAGGTGCCGCTTCGCGCGGCACGACGGTGAAGCGTCGGAGTGCGAGGGCCGGATTGAGAGCGCGCACGGCGGTGACTCTGGCCGGTGTGAGGTAGGCGACGGCGACATCCGCTGCCTCGCCGAGGCTGACCAGCGCAACGCCCATCGGGTCAATGATGAGGCTGGTACCAACGCCGATCGGCGGGGTCTGATCGGCGGCCGCCACAAAAACGGTGTTCTCCAGCGCCCGGGCCGTCAGCAGGGTACGCCAGTGGTGTTCTTTGAGCGGGCCACGCACCCACTCGGACGGCACGAGCACGAGGGTGACTCCCGCGTCGACGAGTCGACGCGTGACCTCGGGAAAGCGGATGTCGTAGCAGGTCTGCAGCCCCACCCGCAGGCCGCCGACATCGAAGGTCTCGGGGTCGGTCACGGTGCCGGGCAGCACCCACTCCGATTCACGGTCGCCGAACGCGTCGTACAGGTGCAGCTTGCGGTAGGTCGCCACGAGGTGCCCGGTGTCATCGAGAGTGACGAGCGTGTTCGAGAACCTGGCCGGGTCCACGGTCGTTTCGAGCATGCCGGCCACGATGTGGATGCCGAGTTCGGCGGCGAGCGCGGCCAGCGCGGTCACGAATTCTCCGTCGAGCGGTTCGGCGGCCGCCACAAACGACGGCCCGAGTTTCGGTTCGAAGAATGCCGAGTACTCGGGAAAAACGACGAGTTGGGCGCCACGACCGGCGGCCGTTTCGGCCAGCTGCCGCATGGTGCCGAGGTTAAGCGCCGGATCTGGCCCAGGGGCGAACTGGGCAACGGCCACGCCGACCGCATCGGAATCGATCGTTGCGGATTCATGCGTTGCGGCGCCTGGAGTCATGGCGAAAGCCTAGCTGGCCGCTCGATCAGCATGCCGATACCGATGCCAACCGGCGAAAGGTTTGATCTTCGCAGTCAACTGAGGGGTTATCGAAGGCTCCCGTTAACATTTGCTGGGTAGGTTCATAGGGTGACTTCCGTTATCGCTCCGCATCTTGCGGCCCCTCCGGTGCCCGGACGACGCCTGTGGCGACGGCTTTCACCCGCCTGGTCGGCGGGTCTCGTGGGCCTCGTGGCCTTTTTGGTATCGTTCGCCTGGTCCTGGCAGCCGTCGTATTGGGGCGATGAAGCGGCCAGCGTCATGTCGGCCGAACGATCGCTCCCCTCGCTGTTCGGCATGCTCGAGAACGTCGATGCCGTGCACGGCCTCTACTACCTGTTTCTGCACGGCTGGATCGACCTGTTCGGTGCGTCCGAGCTCGCCACCCGGCTGCCGAGCGCGATCGCGATCGGCGTCGCGGCTGCGGGAACGGTGGTTCTGGCGCGATTCTTCATGGGGTCTCGGGTTGCCATCGCCGGCGGACTGGTCTTCGCGATCATTCCACGGGTGACCTATATGGGCTCCGAGGCGCGATCCACCGCCATCGCCACGGCCATCGGGGTCTGGCTGACCGTGCTTCTCGTGCACGCTGTCCGAAGCAGCGCCGGGAGTCGGCGCCGGCAGATCCTGCTCTGGGGTTCCTATTCCGTGCTGCTCGCGCTCGGCATCTACGTCTTCCTGTTCCTGGCGCTGCTGCTGCCGGTACACGCGGTGGCGGTCCTCGTTCTTGGCGGCCGGCATCCGCTGTGGCGCAGCGTTTTCTTCTGGGTCGGCGCAAGCGCGATCGGGCTGCTGCTGGCCGCCCCGATAGTGCTGGCGGGCTCAGCGCAGCGGGAACAAATCGCGTTCATCGGCCGACGACCCCAGGTCATTGTGAGCGAAGCGGCCGTCATGCAGTGGTTCGACACCATTCCGGTGGCGATCATGGCCTGGTCGCTCATTCTCGTGGCTGTGATCGCGGTATTCCTGCCGCGCCGCGGCACGCATCGGTCGGCCAGCCTGCCGGGCCCGGCCGGACTAACGATTTTTCTGGCCTGGATGCTGGTGCCGAGCGCGATTCTGCTCATCGGCACCCACCTGATCGCGCCGATGTATTCGTTGCGCTACCTCTCGCTCTGCGCCCCGGCGGTGGGCATTGTGATCGCCGTGGGCGTGGCGGCACTGGCCAGCAATTGGTTGCGCGTCGCGAGTGTCCTGGCCCTCGTGGCCGTGATCGTGCCCGCCTATGCGGTGCAACGCGGTGACTACGGCAAGAATGACGGCAGTGACTGGCGCCAGGCAGCCGACATCATCGCCGCCCGGGCAACGCCGGACGACGGTGTGGTCTTCGACCAGAGCGTGCGCCCGTCACGCCTGCCCCGGCTAGCCATGCATCTCTACCCCAACGCTTTCGCCGGACTGCGCGACGTGACCCTGACCCGCCCGTATGCTGACACGACCTGGCTGTGGGACGAGGTCGCACCTCTGACCGACGTGCTGCCGAGCGTAGTGAACCTCAACACGGTGTGGCTGCTGCAATACTCGGGGAGTGCAGATTCGCGGAAAGAAACGGATGTCCACACGCTTCAACTCCAGGGTTTCCGCGTCGCCGACACGACACTGGTCAACCGCACCCGCATCATCGAAATGACGAGGTAACGTCGTGCCCACCACCACCACCACGCTGGTACTCGTACCGACCTATAACGAGGCCGAAAACATCGCCTCGATCGTGGATCGACTGCGCTCCAGCGTGCCCGAGGTGCACATTTTGGTCGTCGACGACGCTTCGCCCGACGGCACCGGCACCCTGGCCGACGCGATCGCGGCTCGGGATTCCAGCGTTCACGTGCTGCACCGCACCGAGAAGACCGGCCTCGGCGCGGCGTACCTCGACGGCTTCGGCTGGGGCCTCGGCCGCGGCTATACCCGGTTGGTGCAGCTCGACGCGGATGGCTCCCACCTGCCGGAGCAACTCGCCACCCTGCTCGATGCCGCCGTCACGGCTGACGTCGTGATGGGCTCACGCTGGGTTCCCGGCGGGGCCATCGAGAATTGGCCCTGGCACCGGCGCGCACTCTCCCGCGGCGGCTCCTGGTATTCCCGTCTGCTGCTGCGGCTGCCGCAGCGCGACGCCACCGGCGGTTACCGGGTTTACTCGGCCAGGGCACTCGAGCGCATGGACCTCTCGAGCGTCGACAGCCTCGGCTACTGCTTTCAGATTGAGATGCTGCTGCACGCGGTGCGCGCTAACCTGCGCGTCGTCGAGGTGCCGATCACCTTCGTCGAGCGGGTACGCGGATCGTCGAAGATGAGTCCACGCATCGCCATCGAGGCGATGGCGCGGGTCACTCTGTGGGGCGTGACCGGAATGGGCATCAGCCGGTCCGGCGCGCGGGAGGCCGCCGCGGCCGCACGCGGAGCCTGAATCGGAAACATTCCGGGTGTTTGAGTCAATTTGACTATATGATGGATCCAGCAGTTAAAGTCACACTGACCTTTACGACTGGATCCCCGTGCTGGAGCACCACCTGACCGAGAAGAGTCTGCGGGAACGCGGCAGCGCGCAGGCGACCCTGGCGGTTTCGACCGTGATCTTCGCCCTGCGCCCCGACGACGAGTCGGGCCTGAAGACACTCTGGCTCCCGCTCGTGCGCCGCACTCGCGACCCGCACCGGGAGCTCTGGGCGCTGCCCGGCGGATGGCTGCCGGCCGACGAAGAGCTCGCAGCCGCCGCCGGTCGTACCCTGCGCGAAACCACGGACCTGTCGCCGCGCTACCTGGAGCAGTTGTACACGTTCGGCGATATCGACCGCTCCCCCGGCCTTCGCGTGGTCTCCGTCGTGTACTGGGCGCTGGTGCGTTCGGAGGTCGCGGAGCGAGCATCCGTTGGTGAAAACGTTCGTTGGTTTGCCGCGGACCAGCTGCCGCCGCTGGCGTTCGACCACAACCGCATCGTGGAATACGCCCTCTGGCGGCTGCGCACGAAGGTCGAATACGCCCGCATCGCGCACGCCTTTCTCGGCGACACTTTCACCCTCGCCCAGCTGCGCGACGTGCACGAGGCCGTGCTTCAGAAGGCGCTCGACCCGGCCAACTTTCGTCGCTCGATGGAGTCGAGCGGCACCCTGATCAGCACCGATCAGCACGTGGCGGGTGCCCGCCACCGGCCCGCACGGCTTTACCGGTACGACGATCGGGCCAACGAGCACGACCCGCCGGGACCAACCCGCTAACTCCCCCCACCCCTCTTCATTCTCAAGGAGCACGACCATGACTATTCCTTCGGTCGAGACCACCATTCGTCTCATCGGCACCGGCAAAGCCGCCGGCAGCACGTGCAGTCCCGATCTGGCGACTGCGCCGTGGGAATTCGACGCCGGCACCCCCGGTTACGGCCCCGGCTCCTCGATGGGCGACGTGATTCCGGCCGGATCTCCCCGTCAGGGCGCCCTGCCGGAGCGCTACCGCACCGCCTCACCCGAGGAACTCAGCGCCCGCATCGTCGAGGCCAAGAACGTGCTCGGCGACTCGGTCGTGATTCTCGGCCATTTCTACCAGCGCGATGAGGTGCTGCGGCACGCCGATTTTGTGGGCGACAGCTTTCAGCTCGCCCAGGCCACGCAGAGCCGCCCCGACGCGGCCGCGATCGTATTCTGCGGCGTGCACTTCATGGCTGAAACCGCCGACCTACTCTCCGGGCCCGATCAGGCCGTGATTCTGCCGAACCTGGCTGCCGGCTGCTCCATGGCAGACATGGCCGACATCGACTCGGTCACCGAGTGCTGGGAACAGCTCGAAGAGCTGTACGGCACCGGGGCGGATGCCTCCGGCCGGGTTCCGGTGATTCCGGTCACCTACATGAATTCCTCCGCCGCGCTCAAGGGCTTCTGCGGCGAGCACGGCGGCATCGTCTGCACCTCGTCGAACGCCAAGACCGTGCTGGAGTGGGCGTTCGAGCGCGGCCAGCGCGTTTTGTTCTTCCCCGACCAGCACCTCGGTCGCAACACCGCCAAGGCCATGGGCGTGCCCCTGGAGCAGATGCCGATGTGGAACCCGACCAAACCGCTCGGCGGCAACACGGCTGCCGAACTCGACGACGCCCGGGTCGTGCTCTGGCACGGTTTCTGCAGCGTGCACCGCCGCTTCACCGTGCCGCAGATCGACGCCGCCCGCGCCGATCACCCCGGCGTGCGGGTCTTGGTGCACCCGGAATGCCCGATGGCGGTCGTCGACGCTGCCGACTCGGCCGGTTCCACCGACTTCATCGCGAAAGCCATCGCCGCGGCCCCCGCCGGCACGACCTTCGCGATCGGCACCGAGATCAACCTCGTGAACCGGCTGGCTGCCCAGCACCCCGAGCACGAGATTTTCTGCCTCGACCCGGTGATCTGTCCCTGCTCCACCATGTACCGCATCCACGCCGGCTACCTGGCCTGGGTGCTCGAAGCGCTCGTCGGCGGCGGCGAGGCACCGGGCGAAGTTCTCAACCAGATCACGGTGGCCTCCGATGTCGCCGGTAACGCCCGGGTGGCCCTCGAGCGGATGCTGGCGGCCCGGCCGCCGGTTCTGGTCGGCGCCTGATGTCATCCGTTCTCGTCATCGGGAGCGGCCTCGGCGGCCTGCTGGCCGCTGTGCGCGCAGCGGATGCCGGGCACCGCGTGGCGCTCGTCACCAAGTCGGTGCTGCCGGAGAGTAATACCCGGTACGCGCAAGGCGGCATCGCCGCTGCCCTGTTTCGTGACGACTCGGTGGACGCCCACGCGCTCGACACGCTGCGCGCCGGCGCCGGACTGTGCGACCCGGCCGCCGTGCGAGTGCTCTGCGAAGAGGGCCCGGCGCGGGTGCGCGACCTCATTCGGTTCGGCGTGGACTTCGACCGCGACGAATCCGGGGTGGCTCGCGGGCTGGAAGCTGCACACTCGCGCTCCCGGATCGTGCACGCCGGCGGTGACGCCACCGGCGCCGCGGTCGAGGCGGCGCTCGTCGCGACCGTGCGGCGCCGGGCCGCGATCGAGGTACGGGAACACACCATGCTGGTCGACCTGCTGGTCGACGACGACGCGGTGAGCGGCGCCCGGATACTCGGCCCCGACGGCGTGCAGCGCTCGCTCGAAGCCGACGCCGTGATTCTTGCCACCGGCGGTGCCGGCGCCCTCTATACGCACACCACCAACCCTGCGGTCGCCACCGGCGACGGCGTGGCGGCGGCGTGGCGGGCCGGGGCATCCGTTACCGATCTGGAGTTCTACCAGTTTCACCCCACCGCCCTCGCGGTGCCCGGCACGCCGCTCGTCTCGGAGGCGGTGCGCGGTGAAGGCGCCGTGCTCAGAAATCAGCTCGGCGAGCGCTTCATGCTGGCCGAGCACCCCGACGCCGAACTCGCCCCACGCGACGTCGTCGCCCGGGCCATCGCCCGCCAGATGGAACGGCAGGGCGGCGCCCCGGTGTTGCTCGACGCGACCGCGCTCGGCCGCGAGCTGCTCGAAACCCGGTTCCCCACTATCACTGCCGCCTGCCGTGCCGCGGGCCTGGACTGGGCGGTCGAAGCCATTCCGGTAGCGCCGGCCGCGCACTACTGGATGGGCGGCGTCGAAACGGATACCTGGGCTCGCACCACCCGGCCCGGCCTGTTCGCCGTCGGCGAGGTTGCCCGCACCGGGGCGCACGGTGCCAACCGGCTCGCCTCCAACTCGCTGCTCGAGGCCGCCGTCTTCGCCGACCGCGCGGTGCGCGCGCTGGACCAGTCCTGGCCCACCGGCTCGGAAGGTCACGCCCACTCGCCGGTCTCTGCCTTCTCACACCATTTCGACGAGGCGATCCGCTCTGCGAATCTCTCCCACCCGTCGGTCGAGCCCGTCGAGACCGCCATAGGATCACCGTCAGCCGATCGAGCAACGCTGGTCGACCGCCAAACACTCCAGCAACTCCTCTGGCACTCCGCCGGGGTCCACCGCTCCGGCGCCGGCCTGGCCGCAGCCGCCGCCAACCTCGCCGAGTGGACAGCCCCCGACCCCGCCAGCACCGCGGTCGCCGCCCTCGAAGACCGCAACCTACTCGACCTCGGCCGCCTGCTCGTGACCGCCGCCCTCGCCCGCGAGGAGTCGCGCGGCTCGCACTACCGCTCCGACTTCGCCGAGACCCGGCCCGAATTGGCCCGCTCAGTCTCGCAAGCACGCAGCTCCCAGTCACGCCCGCAATCACTCGAACTCGTTCCGGCCCAGGAGGCCATCGCATGCTGAGCAATCACTCCATCAACGTTGTCGTGCAAGCCGCCCTCGACGAAGACGCCCCCTGGGGCGACCTCACCTCGGCCGTGCTCATCCCCGAGGATGCCGTCGCGACGGCCAGGCTTGACGCCCGCGAACCCGGCGTGTACAGCGGCAGTGCCGTGTTCACCGCCGCCTTCGCCCTCACCGACCCCCGCATCGAGGTACGCCAGTTCGTCGCCGACGGTGACCACTTCGTCGCCGGCGCCACGCTGGCCGAGGTGACCGGCCCGGCCCGCGGCATCCTGCAGGCTGAACGTATCGGGCTCAACTTCGTGCAGCGGATGAGCGGAATCGCCACCCTGACCGCCCGGTACGTCGCCGAGACGGCCGGCACCAAGGCCCGCATCGTCGACACCCGCAAGACCACGCCGGGCCTCCGCGCCCTGGAACGCGCGGCCGTGCGCGACGGCGGCGGCCACAACCACCGGTTCAGCCTGTCCGACACGGTGATGGCCAAGGACAACCACCTCGCCATCCTCGCCGCCGGGCCGCTCGGCCTCACCGAGGCGCTGCGAGCGGTGCGGGCCCGTCTCTCGCACACCACCCACTTCGAGGTAGAGGTCGACCGGCTGGACCAGATCGAAGGCGTGCTCGCTGCGGGTATCGATACGATCATGCTCGACAATTTCAGCCCGGAAGACCTGCGTACGGGCGTGCAGCAGGTCGCCGGTCGCGCCATCGTCGAAGCCAGCGGCGGAGTATCGCTCGAGACCGTACGCGACATTGCGGCATCCGGTGTCGATGTCATCTCGGTCGGAGCGCTCACACACAGCGTGCACTCGCTCGACCTCGGCCTCGACGTGGCCATTCGGGTGAACACGCCGGCTGGGTTTGCTCTCTGACCCATGATTTACCTGGATAACGCCGCGACGACCCCGGTGCGCCGCGAGGCCCTTACGGCCATGTGGCCGCACCTCACCAGCGGCTTCGGCAATCCATCGAGCCACCACCAGGTCGGTGAGGCCGCCGCTGCCGCCCTGCTGGAGGCGCGCCGCAGCGTCGCCGCCTCGCTCGGCTGCCGGCCCGGCGAGGTCACGTTCACCAGCGGCGGCACCGAAAGCGACAATCTCGCGATCAAGGGCGTTGCCCTCGGCGCCCCGCGCGGCCGCCACATCGTGACCACTCCGATCGAGCACGAGGCTGTGCTCGACTCCTGCGACTACCTGCGGCGGCTGCACGGTTTCGAGATCACCCTGCTACCAGTGGATGCCGCCGGCCGCGTCGACCCGGCCGACCTGGCCCGCGCGCTCCGTTCCGACACGACCCTGGTCTCGGTGCACTACGCCAATAATGAGGTCGGTACCGTGCAGCCCGTGGCCGAACTGGCCGCTGCCGCGCGGGGTGTGCCGTTCCACACCGACGCGGTGCAGGCCGGCGGTTGGCTCGACCTGAACGTAACCACACTCGGCGTGGACGCGCTGAGCCTCTCCGGCCACAAGCTGGGCGCTCCCCCCGGCATCGGCGCGGTTTTTCTGCGCGGACGCCTTCCGATCGAACCGCTGCTGCACGGCGGCGGCCAGGAGCGCGGCAAACGCAGCGGCACCGAGAACGTCGCCGGAGCGGTCGCCCTCGCCGTCGCCCTGCGCCTGGCCGGTGAGGAGCGCGTACTCGCCGCCGCCCGCACCAGCACTCTTCGCGACGAATTCATCAGCACCGTGCTGCGCGACACGCCCTCGGCCCGGCTCACCGGCCACGCCACTGAACGGCTGCCGGGCACCGCGTCGTTCGTCTTCCCGGGCACGAGCGGCGAGGCGGTGCTGCTCGAGCTCGAGCAGCACGGCATTGTCTGTTCGAGTGGGTCCGCCTGCGCGGCCGGCAGCAGCGAGCCCTCGCACGTTCTCACGGCCATGGGCCTCACGGCCGAGGTCGCTCACACTGCGGTGCGGTTCACGCTGGGTGTTGGCACGAGCGCGGCGGACGCGGTCGAGGCGGCGGCATCCGTTCGTGCAGCGGTCGCTGCGGTCGCCAGCCTCCGTGCCTGACCCGCCTCCTGACAGCGTCGCTATGACCTGATAATGTCATGACAACTAGCCAAAGCTCTTGGCTTGTCAGTGAGGTGTCAGGTGAGCGCGCAGGAAGAAAACGTCCTCCCTATGGGAATGTTCATGGATCTGGAGCGATCCGGGCCGATTCCCCTGTACTTTCAGGTTTCGCAGCGCATCGAAAAGGCCATCCTGAGCGGTGAACTGCCCGCCGGGTCACGGCTCGAGAACGAGGTCGCGCTCGGCCAGCGACTGGGCCTCAGCCGGCCCACCGTGCGCCGCGCCATCCAGGAAATCGTCGACAAGGGTCTGCTGGTACGTCGCCGCGGCATCGGCACCCAGGTCGTGCACGGCCAGGTCACCCGCAGGGTCGAGCTGACCAGCCTCTACGACGACCTCACCAACACGCACAAGGTGCCGTCCACCCATCTGCTCACCCTCGAATCCCAGCCAGCGGATGCGAAAACCGCCGAACGTCTTGGCGTCGCCGAGGGCAGCCCCACGTTGCACCTGCGCCGCGTGCGGCTAGCCGACGACGTGCCCGTCGCCGTGATGGAGAACTGGCTCCCCGAGGAATTCATCGGCATCGAACCCAACGATCTCGTCGCGCACGGCCTGTACCAGGTGCTGCGCTCGCGCGGCGTGACGATGCGCGTGGCCCGCCAGCACATCGGCGCCCGCAAGTCCACGGCCGAAGAGTCAGCTCTGCTGGAGATCGAGAAGAACTCGGCCCTGCTCACGATGGACCGCACGGCCTTCGACAACTCGGGCCGCGCCGTCGAGTTCGGCCAGCACTGCTACCGCCCCGACCTCTACTCCTTCGAAGTGACCCTGGTCGAAAAATAGCCAGCGTTTCGGAAACCGTGCAACGAATTCTGGCCGCCTGACCTCCCAAGGTCAGACGGCCAGAATTCTTTGTGCAGCCAGCGTGGTTCAGGCGCGGGCGAGCTCGTGGGCGAGGGCGTCGAGTTCCGCTCCGCCAGCCATGAGCTTCGTCATCTCCTCGATGGTGATCTCGCTCTTCTTGAAGTCCCCCAGGCTGGTTCCGCGTTTGAGCAGCAGGAACCGGTCACCGACGGGATAGGCGTGGTGCGGGTTATGCGTGATGAATACCACGCCGAGGCCGCGGTCGCGCGCCTGGGCGATGTACTTCAGCACCACGCCGGCCTGCTTGACGCCCAGAGCCGAGGTCGGCTCGTCGAGGATAACGACCTTCGCGCCGAAGTACACGGCTCGGGCGATGGCCACCGACTGGCGTTCGCCACCCGACAGGGTGCCGATGGGCTGGTCGACGTCGCGCAGGTCGATGCCCATCTTGGCCAGCTCTCCCTTGGTGATCCGGCGCATCCCCTTCACGTCCAGCTGACTGAACGGACCAAACCCTCGGGTCAGCTCGGAGCCGAGAAAGAAGTTGCGCCAGACCGGCATCAGCGGAACTACGGCCAGGTCCTGGTAGACCGTCGCGATGCCCAGATCCAGGGCTTCACGCGGGCTGCCGAAGGTGCGCTCGACACCATAGGCGAGAAGCTTGCCGTGGGTGTGCGCGTGGGCCCCGGACAGAATCTTGATGAACGTGGACTTGCCGGCACCGTTGTCCCCAAGAACGCAGAGGACCTCACCTGCCCCGACCGAGGCTGACACACCCTGCAGTGCCAGAATGGAACCATAGGTCTTGCCGATGTCCCGAACTTCAAGAATCGGCGGGGCAGCGGATGCCTGTGAGTCTGTCATGAGCGAACTCCTGCCTGGCGGCGTACATAGAGGTTGACGAGTACGGCAAGCAGCAGCATGCCACCGAGGAACGCTTTGAGCCAGTTATTGTCCCACTGCGCGAACACGATACCCTGCAGGGTCATGCCGTAGATCAGGGCGCCCAGAGCGGCACCGATGGCCGATCCGTAGCCGCCGGTCAGCAGGCAACCGCCAACGACAGCGCAGATGATGTAGATGAACTCCTGGCCGATGCCGGTCGTGGCCTGCACCGTTGACACGTCGAACAGCTGGAGCATTCCGACGAGCCACCCAGCGCCAGCCGTGGTCATGAACAGGCCCATTTTGACCTTCATGACCGGCACGCCCACCTGGCGTGAGCTGGTGATCTGGCCACCGACCGCGAAGATCCAGTTTCCCGAGCGGGTACGCAGCAGAATCCAGGTGGCCAGCGCGGTTAGGGCGATCCACCAGACGATGGAGATTTTCACGTCCATGCCAAAGAGTGCGAACGAGGAACCGAAGAACACCTTGACGGCATCGAAGCCGGGTACGGCGCTCATGCCCTGAATGGAGACCGTACCGGTGATGATCTTGGTGACCGCCAGGTTCACTCCCTGCAGAATGAAGAAGGTGGCGAGGGTGACGATGAAGCTCGGCAGCCCGGTCTTCATGACCACGAAGGCGTTCGCCGCACCGATTGCCAGTGCGATCGCCAAGGCGATCACGAGGGCGAGCCAGATGTTGACGCCCCACTCGGTCGTGACGATTCCGACGATGAGTCCGGTCGTACCGACCATGGCCCCGGCGGAGAGGTCGAACTCCCCGCCGATCATGAGCAGGGCCACGGCGACGGCCATGATGCCGAACAGTGATGCCGAGTAGAGCCAGGTGGCCACGCCGGCAGGAGTCAGAAAGGCCTGGGTCGAGACCGAGAAGAAGATGAAGATGGCGAGGGCGGCCACCGCTGCGCCGACCTCGGGTCGGCGCAGCAGCGTGATGATCAGACCGGCGGGCTTAATCCGTTCGTCGGTAACCGCGGGTGCGGTACGGGTCATCGCGTTCCATTCTTCGCGAACTTCGCGACCTGCTCCGCGTTGTCCTTGGTGACGAAGCCGGGGCCGGAGTAGACCGGCAGGCCGCCACCGACGACGTCGCCGTTACGAGCCTGCAGGGTGAGGAAGGTCACCGGCAGGTAGCCCTGGGAGTACGGCTGCTGGTCAACGGCGAACAGAATCTTGCCGTCGAGGATGAGCTGGGTGACGTCGGAGGACACGTCGAAGGTCGCGAGTTTCGCCGAACTGGCCGCTTCTTCGATCGCCTGGCTGGCCGCTACAGCGATACCCGGGTTCAGGGTGAGGACGCCATCGATGGACGGGTCAGCCAGAAGGCTGCTCTTGATCGTGTTCTGGGCGTCGGCAACGTTCGCGACGTCGACCTGAACGTTGGTGACGCTGCCGCCGAGGGTGTCAGCTGCGCCCTTGCAGCGTTCTTCCAGTCCGGTGTTGCCGGCCTCATGAATGACGCAGATGACGTTACTGACATCGGCAGCGGCGAGCTGCTCGCCCGCACCCTGACCGGCGATGAACTCGCTCTGACCGACGTGGGTCTGGGCACCGAATTCCCGGGACTGTTCCAGGCCGGAGTTGATCGTGATCACCGGGATACCGGCGGCGACGGCCTTTTCGACGGCGTTCTTGACGCCGTCCGGGTTGGCCATCGAGACGATCAGACCGTCGGGGTTCGTCGCAACGGCGGCGTCGATGAGCTGGCTTTGCTTGACCGGGTCACCATCGCCCTGGTAGGTGACAGTGGCGCCGAGGTCTTTTCCGGCCTGCTCCGCGCCGCTCTTGACGACGTCCCAGAAGGTGTCTCCCGGGGAGCCGTGGGTTACGACGGCGATCGTGACCGGGTCGCCCGAGGCCGCAGCGTCGGTGGTGGCTGCCGTGTTCGTGGTGGACGTGCAACCGGTGAGGGCGAGCGGCAGGACGACGAGCGCCGCCATCCAGCGAGATTTGAGCTTCATAAGTGGATCCTCCATTGGATACATTGTGACTGAGGCGGTGCCGTGTGTGGTGCGGATTGTGCTGTCGGTCGTGAAGAGTCTTAGGGAGTCGCCAAACCGGCGATGAAATCGATGCTGGTGCGCACATCCGCGAGTGGGCCCTGGCCCTCTGCCGGGTTCTCGGTCAGGATCGTGTCCTGCTCGAGCACGTAGTAGCCTGCATAGCCGGCCCCTTCGAGGAAGGTGACAATCGCCCGGATGTCAATGTCACCGGTACCGAGCGGTGTGTACAGGCCCTGGCGCACCGCATCGGTGTAGGTGAGTTCCTTGCGCTGCACCTTCTCGGCCAGGGCTCGGCGCACGTCTTTGAGGTGCACGTGGCTGATCCGAGTGGCGTTGTCGCGGGCCAGTTCGACCGGGTCGGTCCCGCCGATGAGCAGGTGTCCGGTGTCGAGGCACAGCCCGATCTGTGAGCCGTTCAATACCCGCTCGACGTCATGGCTCGATTCGATCATTGTTCCGACGTGGGGGTGAATCGAGGCCACCACGCCGCGGGCGGCCGCGGTCTGCACGAGCCGATCGAGGTTGGCGAGAAGTGTGTCCCATTCCTGCTCGCTCAGCGTCGGGCGGGAGTCGTAGCCGACCTGACCGGTGTCGGCCGAGAGAACGAGGCGGGTCGCCCCCGCTGCCAGAAACGAGTCGAGTTCAGCCTCGATAGCCGGAACCGGGTCGTTTCCCGCGTCGTGCAGCACAATCGGAACGAAACCACCGACGGCCTTCAGACCGGCAGCCGCCAAGGTTTCGGCCTTGTCGATCGGACCAGACGGAAGAAAACCCTCGGGACCGAATTCGGTGGCCACGACGCCCAGTTCGCGCATCTCACCGAGAACACGCTCAGGCGCGAGCTGAAACCCCCAGTCGGGAACCTCGCAGACGCCCCAGGAAATGGGTGCGGCAGCGATGCGGCTCAGGAGATGAGCGGATGCTTCGGCCACGGTCATCGCCTGACTTCATCGAGGCGCACCAGGCGTCCCTCGGCACGGGACAGTTCGGCGGCCTCGGCGATGTACAGCGCTTCCAGTGCATCCCGAGGGGTGCACGGGCTAACGGTCTCGCCCGCGGCGACGGTGACGAATCGGGCCAGCTCCGCAGCGTAGGCGGGAGCGAACCGCTCCTGAAAGTTGGGCCAGGCAGACTCTCTGGGAAAGCTGACGCCCGGCTCTGCACTGGTCAGCGGAACGCGCTCGTCGATTCCGACCGAACGGTTTCCGAGGCTTCCGGCCAGTTCCATGCGCACGTCGTAGCCGGCACCGTTGTAACGTGAACCCTGCACGGTAACCAGGGTTCCGTCATCGAGTGTCAGCAGAGCAGCGGATTCGTCAACGTCACCGGCAGCACCGAAGAAGGAGGCGCCGCGGTTGGCACCGGTCGCGAAGACCGTAGCGACCTCGCGGCCGGTGACCCAGCGCAGAATGTCAAAGTCGTGAATGTGGCAGTCGCGGTAAATTCCTCCGCTGGTGGGAATGTACTCGGCCGGGGGCGGCGTCGGGTCGCAGGTCAGCACGTGCATCCGTCGCAGTTCGCCGATGTCACCGTTCTGCAGGGCACGCTTGGCCTCGGTGTAGCCGGCGTCGAAACGGCGCTGGAACCCGATCTGAACGGGAATGTCGTGACGCTCGACCTCCTCGACGAGCGCGATACTCGAGCTGAGATTCTCGGCGAGGGGCTTCTCGCAAAACGTCGGGATGCCGGCGCGCACGGCCCGCACGATGAGCTCGGCATGGGCCGAGGTCGGCGCGGCGATGACGATGCCGTCTGGCTTCGAGGCGAACGCCTCGTCGATCGTGGCGGAGGCCGAGCCGACCGAGGCCGCCGCGGACGCAGCGCGGGCCGGATCGAGATCCGCGATCAGCAGGTCGGTGACTCCGGCCTGCGTCTTCAACGTGCCGACGTGAGAGAGCCCGATCCTGCCGGCTCCCAGAACTACGAATCGCACTTTATAGCCTCCACAGTGAGTTTGTTTTAATGTCCTGATGTTGTCTCTTTTGACCACGGTATACGCTTGCCCAACGGTCGTCAAGGCTTTGTCTTGACATACTTACAAATCTTGGTCGGATGAGCTAGGACCCCAGATAGGGGCGTTGATTCTCACGTTGCGCCACATAATCACGGCGCGCCTGCGTCGTGCTGTCCAGGGCCGACACCTCGGCCACGGGAACGTCCCACCAGCTCTCCGTGTCCGGTGAGAACAGCAGGGGGTCACTGTTGACATGAATGAGCGTCGCTGTCACGGAGGCCTTCGCCCTGGCCACGGCCGCGGCCAGATCAGCGATGGCGTCTGGCCCGGGCTCGACCCTGATCACTGAAATACCCAGGCTGGCCGCGTTGGCCGCCAGGTCGATCGGCAGCGTCGCATCCGTTTCAAAGTTGTTGTGGGCCGTGTCGCGAAAACGATACTGCGTGCCGTACCGTTGCGACCCCACGGTGTCACTCAGATGACCGATCGAGGCGTAGCCGTGGTTCTGCACCAGCACGATGATGACTTTGACGCCCTCAGCCACCGCCGACACGATCTCGGTGTGCATCATGAGGTACGAGCCGTCGCCGACCATGACGATCGCGTCACGGTCGGGGGCAGCCCGGCGCACGCCGATGCCCCCGGCGATCTCGTAGCCCATGCAGGAGAAGCCGTACTCAACGTGGTAGCCGAGTTCATCTCGCACCCGCCACAGCTTGTGCAGGTCGCCGGGCAGCGAGCCGGCCGCGCAGACGACCACGTCGCGCGGGTCTGCGGCGTGCTGCACCGCGCCGATGATTTCCGACTGGGCCGGCAACGGCCGACCACTCGGGGTGACGGCCGCGTCGACCACCGCGTTCCACTCCGCTTTCTCCAAGCGGATGCGATCGGCAAATTCTGCGTCGACCCGGTAGCGATCGAGACTCTCGGTGAGTTCCAGCAGCGCTTCCCGGGCATCCGCTACCACCGCGATGGCTGCGCCATGTTTAATCGCGTCGAAGGACGCCACGTTGATGTTGACGAAGCGCACGCCGGGATGCTGGAACGCGGTGCGGCTGCCGGTCGTGAAGTCACTGTACCGAGTGCCGATTCCGATGATGAGGTCGGCGTCCCGGGCGATGCGGTTGGCGGCTGTCGTTCCGGTGGCGCCCACGGCGCCGAGGCTCTGCGGGTGGTCCCAGACGAGGGAACCGACGCCGGCCTGCGAGGTGCCAACCGGAATGCCGGTGTGCAGGGCGAAGGCGGCGAGCGCCGCTGCGGCGTCGGAGTAGATGACGCCGCCGCCGGCCACGATCATGGGGCGCTTGGCCTCACGGATGGTGCGCACGACCTGGTCGATGACGCCCCGATCCGGCCGGGGGCGACGGATGCGCCACTCCCGATCAGCGAGAAACTCCACCGGCACGTCCAGAGCCTGTGCCTGCACGTCCTCGGGGAGGCACAGCGTGACGGCGCCGGTTTCCACCGGGTCCGTCAGCACCCGCAGGGCGCCGATCGCGGCCGAGAAAAGCTGTTCGGGGCGCTGCACCCGGTCGAAGAAGCGCGACAGCGGTTTGAAGGCATCATTCACGCTGATGCTCGCGTCGTGCGGCAGTTCCAACTGCTGCAGCACCGGGTCGGCCACCCGGGTGGCGAAGGTGTCGGACGGCAGCAGCAGCACGGGCAGCCGGTTGATCGTGGCAAGGGCGGCCCCGGTCAGCATATTGGTGGCACCGGGGCCGACCGAGGCGGTGCAGGCGAAGGTCGACCGACGTCGGCGCATCCGAGCGAAAGCCACCGATTCGTGCACCATTCCCTGCTCGTTGCGCGCTTGATGATACGGCATGAGGGTTGGGTCGTCCACGGACAGCTGCTTGAGGGCCTGGCCGATGCCGGCGACGTTTCCGTGTCCGAAGATGCCGAAGGTGCCCGCGATCGTGCGTTGGCGCACATCGCCGTCCACGGTGTATTGGTGGGCGAGGAACTCGATGAGTGCCTGGCTGACTGTCATGCGTCGGGTTGTCACGCTGGTGTGTCCTTTCGGAGTACTGCGGGTTCTGAAGTGTAAGGAAGTCGGGAATCGAACTCCTGGCCCGACCAGGTGCCCCGAATCCAACCGTGCGCCGGATCATCGCTGATGCGCCACGAGCGGTCGGGGTCAGGGCCGGCCATCACGTTGAGGTAATAGAGGTCGTAGCCGGGCGCTGCAACGCAGGGGCCGTGCCAGCCGAAGGGCACGAGGGCAACGTCGCCGGTGTGCACTTCGGCCGAGATGTCGATATCTCCGGCTTCGGATGAATAGGTGCGCATGAGACCGAACGGGCGCGCCATCTCCGGCGCGACCTGGCCTCGGGTGACGTTGCTCTCGAAGTAGTAGATCTCCTCGAGCCTCGACTCCACGCCCTCCCGGTACTCGTCGTGCTTGTGCGGCGGGTAACTCGACCAGTTCTCGGCCGGCGTAATCACCTCACACACGATCAGCCGGTCGGCCGCGAGACTGGCCGGGGTGCCGAAGTTGTGTACCTGCCGGCTGGAGCGACCCGCCCCGCGCAACTCGATCGGGACATCCGCTTTGGGAATATAGGCCACCGGAAGCGCCTGATCGGTCGGCGCTTCGGCCACCGCGATCCGCCCAGCGCCTTCTATCGAAAGAGCCGTGCCGGTGGGCAGGTAGAGCGTGTCGGTCGGGCCGTGAAAAACGGATGCCCGCCCAGCGAGAACCTGCACTCGCGGCTCGGTCTCCCCCGCGAGGGTGTAGCGCACCGTGAACGCCCCGGCGAGGGGAACCACGATGCGTTCTACGCCCTCGGCTGCCAGCGACACGGAGTCCCCCGCGACTAGGGCGGCGACGCGGATTCCGGTGTAACGCCATCCGCTGATTGCGGTGTCGACGACGGTTTCCCAGCCGTCACGCTCGAGGGAGCCCCGGGCGTAGAACCAGTCGCGCGGGTGAGGGGCAGCGGATGGCGTTGTCATGTCGTGGCCTAGGCGTTCTGCGGGAAGCCGAGGTTGATGCCGCCGTGGCTCGGGTCGAGCCAGCGGCTGGTGATGGCCTTGCCGCGGGTGAAGAAGTGCACACCCTCGACGCCGTGGGCCTTGGTGTCGCCGAACAGTGAGTTTTTCCAGCCGCCGAAGGAGAAGTACGACACGGGCACGGGGATCGGAACGTTGATGCCGATCATGCCCACCTCGATCTCGTTCTGAAAACGGCGGGCCGCGCCGCCGTCGTTGGTGAAGATGGCGGTTCCGTTGCCGAAAGCTCCGGAATTGATCAGGTCGACGCCCTCTTCGTAGCTCGCCACGCGTACCACTGAGAGTACCGGTCCGAAGATCTCCTCCGTGTACGCCTTGGAGGTCACCGGGAGGGCGTCGATCCGGGTCGGGCCGAGCCAGAATCCGTTCGGGTCGCCGTCCACCTCGATGCCGCGGCCGTCGACGACGATCGTGGCGCCGTCTGTGGCGGCGATGTCGATGTAGCTGGCGACCTTGTCGCGGTGCACCTCGGTGACCAGCGGGCCCATGTCGCAGGAACGACGGCCGTCGCCGACGGTAAGGGTGTTCATGCGGGTGACGATCTTTTCGATCAGCACGTCGGCGACGGGTTCGACCGCGACGATGACACTGATGGCCATGCAGCGCTCCCCCGCGCTGCCGAAGCCGGCGTTAATGGCGGAGTCGGCGACGAGGTCAAGGTCGGCGTCGGGCAGCACGAGCATGTGGTTCTTTGCTCCGCCGAGAGCCTGCACGCGCTTGCCGTGGCGTGTACCGGTCCCGTAGACATACTGGGCGATCGGGGTCGAGCCGACGAAGGAGATGGCCTTCACGTCGGGGTGCTCGAGCAGGCCGTCGACGGATTCCTTGTCACCCTGCAGCACGGTGAACACACCGTCGGGGAGTCCGGCTTCCTTGAGCAGCTTGGCCATCCAGATGGCCGCGCTCGGGTCCTTCTCGCTGGGCTTGAGGATGACGGCGTTGCCGGCCGCGAGGGCGAGCGGGAAGAACCACATCGGCACCATGGCCGGAAAGTTGAAGGGGCTGATCACGGCGACGACGCCGAGGGCCTGGCGGGTGGAGTAGACGTCGACACCGGTAGAGACATTCTCGGAGTAGTCGCCCTTGAGCAGGTGCGGGATGCCGCAGGCGAATTCCACGACCTCCTGGCCACGCGATATCTCGCCGAGGGCGTCGGAGAGCACCTTGCCGTGCTCGCTCGTGATGATCTCGGCCATTTCACCCTTGCGGGCGTTCAGCAGTTCGCGAAAGCTGAACAAAACCTGCTGGCGCTTGGCGATCGACAGGTCGCGCCAAGCAGGGAAGGCGGCCTTGGCGCTCGCGATGGCGGCCGCAATCTCGGCCTGGTCGGCGAGCGACACGTTCTTGCTGACCGTGCCGAGGGCAGGATCGAAGACCGGCGCGGTGCGGCCGGAAGTTCCTGCTTGTTCTTTTCCGTCGATCCAGTGCGCAACGAGGGCCAGGTCTGTTGCTGTTGTAGGCAAAGTGAACTTCTTTCTGAACGAGAGTGGATAGGAGTTTTAGGCGCCGTGCACGAGCTCGGCCGCGGTATCGATGGCCGCCTCGACGTTGCCGTCGCCCGGGTAGAGCAGGCTGCGGCCCACAACGAGGCCGCGCACGCCGGGCAGCCCGAGGGCGTTCCGCCAGGAGTCGAACGTTTCTTCCTGTTCGCCGACCGGGTCACCGCCGAGAAGCAGGGTCGGCAGGGTGGTGGCGGCCATAACGCGAGCCATGTCGGCAACGACCGGCAGCTTCAGCCACGAGTAGGCGCTGGAGTTACCGAGGCCCTCGGCGATGGCAATCGAGAGGATGACGGCATCCGTTGTGAGGTCGTTCTTGACGCGACCATTGGCCCAGGAGCTCATGAACGGTTCGAGCATGATGGGAATGCTGCACTTGGCCGCTTCGCTGACGGCGAGCGCTGTCGCCTCGAGGGTAGCCAGCGAGCCGGAGTCTTCGAGGTTGATCCGCACGAGGTTCTTGGCGAAGTCGAGCCGGTCGCGCTTGATTTTGTCGATGTCGTAGGCGGTGTAGCGGTCGTCCATCTCGAACGACGAACCCCAGAGCCCGCCGCGGTTCATCGAACCGACCACGATCTTGTCGTCGAGCAGACCGAGAAGGGCAAGGTCGTCGATGATATCGGGGGTGCCCAGCACGCCGTCGACGCCCGGGCGGGAGAGCGCGGTGGCGATGCTTTCGAGCAGGTCATAGCGGTTGGCCATGGCGTTGGCATCGTTGCGCACACCGAGGGCACCGCGGGCGCGGTGGTCGGCGGCCACGATGAACAGGCGCCCGTCGCCGCGAATCAGCTCGCGGCGGGTGCGGCTGGCAAGAATTTCGCCGATGCGCTCGGGCTGCGTCGCGCGGGCATGCCGCAGGGCGTCGAAGTCCAGCGTGGTCATGCTGGCAGTCCCTTCAGTATTTCTTCAACGTCTGTGGTCGTGGGCATTGCTGTCGAGCATTCGCGGCGGCCGGCCACGATGGCGCCGGCCACGTTGGCGAATTGCAGAATACGGCGCAGCGGCCAGTCCTGCAGCAGTCCGTAGCAGAGCGCCCCGCCGAAGCTGTCGCCGGCGCCGAGGCCATTGACGACGTCGACGAAGTACGGCGGCACCTCGACGGTTTCGGTGCGAGTCTTCGCGAGTACGCCCTTGGGGCCCTGCTTGACGATGGCCAGTTCGATGCCGCGTTCCAGCAGGGCGTCGGCGGCCCGAAGCGGTTCGGTCTCGCCGACGGCGACTTCACACTCTTCCTTGTTGCCGACGGCAACAGTCACCTGGCCGAGCGCGAGCGAAACCTGAGCGCTCGCCTCTTCGGGTGAGGCCCAGAACATGGGCCGGTAGTCCAGGTCGAGAATTGTCAGTGGGCTTCGGCCGCGGGCTTGCCAGGCTGCGAAATGAGCGGATCGGCTGGGCTCTTCGCTGAGGCCGGTCACGGTTGACCAGTAGATGCGGGCGTTTTTGACGGCTTCGAGGTCGAGCTCGTCTGCATTGATGACCAGGTCGGGAGCTTTGGGTGCCCGGTAGAAATAGAGCGGAAAGTCGTCGGGCGGAAAGATCTCGCAGAACACGACGGGGGTGTTCAGGTCGGGCACGCCGGAGACGTACTCGTCGCTCACACCGAGGCGGCGCAGCTCCTGGTGAATGTAGTTGCCGAACGGGTCGTTTCCAGTGCGGGTGACCACCGCTGAGTTCAGTCCGTGGCGGGCAGCCGCGACGGCAACGTTCGTGGCACTGCCACCGAGGTACTTGCCGAAGGTCGAGACATCTTCGAGGCCGACGCCATCCTGCAACGGGTAGATATCAACGCCGACGCGCCCGATTGTGAGCACGTCGTGGGGGGATCGCGGTGAAGTCGTCATACGCCGATGTACAACTTTCTGAACTAGAAGTGGTCGGCTTGTCGCCGTTCCTCCACAGTAGCGCCCATTGCGCTTAATGTCATGACATATTCACAATAAGTTTTTCAGAGCCAGCGGGGTGCCGCCGGAACGGGTGTCTCAGCTGAAGAAATGCTCCGCGTCGTTCGCCCCGTCGCCCGCCCGTGAGGTTGGCGAGGCTCCCGGAGACAACGCTCGCAGCGTCGTCATCACCGATGGTTGTCGCGTAGGGTGCAGCGACGACTAAACGGATGCTGCCCGCCGGCCACAAAGGCTGTGGCTGCTCGCGCATCGGCCAGCTCGGTGTCGATGGCCATGGTCGCGTCATTGCTCATGACGGCAACGGTATGGCACTGCCACGGATAAGGAGACCGGCACGAAAAAGCCCCCGGAACCAAGGGTTCCGGGGGCATCTGTTGCGGGGGCAGGATTTGAACCTACGACCTCTGGGTTATGAGCCCAGCGAGCTACCGAACTGCTCCACCCCGCGCTACAAGTACAAATTTAGCACACCCCGAAAGCTCGGTTGACCACTTTGGGTTGATATCGCCAATTGGGCACCGAATCTGCATCTCTAATGGCATCAAACACCATGGAATGGCTCGCCGCAAGGAAAATATTCAAAAGCCCCCTCCCGCGGCGCAGCGCACAAAGGCCGCAAGCCCCCACCCGAGACGGGTGAGGGCTTGCGTCCGGTTGTTCGGGGTCGAACTACTCGCCGAGCAGGGCGAGCATGCTCGCGATCGTCTGGGAGAGCTTCGCGTCCGCCGTGCCGTAGTCGGCGAAGTTGCCGGCGGCGAGTGCGGTTGCCTTGTCGGCAATCGCGGTCTTGGCGACGGCGAGCAGCGACTTGAGTTCAGCATCCGTTGCCGGATCACCGGTCGAGGTGCTGGGCACGTCCGTGCCCGTGGCCGGCGTCTCACCGGTCGCGCCACCCGTGGCAGCCGTGTCCGGTACAGCCGTGTCACCGGCCGTGGCACCAGAGTCGCCGCCGAACAGTACGTCGAGGGCACCGTTCAGGGTATCTTCGAACGCGATCTGATCACCGAAGGCCACGAGCACCTTCTGCAGCAGCGGGTAGCTGGTCTCACCCGTTGACTTCACGTAGACCGGCTGCACGTAGAGCAGTCCGCCACCGACCGGGAGGGTCAGCAGGTTACCGTTCAGCACGGTCGACGATCCCTGCCGCAGCAGGTTGAGCTCGGTCGAGACGGTCGGGTCGGCGTTGAAGACGTTCTGCACCTGGCCGGGACCGGGCACGGTGCCGTCCTTGGGCAGGTTGAGGAGTCTCAGCTGGCCATAACCATCCGCTCTGACACCGTCTACTGATCCAGCGTCGGCGTCCACGGCGAGGTAGCCGTAGAGCACGTTACGACTGGATTCACCGGTCGCTTCCGGCTGGAAAGTGGAGTACATCGAGAACGACGGCTTGTCCGATCCGGGTACCTGCATGGTGAGGTAGTACGGCGGCTGCAGGGTGGGGTTGGTCGCGGGCGAGTCGGGGTCGTTCGGCGAGATCCACGCGTCGTCCTTGGAGTAGAACGAACCCGGGTCGGTGACGTGATACTGGCCGAGGATGGCCCGCTGCACCTTAAACAGGTCGGCCGGGTAGCGCACGTGGCTCATCAGGTCGCCGCTCATCTCGCTCATGGGCTTGAGCGTGGAGGGGAAGATCTTCTGCCAGGTCTGCAGCAGCGGCTCGGTGTCATCCCAGGCGTAGAGGGTGACCTCGCCGCTGTAGGCGTCAACCGTGGCCTTGACCGAGTTGCGCATGTAGTTGATGCTGTCCAGCGCATACGGCTGAGCCGGCGTCTGCGTGTCGGCGATGGCGTCGCTCAGGCTCACCGGGGTCGAGTACGGGTAGCTCGCCGACGTGGTGTACCCGTCGACGATCCACTTGACCCGACCATCGACGACCGAAGGGTAGGCGTCGGAGTCCAGTGTCAGGTACGGCGCAACTTTTTGCACGCGGGTCACCGGGTCACGATCGTAGAGAATCTCTGACTTGTCGTTGACCGACGCGGCCAAGAAGATCTGCTCGGACTGGAACTTGAGCGCGTAGATGAGCTTCTTGAACGCGTTGTCGAGTTTCGGTCCGCCGTCGCCGGAGAACGTCGTATAGGTCTGCCCGGCACCCTCGGTGCCCGACGGATAGTCCAGCTCGATCGGATCGACGCCGTCTTCGGCGCCGACGATGGAGTACTCGGGCGAGGTCTCGCCGAAGTAGATGCGCGGTTCGAAATCGCCGAGCGCACCGCTCGTGGGAATGCCGGATTCGAGGAACACGGGCTGCCCGTCGACCGAGCGCTGGTTGCCGTAAGCGGCCACCACACCATAGCCGTGGGTGTAGACGGTCTTCGAGTTGACCCAGGTGTTACCGGTGTTCAGGCCGTCAAGGTTGAGGTCACGAACGGCGACGACGGTGTCCTGCGACACGCCGTCGATCATGTAGCGGTCGACATCGAGATTATTCGGGAACTGGTAGTACTGGCGGAACTGCTCGAGCTGGCCGAACGAGTCACTCACCAGTGCTGGGTCGAGGATACGGATGTTCGCGGTGGTCGCGGCGTCGGCACGCAGGGCGCCCGGCTCGGCGGTGGTCTTCGCGTCGTAGGCGATCTCCTCGATGTTGGCGACGCCGTAGGCATCACGCGTGAGGTCGATATTGCGCTCGATATACGGGGCCTCGAGGGCCTTGGCGCTCGGCTCCACCTGGAAGCGCTCGACGACCCAGGGGTAGAGCGAGCCGATCAGCAGGCTCGACACGATCAGCAGCGCGGTTCCGATGACCGGCAGGCGCCAGCGGCCGATGATGGCCGTGAGAATGAAGAGCAGGGCGACGACGGCGGCGATGCCGGCCAGAATCGCACGGCCGGGGATGGTGGCGTTCACGTCGGTGTAGCCGGCACCGGTAATGAGCGAACCCTGGTTGGTGAGGGTGGAGTACTGGTCGAACCAGATACTCACTGCCTGCAGCAACAGGTACAGCGCCGCAGTGACGGCGATCTGCACACGTGCTGCCTTGGAGATGAGCACCTCGCGGCCGGACACCCGAATGGAACCGTAGAGGTAGCTCGTCGCGACCGTGACGAGGGCCGCGATGAGCACCACAGCGGATGCAAAGGCGAGCACGGCCTGGTAAAACGGCAGATCCATCAGATAGAAGGAGATGTCGAAGTTGAACTGCGGGTCAACGCGCCCGGTCTCGGTGCGGTTGAGCCACATGAGCACGGTCTGCCAGCGGGTGGCAGCGGCCACACCGGCGAAGAGGCCGAGCAGGGCGGGGATACCGTACATCGCAAGGCGACGCAACGGCTCAATGACCTGCTGGTAGCGATCAAGCTGCGAGTTGAGCTTCGCGTAAACCGGGCGCAGGCGGTAGGCCAGCTGGATGCTCACCCACACCGGCACGGCCATGGCGACGAACCCGATCAGGAACAGCACGGTGCCGGCGATCCACTGGGTGGTCAGCACATTAAGGAACCCGAGTTGGTCGAACCACAACACATCGGTATACAGTCCGGCGAAGATAAAGAACAGGATCACCAGCCCTGCGATAATTGCTGCGGTGATTGCTAGCGGGGCTCGGCTGCGCCGTGGGGCGTTGTCGGCTGCTGATGAACTCACGAATTGGCCTCTTGCGCTCAGTCGTTGGGTACAGGGTGATCATTGACTACATGATCAGGGTCAACCTCCATCCTACTTAAGCGCCCCTGAGAGAGTCATCACTGCCACGCGTCGAGGGGACTACAATGTCAGCTATTTAACCGGGCAGGTGGGCAGGTCGCTCGTGTCGCCGGTCTTGATTCCCTCGAGGGCCGTGAGCGCCTGATCGAGCGTCGAAACCGAGAACACGGTCAGACCATCGGGGATATTGCCGGTCACCTCGTCGCAGTTGTCCGCTGGGGCCAGGAACCAGGTTGCCCCACTCTCAAGTGCGCCGTGCAGTTTCTGCTGGATGCCGCCGATCGGTCCCACCGCGCCGGACTGATCGATGGTTCCGGTGCCGGCCACGTTTTCGCCGCCCTGCAACTGGCCAGGGGTGAGCTTGTCAATGATGCCAAGCGCGAACATCATCCCGGCACTGGGGCCGCCCACCTTGTCGAGTTGAATCTGCACCTCGAACGGAAAGTCATAGGTGACCGACACGTTGACTCCGGCCACCACCGTTCCGTCGTTGTCGATCGGCGTGACCGAGACGGTTTGCGCGACACCGCTGCGCAGGATGTCGATGCTCGCCGCCTTATCAGCGCCGTTGACCTGCAGGGCAGCGCGCAGTTCGGCGACATTGGCCACCGCTTGGCCGTTCACCGCGGCGATCTGGTCCTTGCGCTCGATGACTCGCGCGGCCGGAGAACCATCGGGCAGGCTGACCACCGTGACCGTCGTGGGGTAGTCGTAGCCGAGGTGCGTGAGTGCAGCGGCGATGGCATCCTGTTGGGAATTGATCATGTCGGCGCTCGACTGCGCGTCGCGCTGCTCGGTACTGACGTTCTCGGGAAAGACCTGATCAATGGGCAGTACGGCCTCGCTCGGATCGAGCCAGGCTCCGGCAACCGTGAGCCAGCTCGGGCGGTTCTCCCGATTGCCGAGCAACGACACGGTGAGCAGATCGAGCGTGCCCTTGGTCGGGTAGACCGTCTCGTCGGGGATGGTGATGAGCGGCGTTTCGACGTTATCGGCGTCGGTGGCAGAGCCGAGGGTGTTGAAGACCGGGCCCGGCTTCTCGATGACGTAGGGGGCCGGCATGATACCCAGGATCACCCCGGCGACGAGTGCGATCAACAGCGCCATCCAGCCGATCGATGGGCGCCGGCGCCGTGCACTGGTGGGTGCCGGTGAGTCATCGGTGAAGAGAGCCACCGTGCTCCTTCCGTGTTGGTACTGGTCTGGTTACGGGTCGTGTTCGCGACGGGCGCACAGCAAGCCCTTCAGCCTAGGATATTTCCCAGCCCCGAGCGGGCTACTCGCACTAGCGTAGAAGTATGCAACTGAGAGGGGCCTGAAGTGGCCGACGACTCCCTACCCCCGAACGATCAGAACCCGAACGAGCCGAGCGACGAGTTTCGTGACATGCTGCGCGACATTCTGAGCGGCAAGAGCGGAATCGACCCGAGCCAGCTTGCCGGTGCTGCCGGCCTGCCGAACGATCCGGCCAGCGTGGCCGCCCTCATGCAACAGCTCCAGGGTGCCATGAACTCCCAGGGCACCGGCGTGGACTGGCAGATTGCGCTCACCCAGGGCCAGCAGCGAGCGGCCAACGGCCAGCTCACGGCCACCGATGCGCAGCAGACCCAGTTGCGTCAGGCCTTTCACATTGCGGCGCTCTGGCTCGATGACGTCATCTCCGTGGCCGAACTGACCGTTGAACCACGCCTCATGACCCGCCGCGAATGGGTCACCGCGACCATGCCGCTCTGGACTCAGCTGGCCGAACCCGTTGCCACGAGCATCTCCGACTCTCTGACCCGCGTCTTCGCCGAGCAGGTGCCCGAGGAGATGCAGGGCATGGTCGCCAACGCGAGCCAGCTCGTGCGCAGTATCGGCGGCACCCTGTTCGCCATGCAGCTCGGCCAGGTCGTCGGCCAGCTCGCCAGCGAGGTCGTCAGCGGCGGCGACGTCGGCATTCCGCTGCTCGGCGAGCAGCAGGCTGCACTGCTCCCTCAGAACGTTGCCGACTTCGGCAACGGCCTCGACGTTCCCGCAGACCAGGTGCAGATCTACCTGGCCGTGCGCGAGATCGCCCACGCCCGCCTGTTTCGTCATGCCCGCTGGCTGCGCCTGCACCTGACCAGCGCGGTCACCGCGTACGCGCGCGGGATCAGTATTGACTCCAGCCGGCTCGAAGAACTCGCCGGAAGCTTCGACCCGTCGAACCCGGAAGACCTGCGTCAGGCCATGGTCGACGGTTCGCTCATCCAGCAACAGGACGAGTCACAGATTTCAGCCTTGGCCCGCCTCGAAACGATGCTCGCCCTGGTCGAAGGTTGGGTCGACGTCGTCACCGCTCGCGCCACCATCCGACTGCCCAAAGCGGATGCCATCGCCGAGACGGTCAAACGCCGCCGAGCTTCCGGTGGCCCAGCCGAATCCGCCTTCGCGACCCTCGTCGGTCTTGAGCTTCGCCCGCGCCGATTGCGGGAGGCTGCTGCCATGTGGCAGGCCGTGACGGATGCCGTGGGTAACGAAGCGCGCGACGCGCTCTGGTCGCACCCCGATCTGCTGCCCACCGAGCACGACATCGACGATCCCCAGAAGCTCATTGCTCGCCTCACGAGTGCGGCTCGTGGCGAGCCCGACGTGCTCGACGACGTCGACCAGGCTCTCGAAGACCTGCTGCGCGATGACGGTGCCGAGCGCCCGCACGAGGAATAGAACACTTTTCTACCCCTCAGGTGGGGTCGCAACGTTGCGGCAACCTTTGCTGATCTACCGTCGTGCAACGGACGAAATGTCCCAAACGAAGGAGTTTGGCAATGACGATTACCGAGAGCGATCCGAAAAAATCCACCCGGGTGCCCACGACCATGCACGCGGCCGTCGTGCACGAGTTCGGCCAGAACCTCACCATCGATGAGGTACCGGTACCAACCCCCGGCCCCGGCCAGGCCCTGGTCAAACTGATCAGCAGCGGTGTCTGCCACACCGACCTGCACGCCGTTGAGGGCGACTGGCCGGTCAAGCCGAGCCCGCCATTCATTCCCGGCCACGAGGGAGTCGGCGAGGTCGTCGCCCTCGGCACCGGCGTCGATGACCTCGCCATCGGCGACCTGGTCGGCAACGCCTGGCTCTGGAGCGCCTGTGGCAGCTGCCAGTACTGCCGCACCGGCTGGGAAACCCTCTGCGAAGCCCAGCAGAACGGCGGCTACAGCGTCGACGGTTCATTCGGGCAATATATGCTCGTCGACTCCCGCTTCGCCGTGCGCATTCCTCACGGCGCCGACCCGATCGAAATCGCCCCGGTGCTGTGCGCCGGCGTCACCGTCTACAAGGGCCTCAAGATGACCGAGGCCCGACCGGGCCAGTGGGTCGTCATCTCCGGCATCGGTGGCCTCGGTCACATCGCCGTGCAGTATGCCAAGGCGATGGGCCTGCGCGTTGCCGCCGTCGACATCGCCGACGACAAGCTCGCGCTCGCCCGCAAGCACGGCGCCGAACTCGTGATCAATGCTCTTGACGGAGACCCGGTCGCCGCCATTCAGAAAGTCACCGGCGGAGTGCACGGCGTACTCGTGACCGCGGTTCACCCGGCCGCCTTCGGCCAGGCAATCGGCATGACCCGTCGTGGCGGCACCATCGTCTTCAACGGCCTGCCGCCGGGAGACTTCCCAGCCCCGATCTTCGACATCGTACTCAAGGGCCTCACCATTCGCGGTTCCATCGTGGGTACCCGCCAGGACATGGAAGAAGCCCTGCAGTTCTACGCGCGCGGCCAGATTCACCCCACGGTCTCCGAGCGCCGCATCGACGAGGTCAACGAAGTACTCGACGAGATGAAGCACGGCAAGATCGACGGTCGCGTGGTCATCCGCTACTAGGTTGCCCCACCACGATCTGCACTGAGGTGCGGGCTGCGGATACGTTCGAATCCCAATGTTCGAGCGTGGTCGCGCCCGCACCTCTGGTGTGCCTGTGGATAACTTCTCCGCGTTCTGGCCAGATGCGTCATCATGTCGGCATGGCCCTCCGACTGAACCCACGATACCCACTGGTCTGGCGCACACCGGATTGCGTCCAACTCGGCGTGGACCACGCCATCGTCACGATCGGCGGGCTCACTCTCGCCCACGAAGCCGTGCTGTCAGCCCTCACTGCTGGGGTGCATCGATCGGGTGCGCTGCTGCTGGGAACCCTCGCCGGGGCATCCGCTGCGGAGGTGGCGCACCTGCTCGAACTGCTCGAGCCGGCACTGCTGTACGTGCCGGACGATGCAGAACCCAAGGTCACGCCCCTGCCCCGCACCGTGCTCGTTGACGGCGTCGGGCCGACCGCTTTTCGGGTGCGTACCCTGCTGTCCAACCTCGGCATCGAGGATCCGCTGCCCGGCGACGAACCCGACCTGGCCGTGCTGGTCGGGCAGTACGTTTTCTCACCCGAGCGTCACGGACACTGGCTGCGCCGTGACATTCCGCACCTTCCGGTGGTGTTCAGCGACAGCGCGGCGCGGGTCGGGCCGCTGGTCGAACCGGGCCAGGGGCCCTGCCTGACCTGCCTGGAACTGGCACACGTCGACACTGATCCGGCATGGCCGGCCATGGCCTGCCAGCTGGCCCCGCGACAGGCCCCGAGTGAAACGCCCAGGCTGAGTTTTGAGGTGGCCGCCCGAGTGGCCGGGCTCGTACAGGATCGCCTGGAGACGGGCCGGTCAGCGGTGTTCGCCCGGTCGTTGAGCATCGACGCCGTCACCGGTACCGTCACGCGGAGCGAGCACCGGCTCCACGAGCGGTGCGGCTGCCAAGCTCTTGCAGAAAACGAGACCGTTCCCGAGGCGCGCGAGCCTGCACACCCGACGACGACCAGCTGAGCGCGAGTCGGCGGCGGGCCCGGGTGATGCCGACGTAGAGCAGACGACGTTCCTCGTCGATCTGATCGAAGGTGCTGGCATAGCTGATCGGCACGAGACCTTCGCTGAGCCCGACCACGAACACGTCATCCCATTCGAGGCCCTTAGCTGAGTGCATCGTGGCGAGCGTCACGGCCGACACGGTCGGTTCGTGCTGGCCGGCCTGGCGTTCCATCAGCTCGTCGGTGAACTGGCGAAATGTGGTTCCCGGTGCGGCCTGGTCGACCAGCCCCATCAGGGCATTGAGGGATTCCCACCGAGCCTGCACCGCGCCGCGCGTCTCCGGCGCCGTCTGGCTCCAGCCGAGCGACCGCAACACGTCGCTGACCGACTTGAACAGCGGTTCCCCGACGATCGAAACGGATGCCGCCCTTAGGCTCATCACCGCCTGCTTCACCTCCGGCAGGTCGAAGAACCGTTTGGCCCCGCGAATCTGGTAGCTCACCCCCACCTCGGTCAGCGCCGTTTCGAGCAGCGCGGCCTGCACGTTGACCCGGAACAGAACGGCCACGTCTTCGGGTTTGGTGCCGGTGTCGATGAGATGCAGGATCTGCTCGGCGACGCCGCGCGCCTCGGCCATATCGGAGGCATAGCCACGCACTGTCGGATCGGGGCCGCCGTCGGACTGTGCGGCGTGCAGGGTTAGCGCGCCGGAACGGCCGCGCATGAGCTGGTTGGCAGTGGCCACGATCGGCGCCGTTGACCGGTAGTTCTGCTCAAGGCGCACCACCGTGGCGTCCTCGTAGTGTTTGGGAAAGTCGAGCAGGTAGTCGCTGCGGGCGCCGGCGAAGGAGTAGATGGTCTGGCTGGCGTCGCCGACGACGCAGAGGTCGCGGCGGTCGCCGAGCCAGAGTGCGAGCAGGTCGTGCTGAAGCGGGGAGACGTCCTGGTATTCGTCGACGACGAAGAATCGGTACTGTTCGCGCACCTGCAGTGCCACCGACGGTTCGGCCTCGATCATGCCAGCCATGGCGAGCAGCACGTCTTCGAAGTCGATCTGTTTGCGATCGTCTTTGAGCTTCTCGTAGGTCTGCTGCAGGGCGACCACCTGGTCCACATCGAGCCGACCGGGCAGGCTGCGTCTGGCGATGCCGGCAGCGTACTGCTCAATGCTCAGGCCGCTGGTCTTGCGCCATTCCACCTCGGCGGCGAGGTCACGCAGGGTGGCGGTGTCAATTTTAAGGTGCAGGGCTTCGGCGGCGTGGCCGAGAATGCGCCCCTTACCGTCGAGGATGCGTGGTGCCTGCCCGCCGACGACGTGCGGCCAGAAGTAGTTCAGCTGGGACAGCGCGGCGGCGTGGAAGGTGCGCGCGGCCACTCCCCCGGCACCGAGCTGCCGCAGGCGACCGCGCAGTTCGGCGGCCGAGCGGCTCGTGAAGGTGAGCGCCATGACCCGGTTGGGAGCATAGGCGCCGGTCAGCACGCCGAGGGCGATGCGGTGGGTGATGGCGCGGGTCTTGCCGGTGCCGGCCCCGGCGAGCATGCAGACCGGGCCGATCAGTGCTTCGGCGGCGATCCGCTGCTGCTCGTCGAGGCCTTTCAGTAACGAATCGGCGGTCACCGTCACGGTCGGATCAGTTCCGTCGCGGCGGGCAGCGGGGCACCGAGCCAGCGCTCGATCATGGCGTGCGCGATCGAGGACGGGCCGGGCAGCAGCATCCACTCGCCGGCGTCCTGCAGTTCCTGCCGACTGAACCAGCGCAGCGCCAGAATCTCGGCGCCGTCGGGCAGCAGGTCGTGGGCGGGCTGGTCGTCGGCGAGCCGGGCGGTGAACCCGCACATGACCGAGGCCGGAAACGGCCACGGCTGCGAGCCGACATAGGCCGGGTCGGTGACCCTCAGGCCGGATTCCTCAAACATTTCGCGGATCACGGCCGATTCCAGGGCCTCGCCGGGTTCGACGAAACCCGCGAGTAACGAATATCGGTTGTTCTCCCACATAGCGTTGGAGCCGAGCAGAATGCGATCGTCGGCGTCGGTGATGAGTACGATCACGGCCGGGTCTGTGCGCGGAAAAACCTGGCTGTTGTCGACCGGGCAGCGACGCACCCAACCACCCTCTTCGACCACAGTTGCGGCGCCGCAGCGCGGGCAGTGAGCGTGTGAGGCGTGCCAGTTGAGCACGCCGAGGGCCTCGGTAAACAGGCCGGCGTCACGGTCATCCAGCACGGTCGCGACCGTGCGCAGGCCGACCCAGCGCGTGGAATCGGACTCGAGGCCGACAGCGGCGGCATCATCGAGCTGCACGGCGACGATTTGCGTCCCGAATGCTTCGGGTAGGTCGGTCGAGAGCGACCGGCCCAGGTAGACGCGCAGGCTCGGGTTCTGTGCACTCATCGGCAGGCTCGTCGGCGACAGCAGGGCGAGGTGCACGGCGCCGGTGTGGTCCTTTGGCGCGAGCAGAATTTTACCGTGCCAGACGGGCAGAACGCGGGTGGCGGCGTCCGCCCAGAGCTGGTCGAACAGCCCGGGAACGCCACGGCTGAGATGATCGCGGTCGATCGCGTGCCGAGACAGCGGCAACCGCGTCGTGAAAGTGAACGACATGGTGAATCTCCGAGCTCTGCGAGAACGTGGGTGTGGAGGCGTGGCGAATAACCAGCAGGTGCGTAATTCGATCTAACCTAGTAGGCATGGCCAGAACTCAACTCACTCTAGCCGCGTTAGCCACCTCCGCTGTTCCGGGGCTCGACGTGGCCTACGCCCGTAAGCACAGTGCCGGCGCGCACGGACTGTTCGACTCGGCGCTCGTCATCGACAGAGACGGGCGGGCGCTGATCATTCGCGTTCCTACCAGCCAGTCGGCCGAAACGGAGCAGTCCGCTGACCTCGTGGCGTTGCGCGCGCTCACCACCGGCAATCGCAGCCGGCTGCCGTTCGACGTTCCGGAATATGTCGGCCAGACGCCGATTCAAGGTACCCGCGCGGTCGTCTACGAGCTGCTGGCCGGTGACAGTTTCGATGCGGATGCCCTCACCGGGCACGAGGGCGTCTCCGGGTCGATCGGGCGGGCCATCGCCGCGATCCACTCACTGCCGAGCGCCTTCATCGGCACCGCCGGGCTTCCCCAGCAGAGCGCGGAACAGTGTCGCAAGGATACGATCGACCTGATCGACCGCGCCGCCAACACGGGCTACCTGCCCGCCGCGCTTCTGCGCCGCTGGGAACAGGCCACCGACGACGATGCGCTGTGGCAGTTCGCACCGGCCGTGGTTCACGGGTCGATGTCGGCCGATTCCATTCTGATCACCGACGACGCCGTGTCGGGGATTCTCGGCTGGTCGGGCCTGGCCGTCGGTGACCCGGCCCGCGACCTGCACTGGTTGCTTGCCGCGCGCGGTGACGCCGCCGAACTGGCCATCGATGCCTACTCGAACGCACGCCAGGGCAGTGATACCCACATCACCCAGCGCGCCATGCTCTATGCCGAGCTCGAGCTGGCCCGCTGGCTGCTGCACGGCGCGAGCAGCCACGACCAGTCCATCGTCGATGACGCCGTCGCCATGCTCGACGGGCTCGTCGATACCGTGCACAGCCATACCCAGCAGCCGCTCTCCCCCGAAACCGGCCCGATCATGACCGTCGACGACGTGGAGACCATGCTCGACCACATGCCGCGCGCCGCTCGGGATTACGACCAGCACGCAGCGATGCACACCGACAGCTACAACTTCTCGGGACTGACCATCGATTCCGAATCCGACGACGACTCCGAGGATGCTTCGTCGAGCACCGGGGTCATCGCCCCAGACCAGGCGGCGAGAAGGTCTGCCTCGGAGTAGAGACGCTCCGGGGCTATGACGGTGTCGTCGGCCACGAAGTAGAACACCGCGTCGACAATGCTCGGATCGATCCCCTTCCACCGGGCATAGGCCAACCGGTAGAGCGCGAGCTGGGTCTGCTTGAGTTCGAGGTCGGCGGCGTTTTTTGGTGCCCGCCCGGTTTTCCAGTCGACCACCTGGTACCCGGTCGGCGTTTGGTAGACGGCGTCGAGCTTGCAGACGAAGACCTGGCCGCCGAGCACGTGGTGAATTTCAATCTCGACGTCGACGGGCGCTCGATCGGCCCATTCGGACCGTTCGAAGGTAGCTTGCAGTGCCGCGAATTGCTCCTGCTCCGGCACCTCGAGGTCGCTCAGCGTGCCGGTACCGCCGTCATCGTCGGTGCCGAAGTCGAGTTCGTTCAGTGCGGCATCGACGCGGTCGGTACCGGTGGCACCGCCGGCGCGGCTCTCCACCCAGGAGTGGAACAGAGTTCCGAGCCGCGTGGCCCGATAGGGACGCTGCGGCATCGGGCGCCGCAGCTCGGCGGCGACTCCGGCCGGGTCGTCGACGTAATCCTTAAACCGGGAGGCCGGAATGCGGGTGGGTACGGGGGTCGCCGCGCCACCGGCCAGCCGCAGGGCGCGTTCCTCGAGCAGCAGGGTGACCGCGTGGGACCAGCGGGTGGGGGAATCCGCTTGGCTGCCCGCCACGCGGGTCGCTGCGGCTTCAACGAGCGCGCGACGGGCACCGAGTGGGTCGAACGGCCACAGTTCGGTGCCGTCCTCGGCGGAATCCGGCTTGACGACCTCGTCGCTCGTGTCGGGGATTGCGGGGATGATGCCGGCCTCGGCGAGTTCGGTCAGGTAGCGGCTGGGCCGCCGCATGGTCGATCCGGGGCCCCAGAACGAGCCGGTCAGCAGCAACTCTCGTTTGGCGCGGGTGGCGGCCACGTAGATGAGCCGGCGTTCTTCGTCGTCGTGCCGTGTCGCCAGCTCGGCCTTGTAGGTCTGGAAAGCCAGCTCGTAGTCGAGCTGGGTCTCGTGGCCGATGATTTCAAGTTCGGGCAGTTCGGAGCGGTCGCCGCGAAAACCGTAGGGCAGTTCGCCGAAACGCAGCCAACCGCTCGTGTCGCGAGCAGCCGCGGGGAGGCTCTTCTCGGTCAGGTTGGGAATAGCCACGAAGTCCCATTCCAGGCCCTTGGCGCCGTGAATCGTGACCAGCTGCACGGTGCCCTGTTCGGAGAGTTCGGCGCGCGGGCCGAGGTCATCCTGCAGCTCCGCCCGCTTCAGCCAGCGCAGAAAGCTGGCCAGGGTACCCTGCTCGTCGCTGTCGAGGAAGGCGGCAACCGTATCGTGGAAGGAGTACAGGTTGGCCAGTCCGAGATCGTTGGCCTCGTTCGCGGTCAGTTCGATGTCCAGCCGAAATTCCTGCTCGATCAGGCGCACGAAATCGAGCAGCGGCAGGCCGGCGCGGGATCGCAGCCAGGCCAGCTGCCGACCGGCCGACTGCACGCGGGCGCGCCCCAGCTCGCTGAACCCGTCGAACTGGCCGTGGGAGTCAGGCGCAGTGCCGAGAAAATCGAGCGCGTCTACGAGGGAACTGCCCTCGTCGCCGGCGACGGATGCCCGCAGCTTGCCCCGCAGATCGGCCGAGATGGCCTGCTGCGCCCAGTCATGTCCGGCCAGCCAGCGCGCCACGTCGGCGAGCGCCGCGAGGTCGCGGGCGCCGACCCGGTAGCGGGCGCCGCTGAGCAGGCGTACCAGTTCGCTGCCGGCCGCAGGGTCGTGCACCACGCGCAGCACGCTCACGACATCGGCGACCTCCGGGGTCGAGAGCAACCCGCCGAGGCCGAGCACGTGGGCGCGCACACCGTGCGCCCGCAGTACCTCGGCGAAGTAGTCCATCTCGCGGCGCGCACGAAACAGCATCGCGCCGCTGTAGTCGGCGGGCCCGTGGTCGCCGACCAGCCGGGCGGCAAACCAGTCGGCGACCGCGCCGGCCTCCTCGGCGATGGTTTGCGCCATGACCGCGTCGACAGTGCCTGGTCTGGTGCCGGTCGGCACCTTGAGCGTTTCGACCTGGATTCCGCCCGGCTTGGCCCGCAAGGCTTCGCTGAGCGGCGCGACGAGGGCGTTGGCGGTATCCAGCACGCGAGCGGGATTGCGCCAGGTGAACGACAGCGACATCGTCGGAGCGGACGCTGCGGCGCTGAAATCCTGCGCGAAGCCGAGCAGGTTTGCGGAACTGGCACCGCGCCATCCATAAATCGACTGGTGCGGGTCACCGACCGCCATCACCGGGTGGTCACGAAACAGGGTGTGCAGCAGCTCGGTCTGCAACACCGAGGTGTCCTGGTATTCATCGAGCAGCACCACCCGATACTGGTCGCGGTAGCGGTCGACGACCGCATCGACCTTCTGACAGACCTGGAGTGCAAGGGCCACCTGGTCGGAGAACTCGATCAGGCCGAGGCGCCGCTTCTCGCTGCTGTAGTGCGCGGCGAGTTCGGCCAGCACCGGCAGCGGTGCAACGGAGGCCAGGGACTCGACCGCCGAATCGTAGGGCTTCTTCTTGCGCGGATTGCCGTAGGGCAGATCGGGGAGGTAGGCGAAACTCTGGGCCAGAGCGGCTAGGTCGTGCGGCGCTCCCGAGGCGCCATCGTGCCAGGCTGGCGGGTTCTCGGCGAGGGCGCGACTGAGCTGCAGCACGGCGTCGGTGACCTGGTCGAGGCTCTTGCCGAACGGCACGAGGCGGCCGTCACCGTGCTCGATGACGACCCGCCGGGCGAGCAGCCAGCCGCTCGTTTCGCTCAGCAGAACCGACTCCGGTTCCCGGCCGAGCAGCAGAGCATTGTCGGTGAACAGGCGACTGGCGAAGGAGTTGTAGGTGGAGACGTTCGGAGTGTTGAACAGGTCGGAACCCGCCGCTTCGGTGGAGTCATCAGCGTCATCGGTGCCGGCGATCATCGGCATGAGGCCGGCTCGGTCGAGCTCGGTGATGCGCCGGTTGATGCGCTCTCCCAGTTCGCCGGCTGCCTTCCGCGTGAAGGTGAGCCCGAGAATCTGGTCGGGACGGGCGTGGCCGTTCGCGAGCAGCCAGAGCACCCGGTTGGCCATGGTCTCGGTCTTGCCACTGCCGGCTCCGGCGACCACCAGGGTGGGAGTGAGCGGCGCCTCGATCACCGCCTGCTGTTCGCTGGTGGGCGGCGGCAGTTCGAGTTGCGCGGCGATGTCGAGGGCGGAAACCGTGCTGACCGTGGTGCTGAGACTCATGAGCTGACCTGCTTGATGACGTGGATTCGGCAGGACCCGTGGGACCGCGGGTCGAGGCAGTGCGAGGTGATCTCGGCGATGAAGGTGGCGCCGCTCATGCCCGTCGCGTCGGCACCGACCCGCTCGCGGAAAGCTTCGAGCTGCTCCGGCGTGAAGGCGGGCTGGGTGGGATTGCGGTAATTCTGTTTGACCGTGCCGGACGAGACGATGACCAGGCGAGCCCCGGCCAGGTCCATATCCCCGGACACGCCCTCGATGACGCCGTCCTGGAACGCCAGCTGATAAGCGCCGAGTTGCGGATGCTCCGCGACGCCGACATCGCTGGTCGCGTCACCCTTGCCGGTTTTCAGGTCGACAATCACGGCCCGGCCGTCGGCCTGGCGTTCCACCCGGTCGATGGTGCCGGAGAGTACGGCACCGCTCACCTCAAGCGTGAAGGTGCCCTCGGCGCTCAACAGTTCACCACCGCCGCGTTCGAAATCGAGCAGGTAGGAGGCGAGCCGGTCGGTGAGCTCCCTGGCTGCGACCTTCTGCACGCGCGACTGCCAGTCAGCGTCGAAGTCGAGCTCATTCCAGCGCGCCTCCACGCCCTGCCAGAGCGCTTCGGGCCGGCGATCGGTCGCGTCTTCCATGACCTTGTGAATGATCGTGCCGAGGTTCGCTGCGGTGTTCGAGCTGCCACCGCCGACCTGGCCGATCAGCCAGTGCAGCGGGCAGGTTTCGAAGGCCGCCATGCGCGACGGCGAGACCCGCACGGGCTCGTCGCCGGCCTCTGGATCGTTGAGCGGGCGCACGGTGCTGGGGTCGGTCAGCCCGTACCACTGGTCGGGCGCAGCGCCGGGCACGTTTTCGCTGGCCAGGCGAGCCAGCGTGGCCGCGGCATCCGCTGCCCGGGCGACCGTCTCGGAGTCGGTGCGAGCCGGCGAGCGGATGGCGCGGGTCAGGTCGCGGCGCAGACGCCCGGCCAGGCCGCGCAGCGACAGGGGGTAGCGGCCAAGATCGTCAACGCCCAGGTCGGGCTCAGGCGCGGGCAGCAGGCGCAGAAACACCGAGGGTTCGTTCTCTTCATTGCTCACGGCGGTGACGAGCAGTTCGGTCGTGGCCCGGCTGGCGGCCTGGGCGAACATGCGCAGTTCGTCGTGGAGTACCTGGGTGCGGGCAGCGGTTCCGGCCAGCCCCGTATCGCCCTGTCCCGAAGCAACCAGGGCCAGGTCACCGGCGCCGAGCAGTGACCCACGGATGCGCAGGTCGGGCCAGACGTTGGCCTGAACGCCGGCGAGCACGACGATGTCGAAATCCCGTCCGATGGTGCCGCTCGGCGTCGACACGATGACGGCAGCGCCGAGCGAGCGCGGCGCGAGGGTGTCTTCGGGCACATCCGTGTCGACGAGGTGTTCGAGGAACAATACCGGCGGGGCCGATGGCGTGCGCTCGACATAGCGCTGGGCGGCGGAGAACAGGGCGACGACGGCGTCGAGGTTGTGGTTGGCCTCGTCGGCGACGATTCCGGTTCCGGTGGACTGTTCTTTCCACTCTCGCTCGAGGCCGCTGCGCTGCCACAGGCCCCAGAGCAGTTCTTCGATGGTGGCGCCAGCGTCGTATTCGATTTTGGCCTGGCGCAGGCTGACTCCGCAGCCGGCCGCACGGCGGGCGGTGCGGTTGTCGATGGTGAGGAGCAGCTCGGGGTCGAGGAGGGCGGCAACGAGCAGGTCGTCAGCGCTGCGCGGTTCGGCGTTGTCAGTGGCCAGCTCCTGTTGGCGCAGCGCTGCGCGCAGCCGGCGCAGGGTGATCGGGTCGAGTCCGCCGAGCGGGCCGCGCAGCAGCAGGGTCGCTGCTTCCGGGGCGAGCGGCTTACGGCCAAGGGTTACTTCGAGGGCCAGGATGAAGGCCCGCACCGCGTACTCGTCGCGCAGCGCGGTGCTCGCCGTCGAAATCTGGGTCGGCACTTCGAGGGCTGCGAGCCCCTTGGAGATCGAAGGGACCAGCGACCCGGTGCGCACGATCACGGCCATGCGGGACCACGGAATGTCGTCGATCACGTGGCGTTCGCGCAGCAGCCGGGCGATCACAGCGAGCTGATCGGCCGGGCTGCTCGCAACGACGGTGTGCACGGATTGGTCGAGATGTTCGCCCGGAACGGCCGCCACACTCGTCTGTTCGATCGTGGCCGGTTCGATGCTGGCTTGTTCGATGCTGGCCGCGGCACGCTGGGTTCCAGCCGCCGCCGCCCCGATCCGGCTGGTGATCTCCGCGACGACACGACGGATGCCCGACCCGTGCCGGTAGACCGTCCCCAGCACGATCGGCGCGGCCACCCGGCCGCCGTCTGCGGGCACGCCGGGACGGAGGTACGAGCCGAGACGGCCGAGGGCATCCGGGTGGGCCCCGTGGAACGAGCCGGTGCTGATATCGGGGTCGCCGACGGCGACGATCGCTACCCCGCGCGCCTGAAACTGGGCGAGCAGGGTGAGCGTGGCCTGGGTGACCTCCTGCGCATCGTCGAGCAGAATCAAGCGCAAGCCGGCCAGCGAACCGAGTGTTGCAACGCCCGCCATTCCTGCCTCGGCACTGGCCACGATCGCGGCGGCATAGCGGGCAAGCTCGGTGGAGTCGAACTGGCCCGGGCGAGCCTGGTCTTTGGCCTCCTCGTAGCCGCGAATGAACTCGGCCGCCGCAACCCACTCCGGCCGACCGAGGCCGAAACGCTCGAGCTGGCCAGGGGTCACCCCGTATTCCACCGCTCGCATCATGAGGTCGCGCAGTTCGGTGCGAAAACCGCGCAGGCGGCGCACGTCGGCACCGAGCGTGGCCGGCCAGGCCGGCCCTGCTCCGTCGTCGAGGTGGCCCTGCAGCAGTTCGGCGATGATCTGGTCTTGCTCGCCACCGGTGAGCAGCGTGGGCGGAGGACCACCGGCCTGGGCCACGGCGGAACGCACAATCTGAAAGGCCACCGAGTTGGCGCTGCGAGCCAGCGGACCGTTGGTGGGCACACCGAGGCGCAGTGCGAGCCGGTCGCGCAGGGCTGTGGCACCAGCACGGGTCGGCACCAGCACCAGAACCTCGCTCGGCGAATAGCCACGGTTCAAGACCCGATCGGCCACGAGCTCGACGAGCGTCATGGTCTTGCCGCTGCCTGGCGCGCCGATCACCGCGCCACTCACCCCGTCGGGGAGGTCGAGAACGGCCTGCTGGGCGGCATCAAGGTCGAGGTTGGTCACATTTCAACGGTAACGGGTTGCGCCGACAGTGAAATCGGTCAGGGCTGGTCTGCGTTCTGTCGTACTCTGGGCGCAAGGCTACGAAAGGCAGTTCGGTGGATATTCGCATTGGTATTTTCAACTCTCCCCGGGAGATTGGTTTTGAGACTTCGCAGCCAGCGACCGAGATTGAGGAGACCGTTGCGGCGGCCCTCTCCGGTCAGACCGGCTACCTGAAGCTCAGCGACAGCAAGGGTCGCGTCTACATCGTTCCGACCGTGGGCCTGGCCTACGTCGAACTCGGCAGCGAAGAGTCACGCCGCGTCGGTTTCGTCGCTTAACGCACATGGAACTGCTGTTCGTCGCGCTGTTCGGCGCGGTCATCGGCCTCGCCGCGCGGTATTTTCTGCCCGGGCGGTCCACCCAGGGTTCGGTGCTGGTTCCGGCGATCGGAACGGTCGCGGCATCCGCGGTCTGGGTCGGGCTGACCTGGCTCGGCTGGGATTGGGCCGGCGGGTGGATCTGGTGGGTATCTCTCGGGGCCGCCGCCGCTGCATCCGTTGTGCTGAACCTGGTGATTAGTCGACGACGTATTCACGCCGACCAGCGGATGCTGCAACTCCTCGCCAAAACCGGCTCGCCCGACACCGCGTAGCGTTCGGGGCGCTCGCTAGGCAGTGAGGCCGAGTCCGTCCATGCGGCGGGTGTGTGCGGCGATGAGCTCGGTGAAGACCGGTTCGATGCGCGCCTCGGCTCCGTCGCCTCGGTCAGTACCAGGATCGGCGGCCGGCATCGCCGACCGGGCCACGAGCAGGGTGTCTCCGACGAGTCGGCGACCCCACATAGCCAGCCGGGATCCGAGCGCCACGTCGTTTTCGATGGCGGTCTGCAGTTCGTGCACGAGCACGTCGGTTCCGGAATCCTCGCCGAGCAGCTGCGCCACCCGCGGGCCGATGTCGCGCGGCAGGCCGTCAGAGAGTCGAATGAAGAAGTCGTCGAGCAGACCGCCGGCGAGGTAGCAGCTCAGCAGCAGCTCGTACCAGTTCGCACCGCTCGTCTTCTGGCGAAACTCATCGAGGCCGGCGACGAACGGGGCCATCTCGGTGGCCGGCTCGTGCCCGCGGCGACGAATCTCGGTGATCAGGCCGTGATGCTTGCTCAGAGCCCGACCGGCGGCGGCGCTGAGGCCCTCCTTCACGGCGAGGTTCGGCGCTGTCGCCACGGCGCGGGCCAGGCTTTCGAACTCGCCGAGCTCGCAGTAGGCGGCCTGGCCGAGAAAATGCTGCACATCGGGAGCGAGGGAACTGATGTCCACTTTTTCGGTTGGCTGGAGCGCCCCGCGGGCGGAAAGCCGGGGAGCTTCATTGCGCTGCGGGCGCCGACCGAACCACGTGACCACGGGCTTAGCTTAGGACAGCGCGCCTGTGGCCGCGGTACAGGCGGGGCAGTAAGGTGGAATTACGTCGCCGGCAAGGATCGGCGGCCGCTGCCCGAGACGCAAAAACGGGCGCACTTCGCTTCCAGTTAATGACAGGCATACATTCGTGACTTTCTCCGAACTTAATATTGACCAGGACATGGTCGACTCCCTTGCAGCCAAGGGCATCCTCGAACCGTTCCCCATTCAGACCCAGACCATTCCCCTCGCCCTGGCCGGCCAGGACATCATCGGCCAGGCCAAGACCGGCACCGGCAAGACCTTCGGTTTCGGCCTTCCGGTCATTCAGCGCCTCGGCCTCGACCCCGAGCCCGGCGTGCAGGCACTCATCGTCGTTCCAACCCGAGAACTGTGCGTTCAGGTTTCCGAGGACCTCGAGCTCGCTGCGGCCGGCCGTAACACCAAGATCGTCTCCATCTACGGCGGCAAGGCCTACGAGGGACAGATCGAACAGCTCAAGGCTGGCGCGCAGATCGTGGTCGGCACCCCCGGGCGCCTGCTCGACCTGGCCAGCCAGCGTCTGCTCACCCTTGCCAACGTGCGCGAGATGGTGCTCGACGAGGCCGACAAGATGCTCGACCTCGGTTTTCTCTCCGACATTGAGAAGCTGTTCGCGCAGACGCCGTCCACTCGCCACACCATGCTGTTCTCGGCGACGATGCCCGGGCCGATCGTGGCCCTCGCCCGTCGCTTCATGAACCGCCCGATCCACATTCGTGCGACCGACCCCGACGAAGGCCTCATGCAGGCCAACATCGAGCACCTCGTCTACCGTGCCCACAACATGGACAAGGACGAGGTCATCGGCCGCATCCTCATGGCCGAGGGCCGCGGCAAGACCATCATCTTCACCCGCACGAAGCGCGCCGCCGCGAAGCTCGTCGAAGAACTCGGCGACCGCGGCTTCAATGCCACGGCCGTGCACGGCGACCTCAACCAGGAACAGCGCGAACGCGCCATGGCCAGCTTCAAGAGCGGCAAGAAAGAAATCCTGATCGCAACGGATGTCGCTGCTCGCGGTATCGACGTCGAAGACGTCACCCACGTGATCAATCACACCATTCCCGAAGACGAGAAGGCATACCTGCACCGCGTCGGTCGCACCGGCCGCGCCGGCAAGACCGGAATCGCCGTCACCTTCGTCGACTGGGACGACCTGCACAAGTGGTCGCTGATCAACAAGGCGCTGGACTTCGGCCAGCCCGAACCGATGGAAACCTACTCTTCGTCGCCGCACCTCTACACCGACCTGAACATTCCGGCCGGTTCCAAGGGCCGCCTGCGTGCAACCCCGGTTAAAGACGTCGCTGCCGGCGACACTCGCACCGGTGGCGCCGGTCGCTCGGGCGGGGCACGCAGCGGCGCTGGCGGTCGCTCGGACTCCGGTCGGTCCGGCGGCGCACCGCGCGGTGGTCGATCCGAGGGTGGCCGCTCCGAGGGCGGCCGCGGTCGTGGTGATTCAACGCGCGCAGCCGATCGGGCGGCAACGAGCCCGGTGACCACCGGCGCCGACGAAGGCCGGCCCGCCCGGTCGCGCACTCGCGTCAGTTCCAGCACCAATCCGGATGCCCCGGCCGCTACCCCGGCAGCCGGCACTCACGATGGCGGCGGAGCCGAGCACCACGACGGCAACAACGCGCCGCTGCGTCGCAGCCGCACCCGTCGTCGCTCACCGCAAACCGGCAGCAGCATCTAGCAGCTGATCAAATCATGAGGGCCCGGCATCCGGGCTGACACCGTTTCGACCGTGCCAGCCTGGGTCCGGGCATTTGTGTATCGGTGCCCCGGCATCCGCTATTGCGGTCAGCCGTTGAGAATCAGCCGTAGACGGGAGCTGAGCCGCGCCCCTGCGCGATGATGCGGTCGAGCACCTCGGGGGCCGTCGTGTTCTCGCCGAGCCGGTTGGGCTTGCCTGTACCGTGGTAGTCGCTCGAGCCGGTGACCAACAGCCCGAACTTGGCGGCGAGTTCGTACAGCCGAGCGGTGGGTTCCGGATTGTTCTCACGGTGACCCAGTTCGAGGCCGAACAGGCCGGCCTCCACCATTGTCTTCAGCCGGGACTCTTCGACGACCTCATTGATGCCGCGCGTGGCGGGGTGCGCGATGACCGGCACTCCCCCGGCGGCACGCACCAGTTCGATCGCGCGCAGCGGGTCGGGTGCGTAGTGCGGTTGAAAGTACCCGGCTTTCCAGTGCAGAATATCGGCGAAGGCCGCGCTGCGGTTCCGGGCATGGCCGCGGGCCACGAGGGCGTCGGCGATGTGTGGCCGACCAACGGTGGCATCGGGGGTGGTCTGGGCGAGTACGTCGTCCCAGCTCAGGTCGTAGTCGACCCCGATGCGAGCGACCATCTGCTCGGCCCGGCTGAGCCTGGCCGCCCGCACCCTGGTCATCTCGGCCAGCAGGGCCGGATCGGTCGGGTCGAAGAGATATGCCAAAAGGTGCACACTCGCGTACTGTACCCGCGTGCTGAATTCCATTCCGGGAATAAGTGTGATTCGGTCGGTGCGCGCCGCAGCGGATGCCTCGGCCCAGCCGGCCGTGGAGTCGTGGTCGGTGAGGGCAATCGTGCCCAGGCCCGCAGCGGATGCCGCACGAACCAGCTCGGCCGGCGTCTCGGTACCGTCCGACACGCTGGAGTGCGCGTGCAGATCGATCGGACCCTGGAATTGCCGCGCGACTGCCATGATCCCATGCTAGTTGTCCACCCGAGCCCCCTCCTCGCTGCGCGAAGCGCTGGGGATTCCCCAGAATTCTCATCTACAGTTCAAAACAATGTTCACGCGACTCTTCCGGGCACTGATTCTCATCGCTGCCGCCGTTTTCCTGCTGGTCCTGACCTGGCCGCAGGCGTTCGGCCTGCACAACACCTGGGTCGTCGCACACCTCGTGTCGTTTCGGGCGATCGCCGTGATCGGTGCGATCGTCGGCCTCGTGCTGTTCGGTCTGCTGCGCTTCATTCGGCCGCTGCGGCGAACCCTCGGCATGGTCATGGTGCTGCTCGCCCTGTTCGCCGTGGCCAATCTCGGTATTCTCGCCTCCCGCGGCTTCACCGCTGATAGCGCCGATGTCAGTACGGCGCCAACTAGTTCCGCCGGCTCCGTCACCGTTCTCAGCTGGAACACACTGGGAGACGCTCCGGGCGCCGCGGTCATCGCCGCGGAAGCGGTGGCTCAGAATGCCGATATCGTCACCCTGCCCGAAACCACAGAGGCGACCGGTGTCCTGATCGCCGAACTCATGCGCGACGCCGGCCGGCCCATGTGGGTGCACACACTTGCCTTCGATCTGGTGTCGAAGGCTCGTTCCACCACCCTGCTGATCAGTCCGGACCTCGGCGAGTACGCCGTGAGCAACGCGGCCGGGTCCGGCCCGCCCGGCAACACCAACGTGCTGCCGACCGTTGTCGCCAAACCGGTGGACGGCAGCGGACCGACCATCGTGGCCGTACATGCCGTGGCCCCGATCCAGTATGAAATGTCGAACTGGCGCAGCGACCTCGACTGGCTCGCCACCCAGTGTCAGGCCGACAACGTGATCATGGCGGGCGATTTCAACTCGACCCTCGATCACATGGCCGGCCGCGCCGGTGCGCCGGACGCTGTTCTCGGAAATTGCGGGGATGCCGCGCTATCGGCCGGCGCAGCGGCCGTCGGCACCTGGCCCACCAGCGTTCCCGCGCTGCTCGGCGGCCCCATCGATCACGTCATGGCTACCCCGAACTGGCACGTGAGCGCGCTGCAGGTGATCGAGTCGCTCGACGGTGCCGGCAGCGATCACCGGCCGATCGTGGCCACGCTCACACCGGCCGCGTAGACCGCGCAGGCACCGGCATCCGGTCATCGCAGTATCTGCGCCACGGTGATCGGCCGCCGCCCAGAGTGCGGTGCGACAATGGTGCAATGGCTGATACCACTGCTTCCGCTTTTATTCCCGCTGCTCTGACTCCACCCGTGCGCTCGAACGAGAACCGTTCGACCACACCGGGATCTACCGGCTTCAAATCGTTCATCGCGAGCGGCTGGGCCGATCGCACCGACGTGCTGCCGCCCGCCCGCGAACAGGCGCCCTTCGCCGCCGCCCGACGTGCACGGCTCTCTGCCCAGTACCCCGGAGCGCGCCTGATCATTCCGGCCGGCCGATTGAAGCAGCGCTCCAACGACACCGACTACGCCTTTCGTGCACACTCCGCCTTCGCGCACCTCACCGGCTGGGGCAGCGACAGCGAACCCGGCGCCGTTCTCGTGCTCGAACCGACGGATGCCGGCCACGACGCCACACTGTACTTTCGGGAACGAGCCGGCCGCGACTCCGACGAGTTCTACGCCAACCCCGACATCGGCGAATTCTGGATCGGCCCGCGCCCATCGGTGGCCCAGGTCGCGAGCGATCTGGCTCTCGATGTGCGCGGCATCGCCGAGCTCGCCGGAGTGCTGAACGCCGTCGACAGCGAAACCCTCGTGCTGCGGGAGGCCGACCCGACCTTCACCGAGCAGGTCGACGAAGCGCGCCTGCGCTTCGCCGCGGAACGGGTACTCGGCAGCAACGCCACCGATTCCCCGTTCAGCATCGAGATCAACGCTGAGCACGAGCCCGACGCCGGCTTGGCCCGCGACGTCTCCGAACTGCGCCTGGTGAAGGATGCCTACGAGATTGCGCAGATGCGCCTCGCCGTCGCCGCGACCGCGCGCGGCTTCGACGATGTCATCGCCGACCTGCCGCGTTCGAGCCAGCACGCCCGCGGCGAGCGCCTGGTCGAGGGCGTCTTCAACACCCGGGCGCGCAGCGACGGCAACACGGTCGGCTACGACACCATCGCCGCGTCCGGCCCGCACGCCTGCATCCTGCACTGGACCCGCAACGACGGCGTCGTCGCCCCCGGCGACCTGATTCTCATCGACGCCGGCGTTGAGCTCGACAGCTACTACACCGCCGACATCACCCGCACCCTCCCGGTCAACGGCGTCTACACCGACGTGCAGCGTCTGGTCTACGAGACCGTTCGTGAAGCAGCGGATGCCGCCTTCGCCGTCGTTCTCCCCGGCGTGGTGTTTCGCGACGTGCACGCTGCGGCAATGAACGTCATCGCGCGCCGCACCGCCGAGTGGGGCATGCTTCCGGTCTCCGCCGACGAGGCCCTGCAGCCAGAGAACGGCCAGCACCGCCGCTACATGGTGCACGGCACCAGCCACCATCTCGGCATCGACGTGCACGACTGCGCGCAGGCCCGCCGCGACATGTACATGGACGGCGTACTCGAACCGGGCATGGTCTTCACCATCGAACCCGGCCTGTACTTTCAGCCCGACGACCTCACCGTTCCGGCCGAATTCCGCGGCATCGGCGTGCGCATCGAAGACGACATCCTGGTGACCGAGACCGGTGCCGAAAACCTCTCGGCCGCGATCCCCCGAACCGCCACCGACGTAGAGGCGTGGTTGGCGGCGTCCAAGCGCTAACCGGTTCGCGAGAGCGCAAAAAGTGCCCGTTTGAGAATCTCAATCGGGCACTTTTTGCGCTCTCGCGTGACTATTCAGAGGGAGTGACGGGTGCCGGGGGCTCTTCGCCCAACAGGTTGCGGGCACGGTGTACCAGCTCGGGATCGACGATGATCTGGTAACTGGTCGCGATGACCTGCATGGTCGAGGTGAAGTCACGCCGACGCCGGTTGATGGCGTAGCTCGCGATCCCGAGCAGCATGCCGAACCCGGCGCCCATGATGAGGGCGGCGAACACGAACGGCAGGCTCGATCCGGTCGGCGAGAACAGAAAGAACAGGATGCCGAAGAAGATTCCGAGCCAGGCACCGGATGCCGCCCCCGCGAGCGCGACCCGGCCGTAGGTCAGTTTGCCGGTCACCCGCTCAACACTCTTGAGGTCGTTGCCCACGATCGAGAGCTGTTTCACCGGAAAATCGGCCTTCGCCAGCGTGTCGACGGCGGCCTGCGCGTCAGCGTACGTGCTGTAGGTGGCGAGCACCTCCCCGCGCGGCAACACGGGGGGCAGCACCGGGCGGCGTCGGGAGAAAAGGCTCTGGTTGCTCATGACCCCATTCTTTCATGACGGCCGGACTGCGGGGCTGAGTGGTCGTTCAGCGAAAATGAACCCTTCGTGCCGGGCCACCATTATCAGGCCAGTGGCCTACATTTATAGTGTGAGTGCCACCAGAGTTTTTGTTGCCCGACTGGCCGGGTGCATCGTTTTCGACCCCGCGGGCGACCGCGTGGGCAAGGTGCGCGATGTTCTCGTGGTGTATCGAAAAAACGACCCGCCCAGCGTTGTCGGCCTGATCGTGGAGATACCGGGCAAACGCCGCGTGTTCGTGTCGATCAATCGGGTCACCAGCATCGGCAGCGGCCAGATCATCACGACCGGCCTGATCAACGTGCGCCGCTACGAACAGCGCGGCGGCGAGGTGCGCGTCATCGCCGAATTACTCGGCCGCAAGGTGCTCTTCACCGACGGTTCCGGCGAAGCCACTATTGAAGACGTCGCGATCAAGGAGGGCACGGAGGCGGACTGGGCCATCAGCCAACTGTTCGTGCGCCGCCCCAAAACGAGCGCCTCACCGTTCGTCAAGGGCGTCACGACCTTCGCCACCTGGGCCGAGGTACGCGAAAAAGAAACCAAGGGCCAGGCGCAATCCGCCGAACACCTCATCGCGACCTACTCCGACCTCAAGCCCGCCGACCTTGCCAACACCCTGCTCGACCTGCCGCGCGAGCGCATGTTCGAGGTAGCCGGTGAACTGCCGGATGATCGCCTCGCCGACGTGCTCGAAGAGATGCCCGAAACCGACCAGGTCGGCATTCTGACCAGCCTCGGCGACGCCCGCGCCGCCGACGTGCTCGACCAGATGCAGCCCGACGACGCCGCCGACCTCATCGCCCAGCTGCCAGAGGAGCGCGGCGAACAGCTGCTCGACCTGATGGAGCCCGAAGAAGCCGAAGACGTACGCTTTCTGCTCTCCTACGCCCCCGACACCGCGGGCGGGCTCATGACGACCGAACCGATCATTGTTTCAGCCGACGCCACCGTCGCCGAAGGACTCGCGCGCATCCGTCGGCACGACCTCGCCCCGGCGCTCGGCGCGGCGATCTGCGTGACCCTGCCGCCCTACGAAGCTCCCACCGGCCGCTTCCTCGGCATGGTGCATTTTCAGCGGATGCTGCGCTACCCGCCCCACGAACGCCTCGGCACGCTGCTCGACGCCGGACTCGACCCGGTCACCGCCGACACGTCGGCCGCCGAAGTGAGCCGTATCCTGGCGAGCTACGACCTGGTGTCGGTGCCCGTGGTCGACGAGAACTACCGACTGGTCGGGGTGGTGACGATTGATGACGTGCTCGACTACCTGCTGCCCGACGACTGGCGCAGCCACGACGGCAATGATGATGTGCGCCGCCGGGCCGCAGCCCGCAGCGAACTGAGAACCGGCAGCATTCCACTGCCCGGAGCGCAAAGGACGACTCGTGGCCCGCAATAACCGCCGAACCGGCAGCATTACCATACCAATACTGCCCGGAGCGCAAAGGACAGCTCGTGGCCCGCAATAACCGCCGAACCGGCAGCATCACCATACCAATACTGCCCGGAGCGCAAAGGACGACTCGTGGCCCGCAATAACCGCGCCGACCTGCGCCTGGACGCCCCCAAGGGCCTGCGGACGAGCAACATCGTTGGGCTGAATCGGAGCGGACACAGTCGGGACCGGTTCGGACGCTTCACCGAGGCGATCGCCCGCGGCATGGGCACCCCGTGGTTTCTGCTCGGGCTCACCCTGTTCGCCGTCGCCTGGATCTCCTGGAACACCCTCGCTCCGGTGGCCTGGCGCTTCGACTCCGTGGCACTCGGGTTCATCGCGCTGACCCTGGTTTTGTCGATGCAGGCGTCCTATGCCGCGCCGATGATCCTGCTCGCTCAGAACCGGCAGGACGACCGCGACCGGGTGCAGTTCGAACAGGACCGGCAGCGGGCCGAACGCACCCTCGCCGACACCGAGTACCTCGCCCGCGAGGTCGTGGCCCTGCGCATCGCGATCAAGGACATGGCCTCGAAGGATTTCATTCGCGCCGAATTGCGTGCGTTGCTCGAACACCTGGATGAGCGCAGTGATGAACGCAGTCACCTGGATGAACCCACAGGCTCCGACATCACCAACGAAAGCCGCCCCACCGCATGACTCCTGCCCCACTGAGTTCAACGCCCGACAGCATCCGCGCCCGCGTGTTCACCGCCCTGGCCCGGGTGACCGACCCGGAGATTCGCAAACCCATCACCGACCTCGACATGGTGTCGGGGGTGACGGTGAGCGAGACCGGGCGGGTGAGCGTCGGCATCCGCTTGACCATTGCTGGTTGTCCGGCCGCAGCGCGCATTGAGAGCGACGTTCTGGCCGCCGCCGAGTCGGTGGCCGGGGTCGGCCTGGCGAGCGTCGAGGTGGCGATCATGACCCGCGAGCAGCGCACCGCGCTCACCGAGAAGCTGCGCGGCGGCCAGGTGGAGCGCAGCGTGCAGTTCGGCCCGGAGTCACTCACCCGCGTCTACGCGATCACGAGTGGCAAGGGCGGCGTGGGCAAGTCCACCGTCACCGCGAACCTGGCGGTGGCACTGGCCGGCGAAGGACTGCGGGTGGGCATCGTGGATGCCGACGTGCACGGCTTCAGCATTCCCGGCCTGCTCGGCCTCGTGCACGACGGGCTCGCGGTGAAGCCGACCCAGGTCGGCGATATGATTCTGCCGCCGATCGCGCACGACGTGAAGGTCATCTCGATCGGCATGTTCATCGATGACAAGTCGGCCGCGGTCGCGTGGCGCGGCCCGATGCTGCACCGCACGATCAAGCAGTTCCTTACCGACGTGTACTTCGGCGACCTCGACGTACTCCTGCTCGACCTACCGCCAGGAACCGGCGACATCGCCATCACGGTCGGCCAGCTGCTCCCCCACGCCGAGGTCATCGTTGTCACCACCCCGCAGGCGGCGGCCGCCGATGTGGCGGAGCGCAGCGGAATCGTGGCCCGCCAGACCGGGCAAAGCGTCTACGGCGTGATCGAGAACATGTCCGCCCTGGTGCAGCCCGACGGCAGCCTGCTCGAACTGTTCGGTTCCGGCGGCGGCGCCGAAGTGGCCAGGCGGCTCTCGGTCGGTCAGGAGACACCGGTACCGGTGCTCGCGCAGGTTCCGCTCAGCCTGGCCCTGCGCACCGGCGGCGACGACGGACTGCCGGTTGTGCTCGGCGCGCCCGACGACCCCGCAGCCCGCGCCATTTTGGCGCTGGCCCACAGCATGAAAACCCGTGCGCGTGGCCTGGCCGGCCTCAGCCTCGGGCTCACGCCGCGTTAGCGCCTACTCTTTCGGCTTGACCAGCGTCGCCGCGTGGTCGGGAACCTGGTGGTTCTCCTCGCGCGGCGGCCGCTCGTAGTCGGAGTCCGGCGGACGCGGCGGAATGTGCACCTTCGGCGGGTCGATCTTCTCGTACGGCACGAGCGAGAGCAGATGGCTGATCACGTTCAGCCGGGACGAACGCTTGTCTTCACTCTCCACCACCCACCAGGGCGCTTCGGCGATGTCTGTGTGCACGAACATCTCGTCTTTCGCCTTGGAATAGTCGACCCATTTAGTGATCGACAGCACGTCGGTTTCGGAGAGCTTCCAGCGCCGCATCGGGTCGTTCAGGCGTGACCGAAAACGTCGTTCCTGCTCCAGGTCAGACACCGAGAACCAGTACTTGACCAGCAGGATTCCGTCTTCGACCAGCATCCGCTCGAACAACGGTGCCTGGTGCAGAAACCGGCGATATTCATCACTCGTGCAGTAGCCCATGACCCGTTCGACGCCGGCCCGGTTGTACCAGGAGCGGTCCATCAGCACGATCTCGCCGGTCGATGGCAGGTGCTCGATGTACCGCTGAAAATACCACTGGCCGCGCTGACGTTCGGTGGGCATCGGCAGGGCGACGATGCGTGCGACGCGGGGGTTCAGGTATTCGGTGATGCGCTTGATCGCCGAGCCCTTACCCGCGGCATCGCGGCCCTCGAATATCACCACGACACGGGCACCGGATGCCTTCACCCACTGCTGCATCGTGACCAGTTCGGCCTGCAGGCGGGCCAGTTCGGCCTCGTAGACCTTCTTCTTGACGCGCAGAACGGTTGTAGGCGTTTTCGACATCGAGACTCCTTCAGACCGGAACTACGTGGCTTCAGTATCGAACGGGGCCGGTTCGAGCGCGGCCAGGGCCGCCTCCCGTGCCCGCTTACGTTTCAGGTATGCACCCTCCGGGTTGGGTTCGGCGCGAGAAATCGTTGCGGACTGTTCCTTGAACGGGTCTTCGTCGGCGAGGGCTTCCCGGATGATGCGACGCGGGTCATACTGGCGCGGGTCCAGTTTTTTCCAGTCCAGATCGTCGAACTCCGGACCCATTTCATCGCGCATGCGGTCTTTGGCCCCGTTGGCCATATCGCGCAACTGGCGCACGAGGCGAGCGAGCTGCGCGGCGTAGTGCGGTAGTTTGTCGGGGCCGAGCAAGAAGACAGCGATGATCCCGATCAGAAGAATCTTCTCGAACGTCAGCCCAAACATGTCCTTAGAGTAACTGCCCGGCGAGGCATCCACAGACCACACGCGCCCCGGCCCTAGTCTTGACCTAATCATCTACTGGAGTTATTTGTGTCTGACATTGAACTGAACTGGAAATTCTCCGACGACTGTGTCGTGGAGTCCGAAGCTATCGCCAAGGCGCGCCAGCAATCCCTCGAGTTGGGGATCGATGCCATTCCGCCCTCGGTGGGGGCGCAATCGGCCGTTCTGGCGGCGGCCACCGGGGCACGCAGCATCCTCGAGGTCGGTACCGGGGCCGGAGTTTCGGGGATCTGGCTGCTGACCGGAGCTCCCGGCGCAACTCTCACCTCGATTGATACCGAGGTCGACCATCTGCAGCACGCGAGGGCGAACTTCATCGAAGCGAAGATTCCGGCGAACCGGGTGCGCCTCATCACGGGCAAGGCCGGCGAGGTTCTGCCCCGCATGAACGAGAATTCTTACGACATTGTGTTCATTGACGCCGACCCACAGTCGGTCATCGAGTACGTCGAACACGGACTGCGCCTGGCCCGTCCGGGCGGCACGGTGCTCGTCGCGCACGCGCTGTGGCGCGGACGGGTGGCCGACCCGGCTCAGCGCGACGATGTCGCGACCGGGTTTCGCACTCTGCTGACCGAGATCGCCGCATCGAGCGCCGTGATCAGCGCGCTGTCCCCGGTCGGCGACGGGCTGCTGCAGATCACCAAGCTGCGCGCCTAGAACGTTCCCAGATACACCAGAACGGCCACGCAATACCTGCGTGGCCGTTCTGGTGTACTAACTATAGGAACACGAGGCTACTTCGCCGCAGCGACAACCCCGGCAAGTGCATCGTGAAGTTCCTTGGCCTCGGCGTCGTTGACGGAGACAACGAGCCGACCCCCACCTTCGAGCGGTACACGCACGATGATCAGGCGCCCCTCTTTTACAGCCTCCATTGGACCGTCTCCGGTACGTGGCTTCATGGCCGCCATGAACTCCCCTTCCATTCGTCTTTGTATACCCATTATCGACTATCTCGGCCCGAGACGTAAATTAGGGTCGGACTCAGTGTCAGATCAGGCTTCTTACGGCGGAGTCCAGTCGTAACCATCGACGCCCCAGCAGATCAACAGCCAGCCCCACTGGCCGGCCACGAAGAGCAGAACGATCGACACTCGATAGATGCGGCTGCGCGGTAGCGCGGCCGCACCGAGCAAGGGAAACATCGGCATGAGCAGCCGGAACGTACTCGATTGCGGAAAGAATACGGCGAGCAGGTACAGCCCGTAACTGGCCACCCACAGCCGCAGATCCACGCCGAGCCGCCGCACTGCGGGCGTGAACAGCAGCACGGCGAAGGTCAGGATGAGGGCGGTGACCACCACGATGCCCCACGGGCTACCGAGCCACCAGGCGCCGCCCTGGAACCAGGCCGTGAACGGAACCAGTTCCACATAGCCGATGTACGGTGCCCGCCACGCCAACTCGGTGTCGGTGTAGGCCATCAGGTCGCCGGTGGCGGCCCAGGCCGCGATCGGCCAGGCCAGTCCCATCAGCGCGCTGAAGACGGCAACGGAGGCCGCCAGCATCCGCTCGGCGACGGAAAACGGGTCGCGGCGGCGCGTGACGAAGCGGTAGATCACGTGCAGCCCGAGGGCGAGGGCAAATGCGAGTCCGCTCGGCCGGGTGAGGGCCATCACCGCGATCACCGGGAACAGCAGCCAGTAGCGGCGCTCGAGCAGCAGGTAGAGGGCGAGGGTAAGAAAGAACAGGTACATCGACTCGGCGTAGGCGAACTGCAGAATCGGCGACAGCGGGGCAACGCAGAACAGCACCACCGAGAACAGGGCGGTCGCCGGCGACTGCACCCGCGCCATGAGGCGGTAGAACAGCAGGGCGGTGCCGAGACTGAAAGCGACCGACACGAACACCGCCACCGGCGCCCACGGAAAATTGGTCAGTTCCATGATCAGCCGGGCCACCACCGGATAGCCCGGCATGAACGCCCAGGCATTCTCGCCGATCTGTCCCCCATCGGTGAGCGGCAGCACGCTGGGATAACCGACCGCCGCGACGATGTTGTACCAGCGACCGTCCCACATGGTCGCGAAATCGGTGTATGTCGGGCTGGCACCGGTCCACGCGTTGGGGCCCTGTACGCTCGCCAGCACCAGGATGAGGCTTGTCGTGACCAGGCGTGACAGCGCCCAGACCACGACGACCTTGCCCCACCACGGGGTCAGCCGGTAGCGGGCGTGCCAGGCCGCCGGCAGCCGCCGGGCGCGCGACCGGGGCGCGGTCTGCCTGCGGGGGCGGAGCATCCGCTCAGTCATTGTTCTGTCGCTGCGTTAACGAACGGATGCGCTCAGCCAGGCGCGCAGGCCGTTCTCGCAGGCCGTGATCTCGGCCACGGCGACGCGTTCGTCGTCGGCGTGCGCCTTGAGCGGGTCGCCGGGACCGTAGTTGACGGCCGGAACGCCGAGCGCGGAGAAGCGGGCGACGTCGGTCCAGCCGTACTTGGGCGTAGCGACACCGCCGACAGCGTTCAGGAATTCCCGGGCGAGCGGGGCGTCGAGGCCGGGCCGGGCGCCCTCGGCACGGTCGACTACGGTGAGGTCGTAGCCGGCGAACAGCTCACGCAAGTGGGCGACGGCTTCGTCGGCGCTGCGGCTGGGGGCGAAACGGTAGTTGACGTGCACCATGCACTCGTCGGGGATGATGTTGCCGGCGACGCCGCCGGTAATGCCGACCGCGTTCAGCCCTTCGCGGTAGACCAGGCCCTCAACCTCGACCTCGCGGGCCGTGTAACCGGCCAGAATGTTGAGAATCGGGGCGGCCTTGTGAATGGCGTTCTCGCCGACCCAGCTGCGCGCCGAGTGCGATCGCAGACCGAAGGTGCGAATCTCCACGCGCAGGTTGCCGTTGCAGCCACCCTCGATCTGGCTTCGAGTCGGTTCGCCGAGAATGGCGAAGTCGCCAGCGAACAGGTCGGGACGGTTGCGGGCAAGCCGGCCGAGGCCGTTGAGCTCGTCGGAGACCTCTTCGTGGTCGTACCACATCCAGGTCACGTCGACCCCGGGGTCGGTCAGTTCGGCGGCGAGCTTCAGCTGTACGGCCACGCCGGCCTTCATATCGACGGTGCCGCGGCCCCAGAGGTAGTCGGTGCCGTCGATGATCTCGTAGCGGGTGGGCAGGTTGTCGTTGAGCGGCACTGTGTCGATGTGGCCGGCGATGACGACGCGCTGGGCACGATTCAGGTTGGTGCGGGCGACGACGGTGTCGCCGTCGCGAATGATCTCGAGGTGGTCGAAACCGTGAAGCGCCGCCACGATCGCGTCGGCGAGCGCGGTCTCATTGCCCGACACCGACTCCAGGTCGCAGATTTGTCTTGTCAGTTCGATTGACGTCGCTGTCAGGTCGAGCACGGTGGTTTTTGCTGGGGCCGGAAGTCTAGAAGTCACCCTACTAATCTAGAGGTATGCCCTCCGTAGTTTCCGAAAACGCTCCTGCCACACCGACCCAGGCCTGGGGATACGGCCTCGCCACCGTCGCCACCGACGGCACCGTGCTGGATACCTGGTTTCCCACCCCGGTACTCGGCGCGCTGCCGACCGGCCGCGATCGCTGGATCGTTCCGGCGGAATTGAGCGAAGCGGCTGGCGACGACGCCCGCCGCGCGGTACGCCTTGAAGCCGTCACGGTGGAAATCACCCTCGGCGCGGCACCAGCCAGCACGTCGGATGCCTACCTGCGGCTGCACCTGCTCTCGCACCTCCTCGTTCTGCCGAACAGCATCAACCTCGACGGCATCTTCGCTTTTCTGCCCACCGTCGTGTGGACCAACGCCGGTCCCATGGTGCCGGCCGATTTCGCCCGCCTGCGCCCGACCCTGCAGCGCGCCGGCATTCAGGCCAGCGGCGTCGACAAATTTCCACCGCTGCTTGACTATGTCGTTCCGACCGGCGTGAGAATAGCGGATGCCTCCCGCGTGCGGCTCGGCGCCCACCTCGCCCCCGGCACCACGGTGATGCACGAGGGCTTCGTCAACTTCAACGCCGGCACCCTCGGTTCCTCCATGGTCGAGGGCCGCATCTCGCAGGGCGTCGTGGTCGGTGACGGCGCGGATATCGGTGGCGGCGCATCCATTATGGGCACCCTGTCAGGTGGCGGAACGCAGCGCATCTCGATCGGCGCGCGCGCGCTGCTCGGAGCCAATTCCGGCGTGGGCATCGCGATCGGCGATGACAGCGTGGTCGAGGCCGGACTCTACGTGACGGCCGGCACCAAGGTTCTGCTCGTCGGCGAACCACGGCTCACCGACGGCACGTTCGCCACGGTGAAAGCGGTCGAGCTCTCCGGCGTGCCTAACCTGCTGTTTCGCCGCAACTCCATCTCCGGCGCCGTCGAGGTGCTCGCCCGCAGTGGCAGCGGAATCACGCTGAACGCCGCACTGCACGCCTGAGCTGGTGCTGACAAGCGGATGTCGGTGGGTTCCGCTAGCATCCGGGTAGCGTACATCCGCTCTTACGGGAACGCGCGATTCACGAAGGAGTGACGTGGGAACCGACGCACCGCGCAGCAAGGGGCACCGCCGCGTTCGGCGATTACTGATCGCACTCGCGACCGTCGTCGGCCTGGTGCTCGTCACTGCAGGGCTCGGTGTCTATACGGTCACGCGGTCATTCCCAACGCTCGCGGGCAACGTCGAGATCACCGGCCTCTCAAGCGCCGTCACGGTCACGCGCGAGACGTACGGAATTCCACAGATCACCGCGAAGACGGCGAGCGACCTGTTTCTCGCTGAGGGCTACGTGCACGCCCAGGACCGGTTCTGGGAGATGGATTTTCGCCGCCACGTCACGAGCGGCAGGCTCTCGGAGCTGTTCGGCGAGAGCCAGATCGGTACCGACACGTTCGTGCGCACCCTCGGCTGGCGAGCCGTCGCCGAGCAGGAAGTGGCCCTGCTCGACCCGGTGACTCTCGGCTATTACCAGTCCTATGCCGACGGAGTGAACGCCTACCTCGACACCCATCAGGGCGCCGATCTATCGCTGGAGTATGCCGTGCTGGGCCTCCAAAACCCCGGGTACGAGGTCGAAAAGTGGACCCCGGCTGATTCCGTGGCCTGGCTGAAGGCCATGGCCTGGGACCTGCGCTCCAACCTCGACGACGAAATCGACCGGGCTCTGCTCTCGACGACGCTCACGCCCACCGAGGTAAGCCAGTTGCATCCCGACTATCCGGCCGCGCAGCATCCCACCATCACCGGCAGCCAGGCCCTCACCCTGCCATCGGCCGGGGCGCCGCGAGCCGCCGAGCCGGCCCCGGATTCACCGGATGCCCCCGCCGCGCTGGCTTCGGTCGACTCCTACGCCGGAGCCCTGGCCGAGCTGCGCGCGCATCTCGGGTCGGTGCCCGAGCTTCTCGGGCCGGCCGGCGGGGAGATCGGCTCGAATTCCTGGGTGGTCTCCGGCGCCCTCACCGATACCGGCAAGCCGCTGCTGGCCAACGACCCGCACCTCGGCCCGGCGTTACCCTCGGTCTGGTACCAGGTGGGGTTACGCTGCCAGTCGATCACCGCCGATTGCCCGTTCGACGTGGCCGGATACAGCTTCTCCGGCATGCCCGGCGTGATCATCGGCCACAATGAGCGCATCGCGTGGGGGTTTACCAACCTCGGGCCCGACGTCGCCGACCTTTACATCGAGAAGGTCACCGGCGACAACTACGAATTCGACGGTGTTGCGAAACCCCTGCTGCTGCGCGACGAGAAGATCTCCGTCGCCGGTGGTGACGACGTGAAGATCGAGATTCGTTCGACCGAACACGGGCCATTGCTGAGCGGGTTCGACGGCACCAGCTACCAGCGGATCGCGAGCGACTTTCCCGAGGCCACCGGGCTGACACCCGCCCCCGCCCCCGCCGCCGAGGCCGGCGCGGAGCAGACCAGCTACGAGCTGTCCCTGCAATGGACGGCGCTCACGCCGGGGCACACGGCATCCGCTATTTTTGCTTTGAACCAGGCGACCGACTGGACCAGTTTTCGCGCCGCGGCCGCCCTGTTCGAGGTGCCGGCGCAGAACCTCACCTACGCCGACGTCGACGGAAATATTGGCTATCAGGCGCCCGGGCTCATTCCCATTCGGGCCAGCGGCAACGGCACCCTGCCCGTTCCCGGCTGGACCAGCCAGTACGGCTGGACCGGATACATCCCCTTTGACGCCCTGCCCAGCACGTTCAATCCGCCGAGCGGATACATCGTCACGGCCAATAACGCCGCCACCGACCCGAGTTACCCATACCTGCTGACCGCCGACTGGGACCTCGGCTATCGGGCGAACCAGATCACGGCTCGGCTGCAGGAGCTCATCGCCGCGAAAACCCCGATGACAGCCGAACTGATGAGCGAAATTCAGGGCGACAATTACAGTGCCATCGCAGCGACGCTGGTTCCGGCGCTGCAGCAGGTGCGGCTCAGCGGTGACGCCGCCGAAGCGCAGAAGTTGCTCGACGGCTGGGACTACCAGGTCGACGTCGACAGCGCGGCCGCCGCGTACTTCAACGTGATCTGGCGCACCCTGCTGCACGATATCTTCACCGGCAAGATCGACGACGGCGCTGCTCTCACCGGTGGCGACCGCGCGTTCTCCGTGGTCACGAGCCTTCTCGACCAGCCAAACTCCCCCTGGTGGTCGAACGCTTCCTACGGCACCGTTGGCCAAGAGAGCATGCTGCGACGCGTGATGACGGATGCCGCGGCCGAAGCCGCCGATCTCATGGGCTCCAACCCGCAGGACTGGCAGTGGGGCAGCATCCACACCCTGGAACTCACCAACCAGAGCTTCGGTAAGTCCGGCATCGCCCCGCTTGAGTGGTTATTCAACCGCGGGCCGTACGAGCTCGCCGGAGGGTCGGCCGTCGTCAACGCGGTCGGCTGGGATGCCACCCAGGGCTACCAGGTGGACTGGGTGCCGTCAATGCGGCAGGTGGTGAGCCTGGAGAATTTCGATGACTCCACCTGGATCAATCTCACCGGGGCATCCGGTCATGCCTTCCACCCCAACTACACCGACCAGGCGCCACTCTGGCGTGATCACGAGACCCGTCCGTGGCTGTTCACGCCGGCCGCCATCAACGCCGTCGCCACCAACACCCTGACGCTCGAGCCGGCCTCATAGGGCCCCGGGTGAGCAGCGGCGCTCGCTACGGACAGTGGCGCGGAGGGGACGCAGCGAGTGGACGACGCCGACACCCCCTCGACCGTGTGCTCGAACGGAGACCCCGCGAAACCAGGTATCAAGACGATTCCCTGCGGCAACGGCCAATTTCTGCCGGCTACTGACGACTCCCTCGCACTCCAACACGCTAAATCTTGGTGACACATCAAAGCTCCCGCTTCAGCGGTCTCGGGCCCCACGATCCCGCGAGTCGGGACCGCCATCGCCCAACACGCCCCAGCCTGCGGGGCGCCACCATCCGCCGGTCGAACCCGTCGAGACCCCCATCGCCCAACGCCTGTCTGCCTGCCTCCCGTGCCGGCCCGGTTGGATCCTGGCGAGGTGACGGCTCAGTTGCGGTAGTCGTGGTGCGGGTAGTCCTCTAGCGGCTCGTCATCCTGTCGCGGAGCGATCCCATCGAAACCGCCATCGCTGGGACGCGCGCCTGTCTTCGGGGCCCCACCATTTCGTTGATCGAGCCTGTCGAAACCGCCATGACCCAACGCGCTGCGGTCTGCGGTCGCCGCGGCGCGCGCCTTCGCTTCGAGCGCATCGTGCAGCGGGGGCGGCTGCATGAGCGGGTTCTTGCTGGGCAGCGCAATCAGGGTTTGCTCGGGATCAGTCTCGACCGGAGGTTGCAGCCAGTATGTTTCGTCGAGGAATAGGACCCGCCAGTGCCGATTGTGGA